>NZ_JBVVPV010000012.1:0-144211 GCF_055811735.1 Mesorhizobium sp. WSM4850 | reverse complement strand
GTGATCACAGGTCCGCGACACCCGATCGAGGCGAGTTGCTTCAATAGCAAGTCGGACATATGAGCCCCCTCGTCGCAAGCGGCTGCCGAACCTATCACCGCGGCGCATGCTACCCGCAATCGTTGCAGTTAGCACCTCAGAAAGCGTTCGAGACCACCGATCAGCGTTCTCACAAGCCTCCGACAAGACCCTACACCTTGTGTCGGTCGGCCCTGCGCCTCATTCAGGTCGTTGAGATCAGTTTTGCCGTTTCCTGAAAGCAGACATAGCCAACGACCACGCTGGAGATCATGGTTGCGCCAGTAACCAACGATCCCGCCATCGCGGACAAGGGCTGAATCAAACCATTGACGTTACTCTGCGCTGAGATTCTGCCTCTGAGCGGCGGCACACTCTTCCAAAAAGCAGGATGTTTCGAAGCACGATCAATCGCTTGAACGATTAGGCCGAAATAGCGGAATCCGCATGCAATAAATTGGCGAGGTTCTCGTCCCGTTTCGGCGATCAATCCCGGCGCGGATCGTAAGGCCTGGCGGCTCGTTTAGCGACGCGCTCGCGGTACCGCGCGTCGGTTCCACTTCGGTTTTCCGGCTTGGTAAGCGTTTCGACAGGCGTCCCAAGGACGACCAGCAGCGCGTCCCATTCTTCCGGGCCGAGCGTCTTGTAGCGGTACTCCAGACCCGGCGAAGCCAGGAGCTGCTCGATCTCAGGCCGCACGAAAGAGGCCGCAGGGCCAATGCGGCGAAAGCCGCTTCGCACGGCATCGGTAGCCGCGGTCAGGTCGCTGAAGCCATACTTGCCCGGATCGTAGACGGAGTACTCGCGCAGCAGCCGCAACAGGTCGGGGACGGCATCGACGCCGCGGTCGCCCTGGCGCTTGATCAGGCCGGTGGCAAAGCGGCTGACCGCCGGATCTGCGAGAATCGCGCGCTCTTCCGGCAGAGGATCGGCGTATGCACCTACAGGGAGGCCGGCCAGGGCATTGATCCAGTGGCGCGCCTCCTTCTTGTCGGTGGCCGCGAGGTAGCGGCTGGCGGCGAGCCGCCGCAGATCGGCGGAGTCGCCATCGACCTGTTTGATGATCGCCCACAGCCCGTCTGAGGATCGCACCCGCGGGTCCTCCAAGATGCGAACCAGCAGACGCCGGTCGCTCTCGCCGAGCGGCTGGTCGTTCGCGCGGAACGAGTCCATCCACTGATTGGCGAGCGCGAACGCGGGATCGCTCACCGGCTTAAGCGGATCGTCGAGCGCTCTGGCAAGTTCCTCGCGCGTTCTCGTTTTCGCCGCTTCGATATCCACGCCGCGCGAAACGCTGGTGTGGTCGAGTAGCAGCCGGTTGACCGGAACCTCGGCGTACATCCTTCCGTCACCGAGCCGCCGACGCGCCCAGCCGAACCGGAAGTTCTCGATCCCGCCCGAAGTCCCGATCAGCAACGGCGCCGCCGGGGCAAAGATCGACAGGATTGACTGCCGCAGCAGCACCTGTTCACCGGCGTCGGTGATGGTGAGCGCCTTGCGGTGGGGTGCGGAGGGTTCGAGCGACCAATCCACCCGTCCCGACCGGGGCTTGGAATCGGGCACGGCAGGGCCGTCCTCGATCGCGATGGTGAAGCCGGGTTCGGGGGAGTCGTCGTTTTGCAGCAGCGCCTTGCCCTCTGACATCATCAGGTTCCATTCGGCTTCCAGCGCGCGCTGAGGGGCGAGTGGATCGGAGGCATCGTAGCGCCGCTCTTCCAGCAGGCCATGCCCGATAACGGTGCTTCGTTTGCCGGGCGTCGAGTCCGGCACGACGCGATAAGTATTGGAATGACCGCGAAGGGTCTGGACGCGGACCGAATTGACGCCCGGGGTCTTGAGCAAGGCCGCGCACAATGCATCGCAACGGCCCTCGAACGGGCGGGCGAGGAGAATGTCGCCCTTGAGCGCAATCGGTGCGCTCGACTGAATGTCCGGCTCCTCCAGGCTGGCCAGCATGCCTCTCGCCCAGGTGAGGCCTGGCTGGGGGATGGTCCAGAACAATGCCAGCGTCGCGGCGCCCGATATGACGTTCAGAGGAACGCCTGAAACGAAACTTCCGAGCAGCAAGCGGAAGAGCGCGAAGGCGACGCCATACATGAAGGCCGTTGGCATCGACGCGAGGATGAGCCCCGGGACAATCAGGAAACTGCCGATGATGACCAGCCATGGCATTGTCAGCGCCACAAACGCGCCGACGCCGGTGATGATCAAGTAAGTCTTCAACCACATGCGCGGAACCTTACCGCGCAGGACTCAAAAAATGATAAAGCCACTGTTCTCGGGTCGGTGCCGTTTTGGGGATCCGCCCGTTGACGAATCTCGTTACGCTCACCTCAAAAAGCTGTCGATCGTCCGCCTTTGGAGGCTCTGGCGCCTCCATCAGATGACCGACTCGGTGAAGGTTTTTCGATGCGGGCGCGCAAAACGCAGACATCGGCCCGCGTTGGAAAACCTCCCAAGCATCGATCAGGCGATCTGGCCTTCTTCCGTGACCTGGCCGGCCTTGCACTAGGCTGACACCTTCGCCGCCTGGCTCGCGCCGCTACGCAAATCCGAATGGGTCGGAGATAGTTGCGCTGCGTCTCCCGTGAGAAACGCCACATGTTCATGTCGCCGATCAACCACTGGCGCAAAGGGCTGATGGGTGTGCATCGAGAGCGGGATGGGTCATGGTCAGGCTCCTTGTTGAAGAAGCCCGTCATGCTCTGCCGCCGAATGACGCTCAATGCGGGCGCGACGACCGGTCCCTGATCTCTACCTCAACCGCAGGCGCCCTCCCGCGTAGCGGGTTCGTTCTCCGACCCGAAGCAGAGTCTCACACGCGACGGCGGCATGGCTGCTTTGCGCCGCATGTCCGCCCTTGAGGCGATCTTTGCGATTGCCGGATAGCAGACGCTGCCGGCGACCACCTTGGACATCTTATTGCGCCAGGGCAGACATTTCCGATCGCGGGGCAGGCGGCCCCGGATGGGTCGCTACTTCGGCATTGGGAGGAGACTTCTGAAGTCCGATCCCTCTCCGCCCCAGATCGGTATTGATGTACCGACACCGGGCAGTCATACTTACGGGGTAAGTCACGAGAAACGAGCCACAATGCGTCTGCTGCCAAATCTGCTCTCCCGTTTTGTAAAAAATGGGCGCCTGACTGTCATATTCGAGGACGGTTTCAGGCAAGCCTTCGGCAGTGGACAGGATGGGCCCGACGTGACGATCCGCCTAACCGACAAAGCGGTCGAACGCGAGATCTTCTTCAATCCGGAACTGAAGGCGGCCGAAGCCTACATGGATGGCCGCTTGGTGATCGAGAACGGTGGCAAAGCATTTGACCTCTTGTCACTTTTTTCTGTCAACCGCACTGGGTTGGCAGCCCACCCCGTTCAGAAGGCGTTGCGGAAAGTCTGGCGTGCGTTGCGCCGACGCCAGCAGAACAACAAGCTGGGTCTCGCCGCAAAAAACGTTCAGCATCACTACGACATCCCGACGAAATTTTATGAGCTATGGCTCGACGAGACAATGACCTATTCGTGCGCCTATTATACGGCACCGGACAACAATCTGCTGCAAGCGCAGATGGACAAGCATCGCCACATTGCCGCGAAGCTCAAGCTAGAGCCGGGCATGCATGTGATAGAAATCGGCTCAGGCTGGGGCACTCTCGCCATCTATCTCGCCAAGTATTGCGACGTGAAGGTCACGGCGATCAACGTTTCGACGGAGCAATTGGCGGCGTCTCGGCTTCGAGCGATCGAGGCCGGGGTCGCTCATCAGATCGATTTTCGCGAGGTCGACTATCGCGAGGTCAGCGGACAGTTCGACCGTGTTGTCTCGATCGGAATGATGGAGCACGTGGGCGTCGTTCATTTCGACAGCTATTTCACAATCATCAGTAGATTGTTGAAGGAGGGCGGCTTCGCATTGGTTCATGCGATCGGACGCATGTCACCGCCTGGTACGACGGCGCCGTTCATCCGCAAGTATATCTTTCCAGGTGGGTATGTGCCGGCTTTGTCAGAGGTGTTTGCCTCGTTGGAGCGCACGGGGATCTGGTGCGCCGACTGCGAAAATTTGCGGCTGCACTATTACTGGACGATCCACGATTGGCGTCTCGGTTATGAGGCCAGGCGCGAGGAGGCAGTCGCCATGATGGGCGAACGCTTCTGCCGTATGTGGGATTTCTATCTGGCGTCGGCCGAACTCGGCTTCCTAAACGGTTCAAATTTTGTCTTCCAGATTCTGATCTCGGCTCGCCGTGACGATGTCCCAATCATCCGCGATTATATTGTCGAAGAAGAGCGACGCCTACTGAGCTCGATGCAGACGAATGCGTAGTTTCGCTATCTACACCGTGGGCCCGGTCCGCTGGTTAGCTCGCCCTGCAGGACTCGGATGACATCATCCCGCCGTCAATCTTCGTCCGACGGAAGCGCCAGTGCAACCAATCGACAAGTCCGAAGATCAAAGCGGTCGGCCACGAATGACAGCTTTGCACCTAACTCCGGCCGTTGAGCAATCTCTCGCCAGTGCACAAAAGCTGCCGGTCCGCTCAGATCGCCGCTCCTCCGTGATTGGGAGGTGTCCGCCCACTCGTTCGCCCCGAAAGGAGCGCTGCGTTCCCGTGAACGCTCCACATCCGCTTTCTCAGTCCTTTTTCTTATGACTTCGATAAGCCTGGCGAGGTTGTCGGCTCCGTGACCTTCTCTTATGGCGTCTTCTGTCAGGCGCGGCCCCATATCCAGAAACGCACACCAGGATCCGCGGACTGGCACCAACCGCGCTGGCGAGGGTCTCTGCGCGAAGCGCTCCCGCCTCCACCAGGGCATCGGCCTTACTTGCAGTCCGATTCCAAACAGTTAGGGTATGGCCTGGGAAAGGAGTGCGGAGCCAAGCGCAGACCCCATGGGTCCAAGTCCGATTAAGGTGATGTCGCTCATGAGTAGCCCTTCTTGAGGTTGCTAACCAAAGGTCGTCCGAGGGTCGCGCGCGGCCTACGGTACGCAACTTACATTCTGTCGTATTGCGGGGTTCTGCCGCCGATCGGAGACTCGGTGCGGGCGTGTGAGCGCCACCTTGTCCAGAAGCTGGCAGCTCCCACTGCCCGGCCCCTTTGGCTTTGCGCCTATGTGCCCGCAACCTGACCCTGAGAGCTGCCTATTCAATCCGCGTGGGATTGCGGACAGTCGACGTTCTGCGCTCAGCCTTCACAAACCAGCCGTAACCTCCTGTCTAGGTCATGAAAGAGTTGGCTTAGCCGCGTAGTGCCGCGGGGCTGCGGTGGGAAATGATGCAAAAGAGACTTCTTGGGGCGCGGTCCTGGTGGTAGCCTGCTGCAACACACCGTCCACTGCGACGCCTGCCCTTCCTCCCCTGCCACCTCGAAAGCCAATGCCGCATAGATAGCGGCGCCCAGTAAGTGTCTAGCTTGGCTGACGCCTTGTTTGCCACACCCGGCGCAAGGGCAGATGGATTGTCCTGTATGCTGCCCTCCGTATGGACCGATTGAGACCTTTCTACACTCGACTACTCTCGACGGGCCTTGATCCCGCGCGAGACCTTTGTGGGGCTTGCAGCTGGTGGCGAGTCATTTCTAAGGCTCCGCCCGCGCCCGAGTACCGCCCCGGTCAAGCGAAAGCCACCGCAACCGGAACCATTCCTCCCAAGACCTGGTCCAACTTCGGGCACGTCAGATTGTGGGCAGCGAGTATCTCACGGCGTTGCACAAGTCCAACCTGCGAAAAACGCAGGATACGGACGAACGCATCGCCGCAATAGCGCAGTGGAAGGCGGCGACCTGCTTCAGCGAAGCGGAACGGGTTGCACTGGCCCTTGTCGAGGCCATTTTCGTCCCGGATGCCGGCAACGAACGCGTTGCGGATGCGCTGTACGCCCGAGCTTCCAGCCTCTACGACGACAAAGCGCTCGCCACGCTCGCTGTTGCCATCGGTCAAGTCTCGTTTTTCATCGCGGTCGCGCTGTTGGAAAACCACTGCCTGGGCGCTCGCCAACCGAAAGCTGGCGCTAGGAGTTACGTGTACGCGTTCGTCCCGACATGAATTCGGGCTAGGCGTTCTTGCCAAAAGACGTGATGTGAAGCCGGCGACTATCCGTCGGCTCTACCAACCATATCGCTTCGCCAATAGACGGGCCCGGCTTTCAAAGCGGTCATTGTGTTGCCGGCCAGTTGAAGTGGCCTGCGATAGGCGACAAAGCCCGGATGCGCTGTATCACCCCGACTGCATTGACCTCCCGCTCAAAGAACGCTCTTTTCAGGGCCATAAGCTTTGGCGAGACGGACCATGCCTTTCGTTCGAAGGCGTTGGTACCAATAGAATAGTATCATCAAGCCGGTTGTTGTGCCGGCACCAAGGCACAGTGCAGGCGCCAACGCTGATCCGACATATAGTGCTAGAAGGGTCACGCCCGCCGCCGCGACAATGGCATTTACGAAAGCGATCATCGTCGCGGCTGTGGTCAGATGCGCCAGGAGCGGCCCGGCACGCAGCGACGGTTCGGCGTCGTTTTCTGGCCAACGGCCGAACTCTTCGGAAAACTGAAAAGCAGCATCCTCCCCCAGCGTTCGGTAGTAGGCCCTGATCCGGGCGATGCCGATATGGGCCTGCATGTTCTCGGCGGCTATATCGATCAACCTTAAGACGGTGAAGCTACCCAGCAAAAAGAGCGATGGCAGCACGGCTAGGAGAAACGGCTGAAGGAATTCAGGCGACTGCGCGACAAAGCCCGTCGCCACTAGAGCGCTCGATAGAGACATGATGTAGATGGTCGTTCGCGACGCCATTTCGCTGATGGTTGCGCTGATCGCCGATTGCTGCACGAAATGCTCTGTCGTGAGGGCCGCGAGAAGCGCGGTGTCGGGTGTTGTCATGTCGGCCATTTTATATCTCCTGTGGTGAGCATGCCGCCGCTGGCGCATCCTGAGCGACAGAGCCGTCGACACAGGCTGCATGCGCCTACGCGATTGTGCAGATGTTCAAAGAGTGTTCATCAACTTGGCAATTCCGTTTAAATGGCGCCGGAATTCGGCTTGCCCGATGCCTGTATAACGCCGGAAATCGCGGCTCGCATGGGCTTGATCGAAATAGCCTTGCATGGCGGCCAATTGCGCCAGTCCGCCGGCGGGCGCGTCGGCCAGCAGAGCCCCAACTAGTCGATAATAGCGCATGACGCCCGCGTATCGTTTTGGTGAAAGGCCCACGAGGTTTCGGAACAGTCGATAGAGCGAAGAATAGGACAGCCCCAGCGCGGCCGCGGCAGTAGCAACGCCCTGGTTTGGATCGGCATCTATGAGGCGCACGGCTTCCGCAACATTTTGAATCTGCTGGTGGGCATTGCTCACACGTCCGGATAGGGCAATGTCGCAACTACGCTCGGTCCCAAACAGTCGCGCCAATTTGGTTAAGGTCCTGGATGGGGTTTAGGTTAGACGTTCGTCCTCGGCAAGATTGTCACAATTCGGTCACTCGCCGCCAAATTGCCGAATGTCCGGACACGGCGGACTGAAGCAACGCAGAATTTTCCACTTTGAGGCAAAGTAATTCTCAACTATGGTCCGCCAAGCTTTTGGCATGGGGGGGGGATATTGCCGATGGTTTTATCACGCAGGGGTGTCGTGCTCGGCGGCCTGGCGCTGGTCGCGGTGGGTGTAACCAGCAATATTGCTCAAGCCGCGGCGGCAAAATCCTTTTTCGCCGGTACCGCCAGCGACAACAATTTTGTCTATCGCAAGACCAACTTCGCCAAGATCGACAAGAGATGGCATCGCCAGATCGTCAAGTATTTCAGCAGCGAGCCGGTCGGCACCGTCGTGGTCGATACCCGCCACCACTTCCTCTACGTCATCATGGAAAACAAAACCGCCATCCGCTACGGCGTCGGCGTCGGCAAGGACGGCTTCAAATGGTACGGCCGCGCGACGATCGACCGCCGCGCGCTGTGGCCGCAATGGGTCCCGCCCCCCGAAATGCGTAAGCGCAAGCCGGACCTACCGCACATGGTCGCAGGCGGCGCGTCCAACAATCCGCTCGGGCCGCGCGCGCTCTATCTGCACCGCAACGGCGCCGACACCGGCTACCGCCTGCATGGCACGCTGGAGCCATGGAGCATCGGCACCGACGCTTCCAGCGGCTGCATCCGCATGTTCCCGGAAGACATCATCGACCTCTACCAGCGCTGCCCGATCGGCACCGCGGTGCAGGTCCTGCCGCACATCGCCGACCAGGCGCCCGCTTCCACCACTGTCGAATGATTGGCGCCTCATGAACCGCATGATTGAGAACACGCGCCGGCTGCTCGCTGCCGGCCTGCTGGTGCTGGCCGCATCCTGCTCGACCAGCAACACGCTGGCCCCTTCCACGCCCGACATCACCAACACCGAGGTTGCCGGCTTCCAGAACGTGCAGCCGGGCAGCGAGGAGGATTTTATCCTCAATGTCGGCCGCCGCACCTATTTCACGCAAGGTTCGGCCGCGCTCGATTCTGTCGCCAAGGCCACCCTCGACACCCAGATCGCCTGGTTAGCAAAGCATCCGCGCTGGCTGCTCAAGCTGCAGGGTTTCGCCGACGATCCCGGCGCAAGTGAAACGGCGCTGTCGCAGCAGCGCGCCGATGCGGTGATGGACTACCTCGCCGCCGGCGGCATAGACCGCAACCGCATGTGGGCCAAGGGCTACGGCAAGGACAGGCTCGTCCGCGACTGCCCCGACACCGCCTGCAGGTCGCAGAACCGCCGCGTTGTGTCTAATTTGCGCGATGAGAGGGACGAGCCGTAGGGGGCCGCTGTTCTGCTTGTGACCCGAAGCAGAGTCTCACACGCGACGGCGGCAGGGCTGCTTTGCGCCTCATGTCGGCCGTAAAGATCAGCTTTGCGGCCTCCTGAAAGTAGACAGTGCTGGAGGTCGCGGTTGCGCCATTGCCAAGCACCGAGCGAGCTAATGAGACGCCGGGCCGTCCTCGAGCGGACGCTCACTCTTTCAGCCGTGTATAGAGGCCGCGTGTGGCCAACGTCTCTTGCTGTCCGGGACGCGTGAAATAGAGCTCAAAGACATGGCGATCGTTGTTCTCGATTTTGATTACTGTGCGCATGCCGATCGACTTGCCGACCGTGTCTTCGCCAGCCACACCCTGGTCGGTGAAGGCCCCGGACATGCTGATGGGCCTTTGATTTCCGGATCCAGGGATGCCTTCGTAGTACATCATGGTTGTGTTGACAGGATCGATCGTAATCCACTCGTATCGGTCGTCCATGATACTATAGCCGAGCCAGCCTTTGCGCCAGATTGGCGCTCCATCCAGCGTCCCCTCCATCGTGTCTTCGATGTAACGGCCGCCTGCCAACCACTGCCGACGGCTAATGAGGTCGTCCGTCACGAGCGGCGGCTGATCGGGGCTGCGGCCGAGCGTGCCGTAGAAGCTCAACTGGACCCGCCAGGTGCCAACTAGTGGCGCCAGAACCTCATGCGCCTGACCCGGCAAGCCGCGACTAAGCCATTTGGGTAACTCGGACTGCGTCGGGGGCGCGGCCGCGGCCGAGCCATCTTGAGCCAATGCGCCGGAAGGAACGGGGAGGGCGAACGCAACGACAATTAGGGCAACGTGTAGTGCCTCAATGATTCTTCTCATCTGCGGTCCATTGTTTATTGGAAATTGCTGTAACGCGCTTGGTTGAGGCTCACCGTTGTGAACTTTCCGCGTGAACCGGATCGATACTGATCTCTTAACCCTTGAGGCTCTATCTGTTAGATCATTCGATGCTGACCAGCGTTTC
This sequence comes from Mesorhizobium sp. WSM4850, assembly GCF_055811735.1. NCBI lineage: Bacteria > Pseudomonadati > Pseudomonadota > Alphaproteobacteria > Hyphomicrobiales > Phyllobacteriaceae > Mesorhizobium > Mesorhizobium sp. WSM4850. Next base: position 134,415 of record NZ_JBVVPV010000012.1, on the reverse strand, counting down.
ACCTCCTGAAACTTCTAGAATAGCGCCGGTCACGAAATCATTAGTCATCAGGAAAAGTGCGGCCTTGCCGATATCGTCGACTTTTCCAACGCGACCTGCTGGGAAGCTCTCGCGCACCAGCGCGAAAAACGCCTCCCGCTTGGTTTGCGGCATGCCGGCCCACATTTCGCTGTCTATGACGCCTGGACGGATTGTGTTGACGCGGATCGGACCGAGTTCGAGCGCAAGGGCTCGTGTCAGCGCCTCCAGACCAGCGAACGCGACCATCATCATCGAAGCGCCCATGCGAGGCTTGGTCACCAAGCCTCCAGTAGTGAATGTGATCGAACCGCCTTTCCGCATCTTGGGCGCCGCGTGCCGCGCGCAAGACCAACTGCCCAGGAGCTTGCCATACAGAACGGGCTGCGCGTCGGCCAGCGTTTGGGAGAGGAAGGTTCCTCCAGGATTTGGTGGAGTTGCGGTGATGAGAAGGTGGTCGAGCGCCCCCAGCGTTTCGAATACTTGCTCGACCGCCGCATCGTCGGTCATGTCCAGCGACTGGAAGGTGATTGAACCGTGGGCGCTTTGTTCTGCAGCCAATTTCGCCGGTGGCCGCCGCCCGAGCGCGATGACCTCGGCGCCTGCGCGCGAGGCCGCAAGAGCCGCCCCCATGCCCATGCCGCTTGTCCCGCCAACGATCACGACTCGCTGATTCAGAAGAGACTGCTCGTCACCGGTCATCGCGGATCTCTGCCGCTGGCATATGGGCTCAGCATCTCAAGCCACTGCGTCTCCATGTCGCCCGGTTCGAGCTCACCACCATCTACGACGAACCTCTGGACATAGGCTTCGCTGAAGTGGCTCTTGACTGCATCGACACTGCGCCAGACTTCGTAGATGACGATGAGATCGGGGTCGGATCGATCACGATGGATGTGGAATTGTAGACAGCCCGTTTCTGATCTCGTCGCTTCGAGATCCTCAAGCATCCGGGTAACGAGCGCTTCGCCTTGACCAGGAGCGGCGCGATGCTTGGCGATAATGCAATAGGGCGTGTGTTCGCCAGTGGCTGGTGGGGGAAGATCAGGCAACACCAACGCCATATGAGTCTCCTTCTGGTAGCGGACCTAGGAGGTATTCTGCATTCACACGTCATGCGTTCATGGCGCATGCGAAATCCCGGCTATTGCTCCTTCGATAATCCGCCGCGATGCAGTCGCTGCTTTGACTCGCGAATCGGTCGAAGTGGTTACGGCATTTGAGAATTTGCAGATCCTGGCGCGGCGCCGCTATGGCAGAAACGCTTGAATGTCTGACCGTTTGTCGCACTGATTACATTAGCCGTGGATCGCATCAGGCGATATGCAGGACCGATCCCGTCTCTGTTTTGCTCACCCGCGCCCGGAATCTCGGACCGCGCCTGGCGAGACGCCTATGAAGCGTTTGAATGCCCTGCTGAAGGATGCATCGGACTCATATCCCAACTCAGACGCGACCTGTGACAGCGACATATATCCGTTCCGCAACCAGGATTCGGCCAGCCTAAGCCTCCATTGCAGGAGATAGCGGGCGGGAGATACCGACAACAGACCCTTGAATCGCTGCGAAAACCTCGATCGCGACAGCCCAGACAATGCCGCCAGGCGATCGACTGGCCAGTCTTCGCCGGGGGAGCGATGGATTCTTGCAAGCGCAGACCCGATTTGCGGATCCCGCACGGCCGCCAGCCAACCAGTCAGATTGTCGGAACACGTCTCGACCCAGGATCTGATTACTTGCGTCATGACAATATCAGCAAGGCGCGCCATTACCGTTGCCGATCCGATTCTTTGCCCATCAGCCTCCCGCGCCATCATAGAAAGGAGGTTTGGCAGGACAGTATCGCTGTGCTCTGCATAGCGGATATGCATCACCGGAGGCAGCAGTTCCAGGAGCGGATTTGCCGTCGGCCCCTCAAAGCCGATCGTACAGCATGCGATCAGCGATCGCGGACCGCCGCCGCCAGACTTCAATTCGTAGGTTCCATTCCCGATCAACGCCGGTTTGATATCGTCCAGTGGCAAGGCTCTCCCTTTGGGCCGGTCGGACATGGTGTGCTCTGTTCCGTGGGGAAGAAGAAGCACATCGCCACATTCCAGCAGCAGCGGTGGCAAGCTCTTGGCTTGTATCCAGCACTGACCCTCGAGCATCGCATGAAATCGTACGCCCTCCCTGAACGGCACGGCGATGCCCCAGGGCGCCGTTAATTCGCTGCGGCCATATCTCGCATGGGCAAGGCGCAGGTCGCGCAGCACCTCGCTCAACAAATCATTCTCGGCCGGCTGGTAGCCCATCGTTGCACGTCCAAGACCGGGCCGATTCATGGATCTAAGCGGATCGTCCATAATGCATTCCTTTGCCTCGAACCTTTGCATACTCTTTATCCATCCCGTTATCTCTTGGTGGGCAGAATATGCTACGGATCGATCCGCTAGGTGCTAAATCTAATAGGTCTGCATGATGGCGGCTGCGCGACTACCGAATTTTCTCGGCTCGCGCGTTCCCATACCGAGGCGAAGGCGCAATGTCGGTGTTTGGCAGACTATGTCGTGTGGCTGATCTGCTCGACGATAGAGTTCCAATCAAGTCCGGCTCTTTCGTGCGATATGGGAAGTCCGCAACGGAACATCAGCGCAGGTTGTCGCGAATGTCGGCTATCTGATAGCAAAAGATGGGGGATTCCTGCGCCGAGCTGTATGTCTGCTCACCTACATATCAAACTACAAGCTGCCGGTCCGCCCTCGGCCCCACTTGCGTCATCGCCTGCTTCAGCCCGACCGATCGAACTGGTCATCGGCCCAATGCAGGATTCGTCCGCACTGAGGCAGAACACTGGTGCGTTGGGGCAATAGGATCGAACTGAGCACTCCGAATCCTCCGGCCCAACGACCGGTCATGGCGCGGCTGCTCGTCGCTAAGGTTCTTTGTTCCGCAGGTCTTTGACGACATCGAGAAAGGCCCGCAGTGCGGGCGGTACGGCTCGATGTCCGGGGTAGTAAACCGCAACTTCTTCCGCAGCGGGCATCCACGCGGTCAGGACCTTGCGCAGCCGGCCGTCGGACAAGGCCGCTTCGGCGGCCCAATCGGCCACGTAGGCGACTCCCAGATCCTCAATTGCGGCTTCGACCATCAGTTCTTCGTCGTCGAGGACGACGGGGCCGTTTGCCTCGATCACGAGTTCCTGGCCGGCGCGTTCGAACTCCCATCGGTAAAGCTTGCCGCTGGGCATGCGGTGGCCGATGCAATGGTGGCGTTGCAATTCCTCGGGGGTTCCCGGGTCGCCGAAGCGATCGAGGTAGGCGGGCGACGCGACACAGATGAACCTCAACCGGCGTGCAAGCGGCACGGCGATCATGTCCTTGGGGACCGATCCGAGGAGGCGCACGCCGGCGTCGAAGCCGCTGGACACGATGTCGATCAGCCGCCCCTCGACGACGATGTCCACGATCACGTCCGGATGGCGCTCCGCCATCCGCGGAAGAACCCCGCGAACGAGAAGCCCGGCCACCAGTCGCGGTGCGTTGATGCGGACGGTGCCCGCGACATTGCCCCTGAACCCGGCGACGCTGTCGAGCGCCTCGTCCAGCGACGCGAGCGCCGGCTGAAGGCGATCGAGCAACTGGAAACCGGCTTCCGTCGGCGAGACGCTGCGTGTGGTGCGGTTGAGAAGGCGCACGCCCATGCGCTCCTCGAGCGCGCGCATGGTGTGGCTCAATGTGGAAGGTGCCGTGCCGATCTCGTCCGCTGCGCGGCGGAAGCTGCGGTGCGTGGCAACGGCCAAGAAGGCGGTGAGATCGTTGAGGGACGGGCGGGGCATTGATGGTAATTTTGCATCACCTCATGCCGATTTCAACGGCTTATGCGCGTAATGCGATTGCCCTATCTCCTGCCTGTATCAACTCGGCGCCTCCGGCGCGCTGCCGTTTTCAAGACAGAAAGGAACACGAAATGCCTGCACGTGACGCCATCTATCCGGCCAAACGCCACGCGTTATACGATATTCATCGATATTCCGCGGCCATTCGCTCCGGCGATCTTCTCTTCGTCTCGGGGCAGGTCGGCAGCCGTGAGGACGGTTCGCCCGAGCCCGCATTTGAGGATCAGGTTCGGCGGGCATTTGCCAATCTGCGCGCGGTCCTGGCCGCCGCCGGGTGCAGCTTCGACGACGTTGTGGACGTCACCACCTTCCACACCAACCCGGACCAACAGATCGAAACGGTGCTGGCCGTCCGGGCGGAGGAGATCGGCGGACCTCCCTATCCGAACTGGACGGCAGTGGGCGTCAATTGGCTTGCCGGCTTCGATTTCGAGATCAAGGTCATCGCCCGCATCCCTTCGACGACCAGCGGCCAGCCGGCGGACAAGCGTTGATCGTTTGCCCTCACATCGTCCTGACGCAGGATGGGTCAGCAACTCCCATGATCCGGCCGTGACGCGTTCTTTCAGCCCTTTTCGTAGCACGTGACTGCCTTTCCCTTCTGGTATTGCATTATGATCGTAATATGTTATTATGACCATAATTCAACCGGCGAGAGAAGTCTGGCCCTGACGATTTGGAGCACGAAATGAATGCGAATTCCGAAAAAACCGCTGTTGTGACCGGAGCCTCCTCGGGCATCGGCCACGCCAGCGCCGAGGCGCTTGCGCGGGCAGGATTCACCGTCTTCGGGACAAGTCGCCGCCCTGTCGGCAACGGCCCGGAGGGAGTGACCATGCTGGTTTGCGACGTGACCGATGACGCTTCTGTCGGCGCCCTCGTTTCGACCGTGCTGGCGCAGACCGGGCGGATCGACCTCCTGGTCAACAATGCCGGCGTCGGTCTGCTTGGCGGTGCCGAGGAATCCTCGGTCGCACAGGTGCAGGCCCTGTTCGACGTCAATCTGTTCGGCGTCATCCGCATGATCAATGCGGTGTTGCCGTCAATGCGGCAGCGCGGCGCAGGGCACATCATCAATATCGGCTCGATTCTGGGATTGGTGCCGGCGCCATACTCAGCCCATTACTCTGCGGTCAAGCACGCGCTTGAGGGCTATTCGGAATCGCTCGATCACGAGGTTCGTGCTTTTGGTATTCGCGTCTCGGTCATCGAGCCGGCATTCGTGCGTACCGTCTTCGACCAGAACGGGATCGAGCCGGATTCGGTGTTGCAGGAATATGATCGGGCGCGCGCCGGGCTCAAGGCGCTGCTGGGCGATGTGATGCCCAAGGCCGATCCGCCGGAAGTGGTGGCGGCTGTCGTGGTCAAGGCGGCGACCGATGCCCGCCCGCGGCGTCGCTATACCGCCGGCAAGGCAGCGCGCCAGGTCAGCATTCTGCGCCGCTTTGCCCCCGCAGAGATGTTCGACAAGAGCTTGCGCAAACAGTTCCGCCTGCCGGTCTGAACCCGGTTAGCAGTGCTCCACCGCCAACGGCTCCGCATCGAAGCGAACGGCGCCTGTGTTCAGCAAGAACAGTCGAGCGCGTTGTCTCGCAAGCTGGCAGATTGCTCTCACCACAGGAGAGCAAGATGACGATGCGGCAAGATCCCTACCACACGCGTATGAAACGGGTGTTGAGGCCCTTCGGGATTTTCCCCTCTACTGTCAGCGGGAGTTTTGTTCCGATGGTTGCCGAGCACGAAGCCATCACCGACATCTTCCTGCCATTGGTGTGATTGCTGACCTTCCAACGGCGGTCATCTCCGCTACAGTCGAACGTGGGTCAAATCACCACTGGAGACAGCTAAATTCCGCGCCGAGCTGATGTCTGCCTGGTCCGCACCGCGACCTCCAGAACAGTTCGCCAACAAACACGAGCTGTTGCACAGTGCAGCGGCATTGTCAGGTTTTTAACCAAGAAGCCATGTAGCGCCTGGCACTACGCGTATGGATTGGGGTGGTCATCACCGCGATCGTGTCAGTAAGGAGATAAAATGGAAAAGGTGCTCGGCATCGGTGGCTTCTTCTTCCGAGCGAAGGAGCCCGATGCGCTCGCTCGATGGTATGCCGGCCATCTCGGCGTTGCGCTGCCGCCAGAAAGCTATGATGACCGCTCGTGGGAGCAGCAGCAGGGCGCCACCGTCTTTGCTCCCTTTGCCGCGACTAGTGATTACTTCGGTCGGGTCGATCAGCAGTGGATGATCAATTTCCGGGTGCGCGACCTCCAGGCCATGGTCGCACAGCTCACGGCAGCCGGAATTGCGGTCGAGGTCGACACCGAACATTACCCTAATGGCTGGTTCGCCCGGCTTGCCGATCCGGAGGGCAACCCGATCCAGCTCTGGCAGGCGGAGGGGGCCGACCGTGATTGAAGGCGCAGGCGGAAACGCAAGCGCCGAACCTGGGCTTCGGTTGAGACCGTTCTAGAGCATCTTTCCTGAACGCGGGTCGGCTCGAGGCGTTGTGCTCCAGGGAGCCGCTTTGCGGCCTCAGTTTCCAACGTCGATCGCCGATGACATATCCGCCGCCGCCGTGACAATGGCACGTCTCAACCATATGTGCCTGGGCGCGTCCTGCTGGCGCGCGTGCCAGACGAGGCTCATCGTGAAGCTGCCAAGATCGAGGGGCGGCGGCAACGACACGAAGCGCTTCATGTTGGCGGCCGCTCGCGCCAGGCTCGAAGGCAGGGTCATGATCAGGTCGGAGCGAGCGGCGATCTCGACCGCCGCGAAGAAGTTCGGCACGCGCAGCTTCACCCGCCGCGTTCGCCCGATGCGGGCAAGCACCTCGTCGACAGGCGCAGGCCCGACGCCGGTGACGCTCACCACGATATGCTCAAGCGCCAGGAAACGTTCGAGCGTCAGCTTTCGGGCGAGCGCCGGGTGCTCCGCCCGCATCAGCGTCACGAGCTTCTCGTCATAGAGACCGCGCCGGCGGATGCCGGCCGGGGCTTCGTCGACCAGCGCCACCATCGCATCGGCGATACCCTGCTCCAGCGCTTCGACCGCGTCCGTGCCCGGCGCGACGATATCGAGATCAAGGGACGGCGCCTCGCGTCCAAGGCGGGCGAGCAGGTGCGGCGCCAGCACGGCGGCCTGGAGATCGGGCATCAGCAGCCGGATCCGGCCGGTGGCGGTGGCGGGATCGAACACGTTGGCCTCGACCATCTCTCGCACACCCGCCAAGATGCCGCGCAGCACCGGGCGCACTTCTTCCGCACGGGCGCTAAGGACGTAGCCGCCCGGTCCATCGACCAGCAGCGCATCCGAAAACAGCGCGCGCAATCGGCCGAGCGCTCGGCTCGCGGCGGGCTGGCTCATGCCGAGCCGGCTTGCGGCACGGGTGACGTTCTTCTCGTCCAGCAGCGCTTCGAGCGCCACCAGCAGGTTCAGATCGATCCGGCGTAAATCCACTTCGTGCATGGCGACTATATACACCATGCATTGGACGCATTGGAAGCCTGCGCCTATCGTTCCCCCGTCAATCGAGATGAGGAGAAGAAGTGATGCATGTCGTGCTTGGAGCAAACGGACGGGCCGGCGGCGAAGTCGCGCGCGCCCTGATCGCAGGCGGCGAAGCCGTGCGCGTCGTCGTGCGTCGCAAGGATCAGGGCGAAAAATGGACAGCCCTCGGTGCGGAGGTAGCCGTCGCAAGCATGGAGGACGTCGGCGCCATGGCCGCTGCCCTGACCGGCGCGCGGGCCGCGTTCCTGCTCAACCCGCCGCCGGTGAGCGGTGATCCCTATCAGCGCACGGAAGAAATCGGCGCCGCGCTTGCCGATGCGGCACGGCGTGCGGGTCTGCCAAAGGCCGTCGTCCTGTCGTCCATCGGCGCGCAGCATGCCTCCGGCACCGGCGTCATCGCCACCCTCAACCGCTTCGAGGCGCTGCTCGACGGCGTGGCGCCGGCCACCGCCTTCCTGCGGTCGGGGTATTTTGTCGAAACCTGGAACGAGGTGGCGCAAGCGGTCCTGTCGCAAAGCATACTGCCGACCTTTATCGAGCCGCCGCAGAAAATCCCGATGGTGAGCACGATCGATGTCGGGCGCGCGGCAGCGACCGTGCTGTGCGAGGAGTGGACCGGAAAGCGGGTCGTGGAGCTGGGCGGACCGGAAGACTGGAGCGCCGGCGACGTGGCATCGGCCTTCGCGGACGTTCTCGGCCGGCCGGTGACGCCTGTGCTTGTTGCGCCGGAGGAGCGTGCCGCGCTGCTTGCCGAGGAAGGCGTGCCGGGCGAGGTGGCAGATGCATTGCTCGGTATGTATGAGGGAATCGCCAACGGCCTGTTCATGCGCCAGGACAGCAGCGAGCACCGGCGCGGCACGACCTTCCTGGCGACGGCGATAGAGCGCGTTGTCGCAACACCAGCCGGCCGCTGATCCTCGGCCGAGTAGTGAATCCGAAACAGGAGCCGCACTACCCCCGCGTCTCGCCGGCCAACGCTGTCGGCGACATGCGGAACTCGCGCCACTGGTTTGGACTTAACTCCATTTCCGGACGGCAAAAAAGGAATCCTGATATGAGACTGCCTGCCCCACGCCAAATGCGTCTCTCCGGCGGAACCGAGCTTGCCTACGTCACTGCGGGCGATCCATCCAACCCGGCTTTGCTCCTCCTGCATGGGTTTCCCAGCTCCGCAAATGCATTCCGCGATGTGATTCCCGGATTGGCGGGCGCAGCCTATGTGATCGCGCCCGACCTCCCGGGCCATGGCCAGTCCGATGTCCCGCCGACACCCTCCTACGACGCGATCAGCAAGGCGATTTCCGAATTGCTTACCCACCTCGCGATCGGGCGCCGCTTCATCCACATTCATGACTGGGGCGCCGCCGTGGGTCTGCAGATTGCAATGCAAGCGCCCGAGCTGGTTTCGGGTCTCATCATCCAGAACGCAAACGCGCATCGAACCGGCTTCGGTCCCGTCTGGGACGCCGTGTTGAAATTCTGGTCAGAACCGACAAAAGAGAACGAAGCGGCCGCGACCCCCGACCTGACCTTCGAATTCACGCGCGAGCAATATTTGGGCGGCCTGCCAGAGGATGTCGCCGCCACGATCAGGGGCGACCCTTGGGTCGAGGACTGGAGGGTGATGAATCTTCCCGGCCGCATGCAGACCCACCGCGCGCTTATCGGCGACTACAAAAGCCATGCCGGGCGTTTCGATACGATCGCCGCCTATTTGAAGAGATGGCAACCGCCGGCGCTCATGCTTTGGGGCCGTCACGACCCATATTTCGATATCGCCGAAACGCTGTCCTGGATGCAGGATCTGCCGCGTATGGAAGCGCATGTTTTCGACGGCGGGCACTTCCTGCTTGAGACGCACGCCGAGCCAGCACTCTCCCTGATGATCGAGTTCATCAAGCGAACACAGGAGATGCACCCTGATCGAGCCCATCCCGGAGCAGTGCGAGGAGTGCAGGCATGACATCCCCCACGCAACAGCGGCTGCACCTGTCCGGCGGGACCGAGCTTTCCTTCATCACCGCGGGAGATGCGTCCAATCCCGCGCTGCTGCTCCTGCACGGATTCCCGAGTTCGTCGCGCACCTTCCAGGGCATCATTCCCGGCCTTTCGCGGGTCGCCTTCGTCATCGCCCCCGACTTGCCTGGCTACGGCCAATCGGCGCCGTTGCCCGCGCCGTCGTTCGAAACGTTCAGCGGCGCAATCCAGGAGCTCTTAACTCATCTCGCGATCGATCGGCGCTTCATCTACCTGCACGATTGGGGCGCGCCTGTGAGTCTCCAGGTCGCCATGCAATCCCCCGACCTCGTCTCAGGCCTCATCATTCAGAGCGCCAACGCACACCGCACAGGGTTCGGACCGCAATGGCAAGCCACGTTCGAATTCTGGTCAAACCCGACGGAAGAGAACGAAAGGGAGGCTACCGCGTTTTTGACCTTAGAAGGCACCCGCGAGCAATATTTGGGCGGCTTGCCGGAGGATGTCGCTGCCCAGATCAAAGGCGAACCCTGGATCGAGGACTGGAGGGTGATGAATCAGCCTGGCGGCATGGAAACACAACGCGCGCTCCTCGTCGACTACGCCAACCATGTCGCGCGGTTCAGTCTCATCGCCGACTATATCGAAACGTGGCAACCGCCGGCGCTCATGCTGTGGGGCCGCCACGACCCGTTCTTCGACATCGCCGAAACACTGTCGTGGATGCAAGACCTTCCACGTATGGAAGCGCACATCTTCGACGGCGGCCACTTCCTGCTCGAAACCCACGCCGAGGCGGCAGCCGCGTTGATGATCGGCTTTATTGAGCGAACGCAGATTGCGCTTGGCCATTCAGCCACGATCAGCCCGTGAGGCGCGCACGAAACAAGGTGGAGCCGTCCGTCAGGCGCGACCTGGAGATATCCCGGAATCCAGCCTCGGTCATCCACGCGCGATACTGACCTTCAGTGTACGATTCGCCGTGGCGATAGAGGTTCAGGAAGGTGAGATTCAGAAACACACCCTCAGGCGGGCCGAGGCGGTCGTCATCGACGACACCCCACCCCGCAATTGCGATCTCGCCGCCGGGTGTGAGGCAACGCGCCGCGTTCAGGATCGAACTGCGCGCCTGGTCGGGCGGCAGGACCTGGACGACGGCCTTCAGGATCGCCAGATCGTGCCGACCGATCGACGGCGCGACAGTTATGTCACCCTCTTCGACAACCACGTCGTCGGCACCGTATTCTGACAGGATATCTTTCGCGACCGCTGCGACCGTTGGGAGTTCCATCAGCGTCGCCGCAATCTGCGGCCGCCGCTCGCGAAGTCCGACGAGAATGGTCCCGGGGCCGCCGCCGATGTCGATGACCGAGCCGATCGCCGAGAGGTCCATCTCCCGGGCCAGATGGCGGCCGAAAATTACCCCGCCCGGTGCGAGCATGCGGCTGAAGGCCGCCGCTGCCTCGGGCCCGGCTTCGGAAAAGTCGTGCAGCGCAGCCGGCCGGTTCTGTCGCAGCGACTCTGCGGTCAGCAGGTCGGCTCCCCAGAGCTCGCGCAGGAGCGCATGATCGCCGCCGCGATAGGTCGGCTTGGACGCGTCGAGGAAGGCCGCCGCTTCGGCGCCGTTGCGAAATCGACCATCCTTGACTTCGAGGAGACCGATGCTGGCGAGCGCGTAGAGGAGCCGCGACAGACGATCGGGCTCGACTTTGAGCTCGGCTCCAAGGCTGTCGGCAGTCACCGCGCTGCTACCGAGCCGGGTGAAGATGCCAAGGTCCAGCCCGGCGCGAAGCGCCAAGGCGGGCGGCACCGCTGCGATCAGCTTGTCGATCCGATCAGAATCCACCATGTCCTTCCGCGATCCAGGACCGGCTTGCCTACCCATCGCGTTGACTGCTACCGCACGATTTCGCGATGGCCGCCGGGCAGGCGGGTGGCGATGAGCTTGTCGATGCGGCGGCCGTCGAGGTCGACGACCTCGAAGCGCCAGCCCTGCGCATCGACGCATTCGCCGGTCGTCGGCAGATGGTGCAGATGCGCCAGCACGTAACCGGCGACAGTCTCGTAGTCGCGGTTCTCGGGCAGGTCGATGCCGAGAACGTCGGCCATCTCGTCGGCCTGCATGTAGCCGGCGAGCAACCATGAGCCGTCGTCACGTTTGACGGCGTTTTCTTCGTCGCCGGCGTCGAGGTCCGCCCGGAAGACGCCGGTGATGGCTTCCAGTATGTCGGCCGGGGTGACGATGCCTTCGAAATGGCCGTATTCGTCATGGACCAGCGCCATCGGCACGTTGGATTCCTTGAGTGTCGAAAGGACATCCAGCGCGTCGGCCTGGTCATGGACGATGGGAGCGGTGCGCACATGCCGGCGCGGGTCGAGCGCGCGACCTCCGAGCATCGCGGCCAGCACGTCGCGGGTCTGGACGACGCCGATCATGGCGTCGACGCTGCCATCGCCGGCCGGCAGGCGCGAATGCTGGGTCTCCATCAGGAGCTTCCGGATTGCCGCGTCATCGGACTGCAGGTTGATCCAGTCGACCTCGGTGCGCGGCGTCATCACCGCGCGGACGGCGCGGTCGCCGAGCCGCATGACGCCGGCGATCATGCGCCGCTCGTCGGATTCGATGGTGCCGTGATGCTCGGCCTCGGCGACCAGCATCTTGATCTCCTCGTCGGTGACCTTCTCCTCGCTTTCACCGCGCTGGCCAAGCAGCCACAGCATGGCGCGGCCGGAAATGTCGAGCAGAAAAACCAGCGGCGCCGAGACGGTGGCGAGGATGGTCATCGCCGGAGCAACCCTGGCGGCGACGCGTTCGGGATCGCGCAGCGCGATCTGCTTGGGCACCAGTTCGCCGATGATCAGCGAGAAATAGGTGATGAGGGCGACGACGATGCCGACGCCGATCGGGTCGGCAAGGCTTTCGCGGAGGCCGGTCGATGCCAGGAACACGGACAGCCGCTCGCCGAGCGTGGCGCCGGAAAAAGCGCCGGACAGAACGCCGACCAGGGTGATGCCGATCTGCACCGACGACAGGAATTTGCCTGGATTGGCGCCGAGCGCCAAGGCGCGGCCGGCGCCCTTGACGCCGCGGTCGATCATCGCCTTGAGACGGGCCGGCCGTGACGAGACAATGGCAAGTTCGGACATTGCCAGAAGGCCGTTCACGCAGATGAGGACGACCACGATGGCGATTTCAGCATAGAGCATGCGAGGTCAATAGCATTGCGGCGCGGTCTTCGAAAATAGACGGGCGTCATTTTTCATGCCGGCGGGCGCAACCATCTCATGCGGCATCCCATGGCGGCGACGAAAATGCTCGATCAGGGCGTCGATGAGCCGGCCGCCGGCCGTTGGTCCTGCGCCTACGGCAGCTGCCTCAGCACGCCCACTACCGCCTTGCCGTCGGTGAAATAGGGATCGCCGCCGCCATTGCGCCCGGTCCTTGTCGCACCGATGCCTGATATCTCGCTGGTTGAGATCAGCATGCCTGCGGCAGACAGGTCGCGGATCAGGAGGTCGCGCTCGGCGTCGATGTCGGGACCGATATGGTGGGTGACCTGGCCGGTTTCGTGGCTGAGGCCGACGCCGCGATCGAAGCTTGCCGCACCCAGCCAGAGCGGCCGGCCATCGTCTCCGGTCGCATCGGTCTGCCAGAAGCGGACGTGATGACGCCGGTCGGCACTGTCGCCGACCGGCTTCTCGAAGGCCAGATCCTGTGCACGGCCTTCGAACAGCAGCCGGCTGACCGGCGCGTCTGGATAGGGCCGATCGAACAGCACGCTTTCGCCGATCTCGATCGCCGTCTCCAGCGTGAGAGCGTCGGCCGTGTCCCATCCGGCGACGGCGAAGGCGTGGACCAGCTCTTTTTTGGTGCCGACGAGGCCGACATTGATCGGATCGCCGGCGATGCCTTGCGGCGTGTGCGTCACCATCTCGAAGCGCTGTGTGCGGAAGTTGCGGTCGCGCAGGGTCCAGAATTCCGGCGCGGCGAAATAGGCGAGCACGAGGTAGCCGGCACAGAACGCCACCAGCCAGATCGTTGCGCGTCGTCGAAGGCTTCGTCGGCTCATGCGACACCACCGTGGTGATATGACCTCACCTTATGTGACGTCATTCTACGCGGCGGCGCACACCTTGGGCAGTGGGCACGCGATCGGGCTCAGCGGCAGGCGCGGTAGCCGTTCTTGCGGTTCTTGATGTCGAAATGGAAATGGTTGCGGTGGTCGTAATTGTAGCCGGGGCCGAGCACGGTGGTGAAATACTGGCAGCCGTCGGCGCGCACAGTGTTGAGGAAGCCGCGGGTGCGGAAGGCGAACAGGCCGGGCTTGCGCACGTCGATCTCCTTGCCATTGCTAAGCTCGATGCTCATGACGTCGAGCGCGTTGCCCTTGCCATGCTCCGACAGCGTGCCTTCGCCGGCGATCCTGCGGCAGGAATAGCTCGAGCCCTGGCGAATGGTCCTGACGCCGGAGAAATAACGCCAGCGGGCGGACGGGACCAGTTCATTCCTGGCCCAGCCGGCGAAGGTGGCGGCCATGTCGCAGGTCAGCGTCGCGGCCGGCTTCATCGCGATGCGGCCGATGGCCGAGATCTTGACCGGATAGTCGATGCCGCACTGGCCTTCGCGGATCGGCGCAAGGTCGGTGTAGACGACGCCCAGGCGCTTCAAATCCTTGCGGCACTCGACCTCGCTGGCCGGCATCTGTTCGGTCGGCGCCATCGGCTCGTCCATGCGCGGATAGGCGGCGGTCATGTAAGGGTTGGATGGGACGAGGCGCTGCATTCCAGCGTATTTCTGGCCAGCGTATTCTGGGACAGCTGATGTCTGGCTGCCGACATCAACGGCCGGTTTCAGCGAGAGCACGCTGCCGGTGGTGCAGGCCGAGATCGCTGCGATGGCAAGCCCGCCGGCAATCATGCGCGCGCGTCTCACTTGCCGGACGGCGACAGACGCGGCGCGAAATATCCCGGCCATTGGCAGGTTCCCGGTCTCCGAGCCGATCAGGCTCCATGTCATCGTTTGATCATGATCTTTCTCCGAAAACCGGATCCCACTTTTCGGGGTCATGATCAGATGAAACGGAGCTTACCCGCCAACAGTAAAGGAAAAATCAGCGGCTGCGTTTACGGCTGCGGCCAAATTGCGGCGCGTCGGTCCGCAACCATATCACTGGCAGAAGGTGCCGCCGTTGCGGCGCGGTGCAAGATCGAGATGGAGATGCAGCGAATGATCGGCATCGCTGCCCGGGCCAAGCACGGTCTTGAACGGTCCGCAGGCTGCCTTGCGTATTGCGTTCAGGAATTTCGCGTCCTTTTCCGGCGGCGCCGGGCGGATGTCGATCCTCCTGCCGTCCGAAAGCGTGAAGCTGGCGATGTCGAGCGCGTTGCCGAAGGCGTGCTCCGACAATTTCCCGCCGCCATTGCGGTGGCGGCAGACGAAGGCGGATGCCTGGCCGACCGACTTGAGTTCGGCGCCGAGCTCGGCCTTGGCCGCCGGCTGGACGATATCGGCGGCGAAGCGCGCGGCGGCCTCGGCCATCTGGCAATTCAACTCGGATTCGGGGTTGATATCCAATGACTTGCCAAGCGTCTTCAGTGCGATCGGATAGGGGATAGAGCAGCCGACCGCCGCATCGTGCTCGGCTTTGCGTTCCTCGAAGTCGACGCCCATCGACTTCAGCCGCCGGCGGCAGGCCAGTTCCTCGTCCGGCATTTTCTCCTGCGGCACAGCGGCCGAGCGCGGGTCGGGAGGGATTTTTTTCTCCGGCGCCTGCGCCGGTATCTCCGGTGGTTTTGGCGCGGCGGCCGGTGGTTCTGCCTCGGCGGGCTTTTCGGTCGGCGTCGGAGCGACTGCCGGCGGCTGCGGCCGGGCTTGCTGATGCTGGTCCGACTTCTGCTGGTCCATTTTGTCGGTCGCGGGTTGATCAGGCTCTGGCGCATCCGCAGGGCGTGGCTCGGGGATCGGCACGTCGGCAGGTGCAGCTTCTTGCGCTGATTGCGATTGATTGAGCTCCGGGACGGGTACGTTATCGGGCAGTTCCGGAGCTTGGGCCAAGGCCGCTCCTGCGGACAGCATCGCCGCCGCCAAAGGCAGCGCCAATCTGATCAATCCGGCCAATCTGATCGATGTGGGAGGGGTCAGCGCCGCCATTCGCCCTTAACGGCGGGCGGATACGGAAGTTGCCTGAACGACAGTTTTGGCCGATCACAAACGGTGACCGCGTTGTTACGCACCGATCGCTTCCAGCCCTTCCTCCAGCCAGTCGGCCAACAGCGGCATGCCGAGCAGATATTTCGCCGTGCGCTTGTTGGCGCGCTCGCGCGCGGCCGTCAGCGCGTCCGCCCATTCCGAGGCGTCATAGTCGCCGCGTCCAACCCAGGCGAGGGCGACGAGTTCGGCCGCCTCATCGACATTGAGGTCGTTGATCAGTTCGCGCAGCTCTTCTTCGGTGAGGTCCTCGGAACGTTCCTCGACGAGACCGTCATGATGATGGTTGTCATGCGTCTCGCTATCGAGTTCTACCTCGTGCTCGGCACCATCGGCATAGTCTTCGTTGACGGCGGCGCTCAACGCCTTCGCCTTGAGGATGAACAGGCGCACCGTGTCGGGACCGATCGAAAGCTCCCATTCTTTTTCAAGGCGCCGCTGCACTGGCCGTCTCCGCATACTCCGTTGGCGTTTGCTGGATGATAGCGGATTTGCAGCGCTCGTCACGTTTTGTTCGGCGCTTCCATTTTCCGACTGGCGCGGGCCGTTGAAAAGGCTTTCACTGACCGTGGCTTTTTTCCGGGATGAAACCGCTTTTGCCCGGCGTTAGTCTTGCATTGTCATGCTTCAAGGAGAGTTCGATGCGCAGACGATTGCTGATCCAGGTTCTGGCGGTTGCCGCCCTGCCGCTGTTTGCTGTTCCGGCGTTTTCGGCCGGTGAAGGTGGAGGCGGTGGCGATGGCAGCCAGACGACACAGTGCAAGAAAGGCAAGGTCTGGGACAAGAAACTGAAGAAGTGCGTCGCGCCCAAGCACGGCATGCTGGACGACGACAACATCTATGAAGCCGGCCACGCGCTGGCGATGGCAGGACGTTATGACGAGGCGATCGCCGTGCTCAGCCTGGCTGCGGACAAGAAAGACCCTCGCATCCTCAACTACCTCGGCTACTCGCACCGCCATTCCGGACGCGTCACCGTCGGTCTCGGCTATTATGAGGAAGCGCTGCGCATCGATCCCGATTACACGCTGGTACGCGAATATCTCGGCGAGGCGCATCTGCAGATCGGCGATCTCGCCGGCGCCCGGGAACAGCTCCGCGAGATCGAGAAACGCATCGGCAAGGGATCTCGTGAATACGGCATGCTGTCCGAGCAGATAGACCGTTTCATGAAGAGCTGAATAGAAGCCGAACTTTTCCTCACCACCGGCTGTGAGCAATCGCAGCCGGTTTTTATTGCCGCTCGCCCGGCCAGCCGGGCTGCCATGACGGCATTTCCACAAATGGCGGGCGAATTTTTCAAAACCGATTTTTTGGCGTGAAAAACCCGCGAAGATTGCTATATTGGAGGAAATTGCGGTGACACGGTTCCGTTAGCCCGAGGCTGCCGGACCGTTTTCTTTTTGTACCCATCGACAAGGTCGCTCCCGGAATGCGGGGGCGGCGGCAGGAAAGGTCAGGCATTATGAACAAGGTCCCGATGACAGGCGAGGGGTTCGCGTCATTGAAGGAAGAACTGCGCTGGCGCCAGCAGGAAGAGCGGCCGCGCATCATCGAAGCAATCTCCGAAGCGCGCTCGCACGGCGATCTCTCTGAAAACGCGGAATACCATGCGGCGAAAGAGGCGCAGAGTCTCAATGAGGGCCGCGTCAACGAGCTCGAGGATTTTATCGCCCGCGCCGAAGTGATCGACATCACCAAGCTCAGCGGCGAAAAGGTCAAGTTCGGCGCGACCGTGGTGCTGGTCGACGAGGACACGGAAGAGAAGAAGACCTACCAGATCGTCGGCGACCAGGAAGCGGACGTGAAGTCCGGCCGCATTTCGATCTCCTCGCCGATCGCGCGGGCGCTGATCGGCAAGGAAGTCGGCGATGCCATCGAGGTCAACGCGCCAGGCGGCGCGCGGGGCTACGAGATCGTCCAGGTGCAGTTCATTTAAGAATTGGCGCTGCTCTGCCTTCTCCCCTTGTGGGAGAAGGTGGCCTCGCGAAGCGAGGTCGGATGAGGGGTGTTCCAGCTTGGCACCAACAGCACTCCGGCCAGCACCCCTCAACCGTCTTGGCGCTGCGCGCCAATCCACCTTCTCCCACAAGGGGAGAAGGGAAGAGGGCGGCGCCGACCTTTCCGATTGAATTGATTTGCACAAATCAATTCTTGCCGGCGCCGGCCCGACCAAGCGCTTGACGCTCCAGCAACTTCTCTGCCTCAGCCAACACCTCCTCAGGCGCGACACGAGCGCCGGGCGCGGCCAGCAGCGTTGACGAGAATGGCCCGCGCGGGCCGGTCAAGCCGGGTTCTGTCGCCACAAACACCGCCACCGTCGGCAGGCCGAAGGCACTGGCGAGGTGGGTAAGGCCGGTATCGGCGCCGATGACCAGCACCGACCGGCCGATGATCGCGGCGATCTCGGCAAGCGGTGATTTCGGCACCAGCACTGTCTGTGGAACAGCCTGGGCAATCGCCTCGGCAACCGCCTTTTCCCTGTCGTTCGACCAGGTGGTGACCGGCGTCATTCCTCTTTCCACGAGAAGCCGGGCCGTCTCGATCCAGTTGCCGACCGGCCATTTCTTGTCCTCGCGGCTGGTGCCGTGCAGCAGGAAGGCGGTGTTTCCGCCGACAAAAGTCGCCTCGACGGCTGGCGGCACGATGCCGGACTCGAGCCCGGAAAAATCCGGTTCATAGCCGAGCGCCAGCCCGAACAGCCGCCTTGTGCGTTCGATGGCGTGCAGATCGCGCGGCACAGCATAGCGGCGGTCGTAGAACACGGTCGCCGAAGGCTCGCGAGCGCTCGACCGGTCGAAGCCGGCGATCGGCGCTGCGGCCTGTTTCGCCACCACGGCCGACTTCAGCAATCCTTGCCCATCGATGACGAGATCGTAGCGGCAATCCCGCAAGGCGCGGCGCAACCCCGCTGCCTCGCGCCATGTGCCGCGGCCGAGCGGGCTTGTGCGCCAGCGCCGGATTGCCACGGTGTGGATGGTTGCGATCGCCGGATGCAACGCCACGATGCCGGCAAAAGCCTCTTCCACACACCAGTCGAACGACACGCCCGGCCGCTTGCGGCGCGCATCCTCGACGGCCGGAAAGCTGTGGATGACGTCACCCATCGAAGATGTCTTGACGATCAGCACCCTCATGCGGCGGCCGGCATTTCCAATAGCCGTTCCACCGCTGCCGCGACCTGTGCCACCTCAAGCGTGTTCAGGCAGTTGAGGTGGCCGAGCGGGCAGATTTTCCGGTGGCAGGGCGAACAGGACAGGCCGAGCCAGACCAGTTCGCGCTGCTCGGCGAGCGGCGGCGTATTGTGCGGCGAGGTCGATCCGTAGACGGCTACGATCGGCGTGCCGACCGCGGCGGCGACATGCATCAGTCCACTGTCGTTCGACACCGCAATCCTGGCCGCGGCGATCAGGTCGATGGCGTCCTCGAGCCGCGTCTGGCCGGCGAGGTCGACAGCGCCTGGGGCAAGCGTGGCGATTTCCGCCGTTACGTCGGCGTCGTTCTTCGACCCGAACAGCGCGACCGCAAAACCTTTTTCCATCATGTCGCGGGCAAGGCCGGCATAGCGGTCGCTCGGCCAGCGTTTGGCCGGCCCGAACTCGGCGCCGGGCATCAGCGCGACGAATTTATTCGCCTCCAGCCCGAAGCGGCCCAGCAATGTCGCCTGGTTTTTCGTGTCGACGGCGAGCTTGGGGGCATGGAACGTACCGCCTTGCGCGAGGCCGAAATAGGCCTGCGCCGTGCGCCGTTTCACATCGTCGGACAAGGCTACGATATCGGTCAGCAGCCCGTAGCGCATTTCCTTGAGGTAGCCGACACGGCGCGGAATGCGGGCAAAGAACGGGACCAGCGCCGACTTCCAGCTTCCAGGCATGACATAGGCGATGTCGTAGTGGCCGCGCAGCAGGCGGCCGATGCGCCTTCGCATGCGGAATTCCAGGGCTCCGGATTTCAGCGGCAGATCGACCTGCCGGCGTATTTCGGGCATCCGCTTGACCAGTGGCGCCGCCCATGCCGGCGCCAGCACGTCGATCGCGGCGTTCGGGTGAAGCTCTCCCAGCGCCGAGAACAGGCACTGCGCCATCACCATGTCGCCCACCCAGCGTGGGCCGATCACGAGGATCGTTGGGCTTTCAGCCATTCGACATAGTCTCTGACGCCGGTTTCCACTGTGCGAAACTGACCATTGTAACCGGCGGCGCGCAACCGGGACATGTCAGCTTGCGTAAAACTCTGGTAGCTGCCCTTGAGGTGATCGGGGAAGTCGATGAACTCGATCTCGCCTTTGCCTAGCGCGCCGATCACAGTTTCGGCAATGGCGCGGAACGGCTGGGCACGGCCGGTGCCGCAGTTGAAGATGCCGCTCGATCCGCGTTTCCACAACCACAGATTGATATCGGCAACGTCGCCGACATGGATGAAGTCGCGGCTCTGCTCGCCAGGTCCGAAACCGTCATAGGCGCCGAACAGCTTTGGGTTGTGGCCTTGCTCGACCTGGTTGAACAGGTGGTAGGCGACCGAGGCCATGGCGCCCTTGTGCGCCTCGCGTGGGCCATAGACGTTGAAGTAGCGCAGGCCTGCCACCGGCGAATGGTCGGTTTCGAAGACGGTGCGGCGGACATAGTCGTCGAACAGCTTCTTTGAATAGGCATAGACATTGAGCGGGCGTTCGCATTCCGGCTCCTCGCGAAACTCGGCGCCGCCGCCATAGACCGAAGCCGAGGAGGCATAGAGGAAAGGCAGCCGCAGCGCCAGGCAGGCATGCAGCAGCCGCTTCGAATAGGCGTAGTTCACCTCCATCATGAACTTGCCGTTCCACTCGGTGGTGGTCGAGCAGGCGCCCTGGTGGAAGACGGCCTCGATGCGGCCGAGGTCCCCGGCCTCCATCCGCGGCAGGAAATCGTCCTTGTCGAGATAATCGGCGATCTGCAGGTCGGCGAGATTGGCGATTCTGTGGCCGTCGGTCAGGTCGTCAACGACGAGAATGTCGCTGATCCCTTCGGCATTGAGCGCGGCGACGATGTTTGAGCCGATCATGCCGGCGCCGCCCGTGACGATGATCATGAAAGCCTCTGGTATCTTGTGCCGATTCCGGCCCTTATAGGGGAGGCTTGCCGGGCTGTCGATAAAGCAGGTCGCAAACCGGCGGTTGGGTGGGCGTCAAACGGCGGGCAATGCCTGATGCGGCGTGCGGGCGGCGCGGTGCTGGTCGGATTGGGTGTTCATGTCGCTTTGCAGAAAAGTTGATCGGCCAACCGGCGTTGGCTGTGGTCGGTTCGGAGCCTGCCGTTGCGCTGAGCCGAATTGCGGTATATCGGCTTCGCCATGAACGACCAGCCCTGCCAGTCCAGCGTTTTCACAGCATCGGGACCGGCTCTCATTGCACGTCGAAGATGACATGAGCGAGCAATACCTGCCTTCTCCTGAACCGCTTCACCGCGCCATCTCGCGGTTCGGCAACGTCACCGTGCTGGTGGTCGGCGACTTCATCCTCGACCGTTTCCTCAACGGCGTCATCGAGCGGATTTCGCCTGAAGCGCCTATTCCGGTGCTGCGCGGGCGTGGCGAAACCTCGGCGATGGGTGGCGCCGGGAATGTCGTCGCCAACATCGTCTCGCTCGGCGCTGCCGCGATACCGGTTTCGGTGATCGGCGCCGATCCGGCCGGCGACAATCTCATGCGCATGCTTACCGAGCTTGGCGTCGACACCGGCGGTCTCGCACAGGACGCCAACCGGATGACCTCGTCGAAAAGCCGTTTCAGCGCGCTCAACCAGCAGGTGCTGCGCTTCGACGAAGAGGAAATCAAGCCGCTACGCGACGCCGAGCGGGCGACGCTGATCCGGTTTTTCCGCGCCGGGCTCGCGCAAGCCGACATCGTCATCCTGTCCGACTACGGCAAGGGCATGTTGCTCGACGGCGTCGCCGGCGAGCTGATCTCGATCTGCCGCGAGGCGGGAAAGCCGGTGCTGGTCGATCCCAAGGGCCGCGACTATGCTTACTACTCCGGGGCGTCGGCGATCACCCCCAATCGCAAGGAACTTGGCGAGGCGGTCGGACGCGCGGTGTTTGCCGATGACGAGATCGTCGCCGCGGCGCGTGAGCTGATCTCGGCACATGGCTTCGATTTCGTCGTCGCGACGCGCAGCGAAAAAGGCATGAGCGTCGTCGATGCCGACGATGCCCGCCACATTTCCACGCAGGCGCGGGAGGTGTTCGACGTTTCCGGCGCCGGCGACACTGTCATCGCTACGTTTGCGTTGGCCCTGGCTGCGGGCGCCGACCGCGTCATTGCCGCGGCCATCGCCAACGCGGCGGCTGGCGTGGTGGTGGGAAAACGCGGCACCGCACGGCTGACGGTCGAGGAACTCACCGGGGCGCTGTTTCGCTCGCATGGACCGGTTGCCCACAAGGATGCAATTCTCGATGCCACCGCCGCCGCACGGCTGGTGGCGACGTGGAAGGACGAAGGCCTGAGCGTCGGCTTCACCAATGGCTGCTTCGATATCCTTCATGCCGGCCATGTCAGCCTTTTGCATGCGGCGCGCAGCCAGTGCGACCGGCTGGTTCTCGGCCTCAACAGCGATGCCTCGGTGCGCCGGCTGAAAGGGCCGGGGCGCCCGGTCAACGACGAGCATGACCGCGCCTGCGTGCTGGCGGCGCTTGCCTCGGTCGATGCCGTCGTCGTCTTCGAGGAAGACACGCCGCTCGCGCTGATTGAGGCGCTGAAGCCGGACATACTGGTCAAGGGCGCCGATTATACGATCGATCAGGTGGTCGGCGCCGAAATCGTGCAAAAGGCGGGCGGCCGCGTCGTGCTGGTCGATCTCGTCGCCGGCAAGAGCACCACCGGCACCATCGGCAAGTTGCGCGCCGGAAGCACAAACTGAGGTTTTCATGTCCGAACTGAACGACTATCTGGTCCGCTCGGCGGCCGCGATCACCGCGATGGTCGAGCGCGACCTCACCGGCGAGATGGAGCGGGCGGTTACCGCCGTCGTCGCCGCGCTTTCGCAGGGCAAGGCGCTGCTGATCTGCGGCAATGGCGGCTCGGCCAGCGACGCCATTCACATCGCCGGCGAACTGGTCGGCCGCTTCCTGAGGGAGCGCAAGGCCTACAACGTCATCGCGCTGCCGGCCAATGCGGCGGTGCTGACCGCCTGGGGCAATGATTACGGCTTCGACACGGTGTTTTCACGCCAGGTCGAGGCGCATGGCGCCGCGGGCGCCGCGCTGCTCGCCATCTCGACCAGCGGCAACTCGCCCAGCATCCTCGCCGCCGCCGAGCAGGCGCGCATGATGGACATGACAGTGATCAGCCTGACCGGCGACAGCGGCGGCAAGCTCAAGCCGCTCTCCGATATCCTGCTCAACGTGCCCTCGACCTCGACGCCGATCATCCAGCAGGGGCATCTGTGCCTCTATCATCATCTGTGCGAAATGGTCGAAGCGCGCCTCTGTGATGGCTGACATCGGCCCGGTCGTGAGATCCGATCATTACCCGCTCGAAGCGCCGGGCCTGTGGGTCGAGCGGATCGGTACGTCGGCTTATCCAGCTGGCATGCCGGCGTTGTTCCTCGACCGCGACGGCACCATCAATGTCGATAGCGGCTACCCCAGCGATCCGGCTGACATCGTGCTTCGGCCGCAGATGCTGCCGGTGATCCGAACGGCCAACATCGCCGGCCTTCCGGCAATGGTGGTCTCCAATCAATCAGGCATAGCCCGCGGCTATTTCGGCTGGCCGGAGTTCGCCGCGGTCAGTGCCCGGTTGCTGGCGCTTCTCGAAGCGCAGAATTGCCGGATCGATCTGGTGCTCGCCTGCGCCTACCATTCGAGCGGGACGGGCGAGCTGGCAGCAGGTGATCATCCGATGCGCAAGCCCAATCCGGGCATGCTTCTGCGCGCCCGCGATCTGCTGGGCGTGGATATCAGCCGATCGATCATCGTCGGCGACAAGGCCGATGACATGGAAGCCGGGCGGCGAGCCGGGCTCTGCGAGGGTTGGCTGGTGAACGGCCGATCCGATCGGACTTCCGGCCAAGGCATGTTCAGGACGCGCAACCTGACGACCGATAACGATCACAGCAAACTCTGCGACGCCATCGCCGAGCTCGGCCGGGATTAAGGTCTCGCTTCGCTGAAAGCCACCAGGCCCTCGTCCTTGACGCGACGGATGGTCAGTGCCGTCCGCACCGTGTCGACATTCGGCGCCGAGGCCAGTTCCTCGATGACGAAGGTCTGAAAGGCGCCGAGGTCGCTCGCCACGCAATGCAGCAAAAAGTCGGATTCGCCCGACACCATCCAGGCGTCGCGAACGATCGGCCAGCCGCGGGTGCGTTCGGCGAAGGTTTTCAGCTCCGCGTCGGCCTGGTGATGCAGGCCGATGAGGCAAAAGGCGACGACATCCAGGCCGAGCGCCGGCGCATTGAGCAAGGCGCGATAGCCGCGGATGATGCCGGTCTCTTCCAGCCGCCTGACGCGACGCAGGCATGGCGGCGCAGAAATGCCGACGCGGCCGGACAATTCGACATTGGTCATGCGCCCATCGTGCTGAAGCTCGCGCAGGATCTTCCAGTCGATGGCATCGAGATCGGCTTTGAGCGGCATGGATACCTTGGCGCTTCACGCAAGAATCATTCGTGATCTTGTAATTAAACGACTTTGGTGTCCATTCCATCCCTTCAGTCACTGATTTTCGAACAGTCGCCGCCAGGATGTTCATGGATCGTCTGTTTGTGCGGAAGCTTTCCGGGGACGAAGGCCGGGTCGTCTTGCTGGCGTCGCCTGCAACACCTAGATTAGGGCCGAAATCGATCCCTGTGCCGGACGCTTCATTCGCGTCCGGTTGTTGTGAAAGCCCTGATATGACGTCCAAGCACGCACCCGTTCTCATCATCGGTTCCGGTCCCGCCGGCTATACGGCGGCAATCTACGCCGCCCGCGCCATGCTGAAGCCGATGCTGGTCGCCGGCCTGCAACAGGGCGGCCAGTTGATGATCACCACCGATGTCGAAAACTATCCGGGCTTCGCCGATCCGATTCAGGGTCCGTGGCTGATGGAGCAAATGCTGAAACAGGCCGAGCATGTCGGCACCGACGTCATCAACGACATCATCACCGAGGTCGACCTCAACGTGCGGCCGTTTCGTGCCAAGGGCGATTCCGGCGCCACCTATACCGCCGACGCGCTGATTATCGCCACCGGTGCGCAGGCGAAATGGCTGGGCATCCCGAGCGAACAGACCTTCATGGGCTTCGGCGTATCGGCCTGCGCCACCTGCGACGGCTTCTTCTATCGCGGCAAGGATGTCGCGGTGATCGGCGGCGGCAATTCGGCGGTGGAGGAGGCGCTTTACCTTTCCAACCTGGCCAAGAGCGTGACGGTCATCCACCGGCGCAGCGACTTCCGCGCCGAGCGCATCCTCAGCGAGCGGCTGTTCAAGAAGGACAATGTCCGCGTCATCTGGGACACCGTCGTCGACGAGATCACCGGCCAGTCCGGCAAGATGCCGCTGCCGCCGTCGGTGGAAGGACTGAAGCTGCGCAATCTGGTGACCGGCCAGGAGATGCATCTGACGGTCGACGGCGTGTTCGTGGCGATCGGCCATGCGCCGGCGGTCGAGCTGTTCGCCGGCAAGCTGAAGCAGAAGCCGAACGGCTATCTGTGGACGGCGCCGGATTCGACCTGCACCGACGTGCCGGGCGTGTTCGCCGCCGGCGACGTGACCGACGACATCTACCGCCAGGCGGTGACGGCGGCGGGGCTCGGCTGCATGGCCGCGCTCGAGGCGGAAAAGTACCTCGCCGGGATCGAAGTTCGCCGCGAAGCGGCGGAGTAAACAAGCGGCCGAGAAAAGCCGCGCAAAAGCCTGATTTTTCATTCAGACGCCAGAAAACAGAATGGGGGCATCATGGCGTTGGACTGGGACAAGCTACGCGTGTTTCACGCTGCTGCGGAAGCTGGGTCGTTCACCCACGCCGCCGAGACACTGCATCTGTCGCAATCGGCGATCTCGCGGCAGGTCAGCGCGCTCGAACATGATGTCGGCGTGCCGCTGTTCAATCGCCATGCTCGCGGCCTGGTGCTGACCGAGCAGGGTGAGATGCTGTTCCGCACGGCGCATGACGTGCTTATGAAGCTGGAGACGATCAAGTCGCGGCTGACCGAGGCCAAGGATCGGCCTTCCGGCGTGCTCAGGGTGACGACCACGGTGGGGCTCGGCGCCGGCTGGCTGACCGAGCGCGTGCAGGAATTCATCGAGCTCTATCCCGAGATCAGCCTGCAGCTGATCCTGGCGAACGAGGAACTCGACCTGACCATGCGGCGGGCGGACTGCGCGATCCGGCTGCGCCAGCCGCAGCAGCCCGATCTCATCCAGCGCCGTCTGTTCACCGTGCATTTCCATCTCTACGCCGCCCCTTCCTACGTCAACAAGTACGGCAAGCCGGCGTCGATCGCAGAGCTGAAGAGCCATCGCATCGTCACCTTCGGCGTGCCGGTGCCGGCGCATCTGTCGGAATTGAACTGGCTGGAAACGGTCGGCGATTTCGAAGGCGGGCAGAGGGTGCCGACGCTGCAGATCAACGACATATTGTCGATAAAACGCGCGGTCCAGGGCGGCGCCGGCATCGCCATGCTGCCCGACTATGTGGTCAGCAAGGATTCAGGGCTGGTGCAGTTGCTGCCGGAGACCGAAGTGCCGTCCTTCGACACCTATTTCGCCTATCCCGATGCGATGAAGAACCAGGCGAAGCTGCACGTCTTCCGCGATTTCATCATCGCCAAGGCCCGAAGCTGGTCGTTCTAAACCTTCTGCAAATCGAGTGCGCTATCATCGCGGACGATCATCCCTTATTGGCCGACATGGCGTCAGGCGGGGGAGCCAGCCTGGAACGGCATGGCGGTAGGCCTCGTACTCGGCGCCATAGCGGCGGGCAAGCGTCGGTTCCTCATGGAACTTCACGAACGAGACCATGGCGACGGCGGCGATAGCGGCATAGGCGACGAGAGCCGCGCTCGAAAACAGCAGCGCCTGGCCAAGGATGATCGCCAGCACGGCCACATACATCGGGTTGCGGACATGGCGGTAGATGCCGCCGACAACCAGTCGATCGGTTGGCGCGCCCGGAGCGGGCGTGCCGAGGCCCTCGAGAGCAAAACGGGCAAAGGCATGAAGCAGCAAGGCGGTTGCGACGCCAATCAGGACCCAGCCGACCGGGACCAAGCCGGGCAGGGTCGACCACGGCAGATGATAGCGATCGGTCAACAGCCAAGGCAGCAATCCCGCGACCACACCGGGCGCTGCGATGAAGAACAGCGCGCTGCCGGCGATCGCCTGACGGGTCTTCATGGGGGCTCCTTCGGCGCGATTTTCGGGCCGATGCATGGCTGCCGCGAAAATAAACGCGCACTGCCTGATTCGCCATCATTCGTTGTTTTCGGCGTTCTGGACCGAAAATCGGCGCTGTTTCGCCATTTCGCAATGATACTTGACTGGCTGCGCACCACATTTCGCGATTCTTCTGGTCCTACGAGGCCAAGCAACGGCTTAGACCACAGCCTGTGTCATTTTGCATGCGAGTGTTGCAAAATAGATGCTTGTTTCTTGGGCATGATGAGCACATATATGGATCATCTCTTGGGCGCGTTCTCCTCCCATTAGCGCCCTCGAGTGTTCCCCTCTGGAGGTTAGCCTTAACAGGCACTTCCAATCAAACTCAGCCGGATCTTCGTTGATCCGGCTTTTTTGTATCCCGATCCCTGCCGGCGCTGACGCAAAGCCGACCGAAATGTCATGTAACAGTGACATGTAACCTCAGGTAACATGTCGCAGGCGCGCAGCATCGACTAAGCAGATCATAGGACGCGGTGTGGTTCGTGCGGGAGATGGGGGCATCACTCGGACGATCCGGGCTCAGGCGGCTACCGCGTCCGAACTATTCTTCCGCTGAGGCTGTCAAGCGTTGGCGGCATGTGCGGCGGACCTGCCATTTCGCCTCCCACGAAGACGGTCCGCATGAGAACGGCGTCCGGATCATGTCCGGACGCCGTTTCCTTGTGTTCTGCAGCCTGACTGTCGCCAAGTTCCAGTGTCAGGCGGCCTTGCCATTGGCGTTCAACGCCTCGTCGGCCAGGCGGCCGGTGAGTTCGGCCATATGGTCGAAGCTGGCACGATAGCTGGCCACGCCCGCGGTGGCCGAACGCAGCTCGATGATCAGATCGCCGATCTCGGCCTGCGGCATGGTCGCCTCGACGACATCCCATCCCGGCCAGCCGGGCCGCGCATCATAGCCGAGGATTTGGCCGCGCCGCTGCGGGATCAGGGCGATGATTCTCGATGTTGCGTCGGACGGCGTGACGATTTCCACCTTCATGATCGGTTCAAGCAGCACCGGCGAGCAGGCGGCCATGCCTTCCTTCATCGCCAGCTTTGCCGCCATCTGGAAGGCCATGTCCGACGAATCGACGGAATGATAGGAGCCGTCGGACAGGTTGACGGCGACGTCGACCACAGGAAAGCCGAGCGGGCCCGATTTCAGATAATCGCGTACGCCGGCCTCGACCGACTGGATATAGGTTTTCGGCACGGCGCCGCCGGTGATGGTGTCGGTGAACTGGAAACCGGAGCCGCGAGGCAGCGGCTTGATCTCGATCACCACGTCGCCGAACTGGCCATGGCCGCCCGACTGCTTCTTGTGACGGCCACGCTGCTGCGCCGCTTTGCGGATCGTCTCGCGGTAAGGCACAGCCGGCGGATGGCCTTCGACCGGAATCTGGTTCTTGCCCTCCAGCCGCTCGCGCACGACACGCAGATGCATTTCGCCATGGCCCGACAGCACGGTTTCAGCCGAATCCTGATTGTGGCGCACGCTGAGCGAGGGATCTTCTTCGGCAAGGCGCTGGATGGCGGCCGACATCTTGACCTCGTCCTTGCGTTCCTTCGGTCGCAACGCAAAGGCAAAGACCGGTTGCGGCGGCGTCAGCGTGACCAAGGGCTTGATGCCGCCCTTGGCCGAGCTCAAGGTCTGACCGGTCGTGACCTCGTCCATCTTGCCGAGCGCGACCGTGTCGCCGGCCGGGGCCGAGGTGAGCTTGGTCTGGTCCTTGCCGAGCATTCTGTAGATGCCGGAGACCTTTGCCGTCGCGCCGTTCGAAAGGAAGAGCTCGGAGGCGTCGGCAAGCTGGCCGGACAGGATGCGCGAGATCGACAGCTTGCCGCCATGCGCGGTGTGGATGGTCTTCATCACCTGGACCACGGTCGCATTGCCGTCAGGTGCGTCGAGGCGCTTGCGTGTTGCTTCACCATCAGGCGCGTCGTGGCGGATCGTTTTTAGCAGCCGCAGCACACCATTGCCCTTCTCGGCGGAGCCGATCAGCACCGGCGTCACGGCACCATCGCGCAAGTCGGCGGCCAGGTCGTCGAAGATGGCGTCCTTGGGCGGCTCGATTTCGTCGAGCAGCTGCTCCATCAGTTGATCATCATGGTCGGCGAGCGTCTCCAGCATGGAAAAGCGCGCTTCAAGCTCGCGCGCCTTGTCGTCGCTGGGAATCTGGGCGACTTCGCTTTCGGCATATTCGCGATAGATGTAGGCGCGCTCCAGCGCCAGATCGATCGAGCCGATCACCACGCCGTCCTTGCGCAGGGGAATCTGGCGCAGCAGCAAAGGCACCGAGCTCGCCGGCTGCAACATCTTCAGCGTGTCTCGCACGCCTGATATCGCCTTGTCGACCTTATTGAGGAACATGATGCGCGGCACGCCGAGATCGTCGAGCTTGCGCATGATCAGTTGCAGGGCAGGGATCTTCTTCTCGTCGGCTTCGGCGACGACCACGGCGAGGTCGCAGGCGGCCAGAACCGGTTCGGCTTCGAAGGAGAATTCTATGGAGCCGGGACAATCGACGAAGGTGAGTTGCTCCCCCATGAAGTCGGTGGTGGCAAACGTCGCCTCAACGCTCATGGCGTGGGCGCGTGCCTCGGGCGAATGATCGGAAACTGTGTTTCCCGAGGAGACCGGATTCTGGCGGGGGATGGCGCCCGTGCGGGCCAATATGGCTTCGAGAAGTGTCGTCTTACCGCTTGCAAAGGGACCGACTATGGCAATGCATTTCGGTCCCGTGCGTCGTCCTCCGGCGCGAGTTCCCATGACTGACCTCCACTCAGGCGTTTCCCTGGGAGCGGCGGCCGGCCTGTCGACCGTCGCGGGCGGGGCTTTTTCAGTTTGCCGCCTACCCAAAGGCATCGTCCCACGGGTTAGGCGGGAGGGCAAGTGATTTGAGATCGGAGGATCGCCTGATGTTGAGCCATGATCGGCGAAGCCGTCGAATGCGGGCCTGGGCTTTCCGTCAATGCCGTGACAGGGTCCGTCGCCGAACAGCCGCAAAAGCGGTTGCGCCATGATGGTTATCGGATGAAAGTGCCGCTTTCTGCGACAAAAAGGAGCGGATCGTCGCCGACCGATCCGCCATCAGCTTGAGGACTTTGCGACGATGAAGATCATTGCTTGCGGCAGCGTACCGACCGTCATTGCGCCGGAAAAGTACTTCACCGGCCGCGTGTGGCAGACGCCGATCATCGAGAAGGAAGCGCCGGCGCGGCTACGCGCCGTCATGGTCGGTTTCGAGCCCGGCGCGCGTACCCACTGGCATACGCATCCGCTGGGCCAGACGCTCTATGTCGTGTCAGGCGCCGGCCTGGCGCAAAGCTGGGGCGAGCCGATACAGGCAATCAGGGCCGGCGACGTCATCTCGTTTGCGCCTGACGAAAAGCATTGGCATGGCGCCGGTCCAAAATCGGCGATGGCCCATATCGCCATGCAGGAGGCGCTCGACGGCGTCCATGCCGACTGGCTGGAGACGGTGACCGACGAGCAGTATGGCGGCGTTGATCGGACCTAAAAGCCGTCGCGTCTGATCATTGGTCGCGTCTGATCATTGTAGGTGATTTCCACGCTCAGGTTTGGGTTTCATGTCGAACCGTCGCTTGCCTCTTGTTGCCGCCGTCTATCTCGGCACATTCGTCGCACTGCTCGACATCAGCATCGTCAACGTCGCCCTGCCGACGATCCAGATTGCGCTCGGCATCGATTTCGCCGGGTTGCAATGGGTGATCGACGCCTACACGCTTTGCCTGTCGGCCTTCATGCTGTCGGCAGGCCTGATCGGCGACCGCTACGGGCGCAAGCGCTCCTGGCTGGCAGGCATCGGCATCTTCGTGGCTGGTTCTGCCATATGTGCAATCGCGCGTAACCTGCCGGTGCTGCTGGTGGGCCGGGTGGTGCAAGGGATAGCCGGATCGCTGATCATTCCGGGTGCGCTGTCGATTCTGACGCAGGCATTTCCCGACGGTCGCGAGCGTGCCGGCGTTATCGGAGGCTGGGCGTCGTTCGCAGCTGTCTCGCTGCTCACCGGCCTGGTCGTCGGCGGCATCCTGGTCGAAACCGCCGGATGGCAGAGCATTTTCCTGATCAACCTGCCGCTCGGCTTGGCCACGATCGCGCTCGGTGCGGCTTCGATCGTAGAGACTTCACACCCCGAGCATGCCCATCTCGACCTTGTCGGCCTGGCGCTCAGCATTCTGTGGCTGGGCGCCTTGACCTTCGGCCTGATATCGGCAGGCGAAAAAGGTTGGGGCGATCGAGAGGCTGTTATCGCCCTTGTCGTCGGCTTCGCCGGCCTAGTGGCATTCCTTGTCTTCGAGGCACGCACGCCGCGGCCGATGCTGCCGCTTGGCCTGTTCCGCGACGTTTGCTTCGCCGTCGCCAATGTCGCCTCGTTCGCGCTCGGCCTCACCTCCTACACCAGCGTCTTCCTCTATTCGATGTTCCTGCAGCAGGCACAGGGCTGGTGGCCGACACAGACCGGCCTGCGCATGGCACCGCTGTTCCTTGTCCAAATGGTCGTGTCGCCGGCGATCGGCAGGCTCAGTCAGCGCTACGGACACTCGGCGCTGATGACATCGGGTTATCTTGCGAGCGGTCTTTCCATGCTGGGCATGTGCTGGGTTGGACCCTCGGCACCCTATGTGACGATCGGCCTGCTGTTTGCCGTCGGCGGCCTCGGCAATGCGCTGTCCATCCCGACCGGCAGCGCTGCCGCGATGTCGTTTGCGCCGCGCGAGCGTTCGGGCATGGTGTCGGCGGTGATCAACGCAACCCGCCAGAGCGGCACCGCCATCGGCATCGCCCTGCTCGGCGCCTTGATGAGGATGCGGGCAACAGCCCTGCTGACGGCGCATCTTGAAAACGCCGGTGTCGCCAATGCCGGAGCGGTGGCCCGCGCCGCGGTTTCAAGGCACGATTTCGCAGCCGATGCGGCGATGGGCAAGGACGGCCTGCGCGATCTGTTCGCAGCCGCTTATGCCGGGGGCTTCCATGCGGCGATGCTGACGGCCGCCATCGTTTCGTTCGTCACGGCCGGGCTTCTGGCCGCCATTCTGGCGCCGGCCGAGGCTCGTTCGGCGCGCGAAACGAATCACAGTCGCCAGGGATGAGGCTGGCGCCGACCGCCAAAACCCGATTGCGAGCCGGGTTTTGGTGTTCGAGATGCGCTTGATCAGGTCAGCGAGGCGGTGAAGCGCTGGATGCGGGCGCAGGCCTCTTCGAGCAACGCCTCCGACGTGGCATAGGAGATGCGGAAGTTCGGGCCGAGGCCGAATGCCGAACCGAACACGACCGCCACGCCCTCGGCCTCGAGCAGTTCCGAGCAGAAGGCTTCGTCGCTGTCGATCAGCTTGCCGGCTTTGGTCTTCTTGCCGATCAACTGGGAACAGGACGGATAGACGTAGAAAGCCCCTTCGGGAGACGGACATGTGATGCCGCGCGCCTGATTGAGCATCGACACGACGAGATCGCGCCGAGCCTGGAAAATCGCCTTGTTTTTCGCAATGAAATCCTGCGGACCGTTCAGCGCCTCGACCGATGCCCACTGGGCAATGGTGCAGGCGCCGGAGGTCTGCTGGCCCTGGATCATGTCCATCGCCTTGATCAGCGCCACCGGCCCGGCCGCATAGCCGATGCGCCAGCCAGTCATCGCATAGGCCTTCGACACGCCGTTCATGGTCAGGGTGCGCTCATAAAGCTTCGGCTCGACCTCGGCGATGGTCGTGAAGACGAAATCGCCGTAGATCAGATGCTCGTACATGTCGTCGGTCAGCACCCAGACATTGGGGTGTTCGAGCAGCACGTCGGCCAGAGCGCGCAACTCAGCCTCGCTGTAGGCGGCGCCCGACGGGTTCGACGGTGAGTTCATCAACAACCATTTGGTGCGCGGCGTGATCGCCTTTTGCAACGCCGCCGCCGTCAGCTTGAAGCCGTTGTCGATGGAGGTGTCGGCAAATGCCGGGGTGCCGCCGCAGATCGCTACCATCTCGGGATAGCTGACCCAGTACGGCCTCGGAATGATGACCTCGTCGCCGGGGTTCAGCGTCGCCATGAAGGCATTGAACAGGATCTGCTTGCCGCCGGTGCCGACGATGGTCTGCTCCGGCCGGTAATCGAGATTGTTCTCTCGCTTGAATTTTTGGGCGATTGCCTCGCGCAGCGGCACGATGCCGGAAACTGGAGGATATTTCGTTTCGCCGCGGCGGATGGCCTCGATCGCAGCGTTCTTGATATTGTCCGGCGTGTCGAAGTCCGGTTCGCCGGCACCCAGCCCGATCACGTCACGGCCGGCGTTTTTCAGCTCGCGCGCTTTCTGCGTCACTGCGATGGTCGCGGAAGGCTTTACGCGGGAAAGGGCGTCGGCAAGAAAGGCCATGACGGCGTTGTCTCCTGTAGGGCCAGGCGGTCCATCCGACCGCGGCGTCTCTCATGTCGCATCATCCCGCCAAGCGCAAGCATTGTCGGATGAGCCAGACCTCAAATCCCCGGCAAATCCGGCAACAATAAATTCACTTACACGCGGTAAAACTCCGGTTGGCTGGATCACGACCCATTCCACCAGTCTCGCAACGGGAGGAACCGTGTCGCGCAGCATCGGGCTTGCCCATATCGTCCGCCACGATGACGGCACCGCCAGCGGTGTCTGGGGCAATTATACGCTGCAAAGCGCCTTCCAGCCGATTTTTGCCTTCAGCAACGGCAAATTGTCCATCACCGGATTCGAGGGCCTGATCCGGCCGTTCCGCGACGCCGAGCCGCAGACGCCGGTGAGTTTTTTCAACGCCTGTCCGACGGTCGACCGCCTGCATATCGAGGCGCTGACAAGGACGCTGCACCTTTTGAACGCCGGCGCCTGCCTGCCGCAGGAGGCATTCATTTTCATCAACTTCGATCCGTCGGTGTTCACCGATCGCAGCATCGCCGACAGTGCGCTGCGCGACATGCGGCTGGTGCTGCATGAGGCCGGGATCGATGCGAACCGCGTCGTCTGCGAGGTGACCGAGCAAAAGTCGGCGTCGCAGGAAACGCTCTACAATTTCGTCGAGGCGCTCAGGGCCAACGGGTTTCGCATCGCGGTCGACGACTACGGCGCCGAAGAGTCCGACATCAACCGGATCAAGGAGCTCAGGCCTGACATCGTCAAATTCGACGCCAACTGGATCATGCAACTGATGGAGTCCGGCGCCGGCTTCGCGCTGCTGACCGCCATGGTGGCAAGTTTCGAACAGCAAGGCATCCGCACCGTGTTCGAGGGCATCGAGGAGGGCTGGCAGCTTGAACTGGCCGAGAAATCGGGAGCCTCGATGGTGCAGGGATTTGCGCTGGCGCGCCCGGAGCTTGCACCGACCAGCTTTCACGTCTTCGGCAACGAAAGCCAAGTCTTCGGCAAGGAAAGGCAGATGCCGGTGACGGCGCCTGACGCCGGCGCGGCGCCTGCGACCGTCTCGCCTTGGCCGCGGCCGAAACGGGCTTTCGGGCGCAAGGTGGTGCCATGACCAGGCGGCCCGACAGGCGGCGCAATGTCGGCGAGGCAATCTTTGCCGACGAAGTCGGGATCGAATATGGCGTCTATGGCGCGTTCCGGCTGAGGAGCGCCTACCAGCCGATCTTTGCGCCGCGCGGCAGGTTTTTGAAGGCCGTCGCCGTCGAAGGCCTGATCGAGCCGCACCGCGCCGGCAGGCCGGTCGCGCCGCGCGTATTCTTCGAGGGCATCCCCGTGGCGGATCGCCTGTTCGTCGAGACGATGTGCCGGGTACTGCATCTGCGGAATTTCCGCAACATCGGGGTCGGCGGGCTCGACCTGTTCTTCAACTACAATCCGCTGATCAACGATGAC
The DNA here is from genome assembly GCF_055811735.1 of Mesorhizobium sp. WSM4850. Lineage (NCBI taxonomy): Bacteria > Pseudomonadati > Pseudomonadota > Alphaproteobacteria > Hyphomicrobiales > Phyllobacteriaceae > Mesorhizobium > Mesorhizobium sp. WSM4850. Next base: position 99,613 of record NZ_JBVVPV010000012.1, on the reverse strand, counting down.
CCCGGGCGAGCGCTGGCAGAAATCAGGCTGATGACCAGGCGTCTCGCCGAGTTCGACCTGCACCCCGGCATGCTGGTCTGCGAGATCACCGAGCAGGCGGCTGAAGACAAGGTGCTCGTCAGCCTGGCGCGCGAGATGCGGCGTGACGGCATCCGCATCGCCATCGACGATTTCGGCACCGGGCATTCGACGGAAGAACGGGTCGCTCTTGTCCAGCCCGACATCGTCAAGATCGACGGCACCTGGTTCGCGGAATTCTGCCGCCATGCCGCCGCCGAACGGTTTTTCCGGCCGCTGGTCTCCGCGCTGCATGACCGCGGCGCCAAAGTGCTGGTCGAAGGCATCGAGCAAGCCACGCATCTGCGCGTCGCGCTGGACGGCGGCGTTGACCTGATGCAAGGATTTTACCTTGCCCGGCCGGCGCTGGCCGGCACGGTCTTCGACGAGGAGCCGCTGCCCATCGACAGGCTGCTTGGCATGGCCAACAACGTCGTGCCGTTGTTTGGGTGATCTATCACCGGCGCTGATGGTTGCGCCAAAACAAATCACTGGATGAAGCCGTCGCTGCCAGGATAATTGCCGGTAAAGGCGGCTCCGCCGAGGGGAGCGGCGATGGGAGCAAGAATGACCATACTCTATGGAATGATCGACAGCGGCAATTGCTACAAGCCGCGCCTGTTGATGGCCAAGCTCGGCATCGCTTTCACCAATGTCGAGGTCAGCTCGCACACCGGCGACACGCGCAAGCCAGACTATGTCGCCAAGAACCCGAACGCCATGGTGCCGCTGCTCGAGCTCGACGACGGCCGGCGGCTTGCCGAATCCAACGCCATTCTGCTCTATCTCGCCGAAGGCACGCGGTTGCTGCCGGCCGACAGATACGAGCGGGCATTGGCCTACCAATGGCTGTTCTTCGAGCAATACAGCCACGAACCCTATATCGCGGTGCGCAAGGCGCTGCTGGCCTTTCCCGAACGGGCCAAGGACGCGACACCGGAACGGCTGGCGCTGACGCTGGAGCGCGGCAACAAGGCGCTCGGCGTGATGAACAAGCATCTGGCGGGCAGTGCGTTCTTTGCCGGCGAGGCCTTGAGCGTCGCCGACATCGCGCTCTACGCCTATACGCATACGGCCGAGATGGGCGGTTTTCAGCTCGACGCCTACCCGGCGGTGGCGGCCTGGCTGAAACGGGTCGAGACTGATCCTGGGCATGTGCCGATGGAGTGGCTGGGGTAGTTCTGTCCTTACGGCTACTTCAGGAGGCGGTCATATTCGGAGTGGGTGCCGATCCAAAACCAGACAACGTCATCGTGGTCACGGACAGCTACGGCGCGGTAGTTGAGATCAACCCGCGCCGACCAATAGCGTCCGACCTGTTTGAAATGCAGCGACGGGTGAAACGGATCAGAACGCAGCTTGGCGAAACGTTTGTCCGCCTTTGCTCTGATCGACGAGGGCAGTTTTGCATAAGCCTCCCAGAATAAGGGAGTGGCGACATGATTCACAAAGACCGGGTCCGGCCGGCGCGATGGTCGGCCAAGGCCTGCTCGGCAAGTTTATCCAGCCTGCCAGCCTTGGCGTCGGCTTCGATCTGCCGATCCCACATCTCCGCTTTCAGTGCCTCGAACCAGGCGGCAAATGCCTTCAGTTCCTCAGGGCTCAGTTCGGCGACGGATTTCTCAATCTGTTCAAGCTTGCTCATCGGCTAAAAATACCATGATTGGCACAATAAGGCCAAGGTAGCTGTTTCATCCGGAAATCCGGACAGCAAAAAGGCGGGACAAAATCCCGCCTTCCCATGCATGGTAGCCTGATCGGGAGCGCTTTGGCCGGGCCGGCAGCAATCTGCTGCTTCGGCTTGTCGGGTTCTTTCCGCTCCGGCGCGCTTCTCGCGCGACCGTCAGTACATCCGTGACTTGCCGCGCGCCCCGAGCTATCGCCCGGCGCGCGCCATTCGCAAAATCAGGCTGCCTTGCTCAGAGATCCAGCGGACGACTTGCCAGTGCGGCGGTCCTGCTCGATCTCGAAGTTGATCTTCTGGCCTTCGACCAGGGTCGACAGCCCAGCGCGCTCGACGGCGGAGATGTGGACGAAAACGTCCGCGCCGCCGCTGTCAGGCTGGATGAAGCCGAAACCCTTGGTGGAATTAAACCACTTGACCGTACCTGTTGCCATTTCGATAGTCCTTATACGTTTGCTTTAGCTTGACTGAACCGAAGTCCAGCCGGTTTGTATCGAGATTTTGGAGATAGACGTCAGCAAACGCGAATATCGCGAGGCCCGGATCGATCGGCCGAAATATCAATGGACCTCATATAGTCCGCTTCTCCGCAAAAAACAAGACTGCACGAAAAAAGGCGCTGATGCGGCGCTGCCCAATGGCCGCCCCAATCGCGTGAAAGCGTTGAACGTCGGGCGTTGCGCCGGGTCCAATGGCCTATCGCGCACGCTGCGGGGAAGGATCGTGCCGCCTCCGGGCGTCCGGTTCTGTTTGGGGAGAGGACCATGAAAACTGTCCTGTTTGCCGCCTGCCTGACGCTGGTCGCCGCCCAGGCGCAGGCGATCTCGCGCTATGACCCGGGCCGCATGACCTGCGGCACGGTGCGCGCGACAATCGCACGGGAAGGCGCCGTCATCCTGCGTTATCAGTCGACGCGCACGCCGGGGCTGCCGCTCTACGACCGTTATGTGCGGAGCCAGAGTTTCTGCAACATGGGCGAGGTCAGGGCACGCGCTTCGGTGCCGAGCGCCGATACCAACTCCTGCATCGTCTACAAGTGCAAGCGCGTGGAAACAGACCGGCATTTCCGCCGGCGCATCTTTCCGGACTAGCAATGCCGGCCTCAAAATCCAAAAGAGACCTGCGCCGGCGGCGGCGGACCGACGCGCACGCCTTCCATCGCCAGCATCTTCTCCTTGGTGGTCGAGCCGCCCGGCGCTGAAAAACCGCCGATCTTGCCGCCGGCGGCAAGAATGCGGTGGCAAGGGATGACCAGCGGCACCGGGTTGGCGCCGAGCGCGGCGCCCGTCTCTCGCGCCAGCCCGGCATGGCCGGCGCGCCTGGCCAGTTCGCCATAGGTGGTGGTCTCGCCATAGGCGAGCTTGCGCGCCGCGTCGTAGATGGCGAGGCGGAAATCGTCGACACCGGTGAGATCGACCGGCACACCGGAGAAATCCACATCTTCGCCGGCGGCATAGGCCTTTATCGACGCGATCAGTTCGGCAACCCATTGCGGTCGGGCGCTCGAAGCGGCGTTGCCGGCATGGCGCAGCAACCGCCGTTCCACCGCGTCGCGGCTGCGCTGGGGCAGGCAAAGCCTCGTCAGCCCGGCCTCGCTCCAGGCGATGCCGATGAAGCCGATCATGGTTTCGAAGACGGCGTGGTTGGCGAAGGCTTGAGAGGTGTCTTCCATGATGTGCTCCTTTCCGAACGAACGAACGGCAATCCAGTACATATCGAGAACGAGGTATCGCATTCCAAGGGGTCTGTTGCCACCCGAAAACCATTGGAAATCCCAACTGGCTGCGGATTGCCGGGGGAAAGCCGCTGGTGTAAGGACTTCTTAACAGACGAACCGGACCCGAGCGCGGCTTGCCAGCAAAAATCATCTTTCCCGCGATCGGCGTGATGCTCGCTGCGGCCGGTCTTAGCGGCTGCACTTCGACCGCGCAGACCAAGGCCGTGCCTTCCCTGACTGAAACCGCCGCAGCTGGTAGCGAAGCCGGCTATGCGCTGGCGCTGCCCGACACGGTTTCGGTGCTGCCGGAATCGTCCGGCGTCACGCCTGTCCAGACCGCGGCGCTGGCCGTCGACCCCGCCGCGACCCCCGCCCAGCCAGCGGCCTTTGCCGGCCCGACCCCGTTGGCCGCAACTGCACCTTCAGTCATGACGGCCGATGCCGCGCCAGCCGGCACAGCGCCTGTCTATGCGACCGCCGCCGTTGCGATGCCGGTCACCGGCGAGACAGGCAAGACGATGCCAGGCGTCCAGCAGGTCGCCTACACCCTGCCTGAGAATCCGTCCGCCCTGCTTTCGACCAGCCCTGCCAAACAGTATTCCGCGGGACCGCGCGGCGAGATCGAGCGGCTGATCGAGAAATATGCCGTCCTCTATCAGGTTCCGGCCGATCTGGTGCGCCGCGTCGTCAAGCGCGAGAGCACCTTCAATCCCAAGGCCTACAATCGCGGCCATTGGGGGCTGATGCAAATCAAGCATGCGACGGCGCGCGGTATGGGCTATGACGGGCCGGCGAGCGGGTTGTTCGACGCCGAGACCAATCTGAAATATGCGGTGAAATATCTGCGTGGCGCCTGGCTGGTGGCCGGCGGCAACGCCAAGCGCGCCGATCGGCTCTACCAGAGCGGCTATTATTACGACGCCAAGCGCAAGGGCATGCTGGAACAAACCGGCCTGGGCCGCGACCGCAGTCGGCGTCGCCTGCAGCCCGACGCCTGAACGCCATGCCTGAGCCGCGTCCGCCGGCGCCGAACGACATAAGGCTGCGCAAGATCCTCGACGACACGCTCGCCCCGCCGCGCTGGCCGGAAGGTTTCGTCATGCGCGGTTTTGAGGCCGCCGACGCGCTGGCTTTGCATACGCTGCTGACCACCGTCTTCGACGATGGCGCCGACGGGCCGTTCGACGAATGGTGGCCGCGTATTTCAAGCGACGCGGAATTCGACCCTGCCTTGTGTTTCCTGGTCATCGACAGCAAGGGTCGGCTGGCAGGCGCGGCATTGTGCTGGACGAGGGCGTTCGTCAAAGACCTTGCCGTCCACCCCGAGGCGCGTGGCCGAGGCATCGCCGAAGCGCTGATGTGGCACGTCTTCACCGCCTTTCACGCACGCGGCGCTGCGCATGTCGATCTCAAAACCAACACGGTTGAGAATGCTGCCGCGGTCAGGCTCTACGAGCGGCTGGGGATGTTCGAAGTCGACTGGGCGGGGTGAGGAGCGGTTGGCGAAGCCGATCAGCGAGCATCGTGCGGAAACGAAGTGTCCACCAAGGCGGCAGGCGGCATCTTGCCGGCAACCGTTCGGAAGTTAAGCTGCGATCCTGCGGCTTCCGTGCCGCGGGGCGGGGTCTCGACCGAAACCGGAGAAAACACGATGCGGCTTTTACTTTCCAAAACCGGTCTGGCCAAAACCGGTCTGGTGATCCTCGCTCTTCCGCTTCTTGCGAGCGTCGCGCGTGCCGACGAATGCGCCAACGCACAGGACCAGGCGGCCATGAACGAATGCGCCGGCAAGTCGTTCACTGAAGCCGACAAGAAGCTCAACCACGCCTACAGGCAGATCGAGGGTCGGCTGAAGGACGACGCTGCGACGAAGAAGCTGCTGGTCGGCGCGCAGCGCGCCTGGGTCGCCTTTCGCGATGCCGAATGCGCTTTCCAGGGCGGCCCGCCCGATATGGCAGGCAGCATTTATCCGATGGTTATCGCCGGCTGCAAGGAGAGCCTCACCAACATCAGGCTGAAGGATTTTCAGGGCTATCTCAACTGCCAGGAGGGCGACACGAACTGCCCGGTGCCGCCGCAGTAGCCTCTGTCGCTGGCGAAGGCGGAGCCGTTAAGGCCTTATCGCCGGGTTGGGCGTGCAAAATGTCGGAACCCTGCTTCGCGATGCGTCCTTGGGAGGCAAGGTGCGCTGCCGCTTAAGGCGTGCGCCGCCAAAAGCACGGCAGATGGAGATGACGATGATCACCTTTCCCAACGAATCCGCTGAATACCGCGCCGCCCGCGAAACGCTGCTGCAAAAGGAAATCGAGCTGCGCCGCGCCATGGAGGATGTGGCCGTCGCCCGCCGTGCACTGCCGCCGGGTGGGCTGGTGCCACAGGATTATGTGTTCGACGGACTTGGCGCCGACGGCAAGCCGGCCCGCATAAAACTGTCGGAGCTGTTTTCGCCTGGTAAGGACACGCTGATCGTCTACTCGATGATGTTTCCGCGCCATCCGCAGGAGACGCGCGACGTGGCGACAAGCGGCGGCACGGCCAAGCTCGCGCGGGCCGACCAGCCATGCCCGTCCTGCACGGCGCTGCTCGACCAGTTCGACGGCGCCATCGGCCATCTCGAGGCCGCCGGCTTCAATTTCGCGGTTGTGGGCAAGACCGCGCTTGAAAACCTGATCACGCTTGGCCGCGATCGCGGCTGGACGAACATGCGGCTGCTCTCCTCGCCCGGCAACAGCTTCAAGCGCGACTATCACGCCGAGGCCGACGACGGCGCGCAACTTCCGATGCTGTCGGTGTTCCATCGCGACGCCGATGGCATCCGGCATTTCTGGAGCTCGGAGCTTGGCTTCGCGCCGTCCGAACCCGGTCAGGACCCGCGTGCCATCGGCACTTGCGAGCCCTTGTGGAACCTGATGGATTTCACACCGGAGGGCCGGCCGGACTGGAATGAACAGCTGCAATATGCCGGCGCCTGCTGCCACTGAGTGGGCCGTCCCTTCTCCCCTTGTGGGAGAAGGTGGATCGGCGCATAGCGCCGAGACGGATGAGGGGTGCTGGAAGAAATGAGGCGTTGGCAAATGTGCACGGTCTCTGCGCTGATGGGCGGCTCGACCTAGCGCACCGCCAAGCTGGAACACCCCTCATCCGACCGAGCTTCGCTCGGCCACCTTCTCCCACAAGGGGAGAAGGAAGAGCGCAACTTCGCCGCTGGTGTCGCGTTGGACTCTCCGAGGATCACAAACCCGGAGATTTCCTGTGAAAACAAATCTCACGCTTGCCATGGTCGCCTTGCTTGCCGGCGCGCCGGCGGCCTTCGCCCAATCCGCCACGCCGGCCGATATACCTGCTGTCGGCCAAACCAAGATCGACACCGAGACCTTCTCCAGAACCGTCCCCAGCGCCAACCGGTTCGAGATTGAAAGCAGCAAGCTGGCCGAACAAAAGAATGTCGCCGCCGATGTGAAGGATTTCGCCTCGCTGATGGTCAGGGATCACACCAAGGCTGGCGAGGATTTCAAGGCAGCTCTCGAACAGAGCCAGATCACGGCCTCGGTGACAGCGAGCGGCCCGGCTTTGCTGCCGAAACACCAGGCGATGCTGGACCAGCTCAAGAACCTCGATGGCGATGAATTCCAGGCGAAATACATCCTCCTGCAGAGCGAGGCGCACAAGCAGGCGCTGGCGCTGTTTTCAACCTATGCGCAGTCGGGTGAAGATCCGGCGCTGAAGGAATTCGCCAAGAAGACGCTACCGACGCTGCGGGCGCACGAAGAGCGCCTTAAGGATCTGGTGGCCGCTCACAGCTAAGGCATGTCACCCAAACGCATGCCCTCGGGCCTGACTCTGGGCCTGACCCGAGATGCGCAGCGGTTTTGGGAAACGCATAAAAGAGAGCTTAAAGCGCGTCGCGTCGCGCTTTAAGTCGGCGCTCTCTCAGGTGTTTTTGATCTGCTCGACCGCCGTCGCCAGCAGGTCGTTCATGACGCCGCGAATCTGAACATCCGACTGGGCGATGCCCGCCGCGTCGAAATCGGCGCGTATTTTGCGCAACACGTCGTCGTCCCCGGCCTCTTCGAAGTCTGCGCGCACCACCTCTTTCGCATAGGCGTCGGCGTCCTCACCTGACTTGCCGAGCTTTTCGGCGGCCCATAGGCCGAGCAGCTTGTTGCGGCGCGCCATGGCCCTGAACTTCGTGTCCTCGTCCATCGCAAACTTCTTTTCGAAGCCTTCCTGACGGTCTCTCATACTGCTCATAATTTGCCTCGTTCAGGTGTGAGTCTCCGACCTTCATCCGATGGAGAAGAAGAGCGGCGGTAGGGCCCGAACATGGCGTGCATGGATGTCATAAGCAAGACCGGACCGTTCATTCCGCAGGGCAATCGCTTCTGGTTGGCGCTGCCCCTCACCCTCACCCTCTCCCCGTGAAGGATGGGAGAGGGGGTGCCAGCGTTGTGGCTAGGTCCCTTCTCCCCGTTCTTGCCGGGGAGAAGATGCCGGCAGGCAGATGAGGGGCGGCGCCGATATCGACACCCGATAGCTTCGCCCAGAGCCTTCGCACCGATGTGATTTGACGTTGCCGCGCCGTGACCTACTCTCGATTGGCGGGATGAGCCGAGGAGGCGAGCGATGCAGTCACCTTTCAACGGGATTCGGAGCGTCACGTTGGCAGCGGCAGTGATCCTTGCCGCTGGCACCGCAGCTTACGCCCATCACGGCTGGTCGTGGACCCAGGATGGGTTTTTTGAGCTCCGGGGCAAGATCACAGCCATCTATATCGGCAATCCGCACGCCACGCTGGATGTCGACGCCGACGGAGAGGCTTGGCGGGTGGATTTGGCGCCGCCGTCCCGCACGATGGCCGCCGGCTTCACCGAGGAGGTCGCCAAAGTCGGCGACGAGGTGACCGCTATCGGCCACCGCTCGCGCGACGAGACCGAGAAGTGGATGAAAGCAGCCCGCGTCATCGTCAACGGCAAGGCTTATGACGTCTATCCCGACCGCGTCCCGCCGGCGTGAATGGACTGGTACCTCGCCGGCATCGAGCAACTCGCCATCGTAAGGGGGCTGAAGGCCTCCTTCGTCGCCTACCCCATAGTCAATGCGCTGCACATCATGTCGATCGGCGCGCTGCTGACCAGCGTCTGGCTCATCGACCTCCGGATCTTGGGCGCCTTCCGCTCGCTGCCGTACGCGGCGTTCATCGCGCTGCTGCGCCGCACCGCATCTACCGCGTTCGCCGGCGCGCTTGTCACCGGGTCGCTGCTCTTTTCAATCAGGGCGAGGGAATATGCGGCGATGCCGATTTTCCTCACCAAGATGACGCTCATACTCCTCGCCGGCACCAATTTTCTCATTTTCATGCGCCACGCAAAAGGCGGCGACGAGCCGGCCGGCGGGACCGTCACCATCCTGGCTGTGCTTTCGCTGGTGCTGTGGACGTCCGTGCTTTTCGCCGGACGGTTTATTGGGTTTCTGAACTGAGGCGAGATGGGGCACTGGCGTTCCGGAAGCGCGAGATGGTGCGCATCTACGCCGTCAATTCCGGCTTACACAATGCCATCAAGTGGGTAGATGCGAAGCACTTAAGCGTTGACCTGCCGACGCACAGCTTCGTGCCGGTGGCCTCATGGCGATGGAGTTTGACATCGAGATCGAGTGTTCGCGGGGGCGTGAAACGGTATCGGGAATGGAATATCCCTTTTGGCTTTTCCATCAATTGGCCTCGCGAACGGCTGGGCTAAGGTAATGAAGATACTTTCCCACCCTCAAGACCAGCGGACCATCGGCGCCCGCCGGATCATCTGGAACTTGGTGGGTTTCGTCCCCTATGCCGTCGGATTGGCTCGAACAGCTATCTCAGAGAACTGTGGTTTGATTAAAATATCTAACCTGAATCATATCCTTCTAATTGACACCGCGGTACAATAGGCAAGATTAAACCGGAATTTCGGAAACCCGGAAGAGCGAGAAAATCGGTGAAAGCCTTTATTAGTTACGCACGAGAACGCGAGAAGAATGCGAAAGAGATTTTCTTCATTTGTCAGAGGTTGGAGTGACGTTTTTTTGATAAGGTGTCACTTTCACCCGGAGACGACTGGAAGAAAATATTAAAAGAAGGCATTGAAAAATCTGATTTAACCATACTCTTGTGTCTAAAGAAACTTCTAGTAAGACTGGAGAATTGCAAAGAGAGATAAGAATAATTCTTGATGAATCGACCAGAAGGCCTCCTGGGCAAACTTATCTAGTGCCTATTCGTGTTGGAAAACCGTCACTGCCAAGCGACTTGTCTCATCTTCAATATTTTGACTATGGCTCAGGTGGGTGGGCAAAAACGTTACGTAATTCTGCGAAATCTGTGGCCAAGAGACTCGGTGAAGATTATATAATAGATAATATTCACGCATATCTTGGAAAACTGGATGGAGATAATCCGACAATTATTGAGAAGATATCTGAGAAAAAGAAACGATATAATATCGATATCGAATTTGTCCAATATAGAGACTCTTCAAACTACTTTCGATTTGTAAACTCTAACATTTTGGCGATTATTACGATTTTTTGAGGGGGATGACTGGTTGGGAGGGGCGCTCTGGCAAGTCGGAGTTGAGCATTTATGTGCGTGAGCATTTTAGTAGAAATGGAATAATATCCCTCCAAAAATCATATGGTGACTATTGGTCCGGGGCTGCGCATCCTAACCATTCACTGACGACGTTCAATTTCGGTGGGGAGGATTGTGGGCTCGTACAATTCGAAGACCTGTTCGAAGTTTCTGAAGCCGAAGCAGTGAAAATCTTAAAGAGATGTGATGATATATTTCTGTTAAACTCAAAATCTATCGGAGATGATTCCGACGAGTTTGACTTTAGTCTTTCGCAGTTTGTTGACAGTGAGTACAGGACGGCCCTCTCAATGCTCAAGAATTTCAATATTGACGATAGGGGGATTACATTCAATTTTGGTACTGATACCGGTCTTCCCCATGTTCTCGGCGAACAGGACGTTTTAGTGCCGTGGTCTATTTGGAAATACGACGTCAATAGATTTCATGGGAAGACCAAGATCGCAAAATTCATTAATGCCGCTATGAATCCTTTCGGCTAAATATCATCCAGGCAGCGCAATCGTTTGAGGGCGGGCCGCCCTATGGCCATCTCCCCCACAAGGAGGGAGATTGGCTAATCACCTAGGGAAAATACTCCTGCAGCGGCCGCACTTCCAAGCTCCCCGCCCTTAGCGCTGCGATCGCCTCCGCCACTGCCGCAGCCCCCGAGAGCGTCGTGTAATACGGCACCTTCTGCATCAGCGTGGCGCGGCGCAGCGATTTTGAATCCGACACCGCCTTCTGGCCGTCCGTGGTGTTGAAGACGATCTGCACCTGGCGGTTGCGGATGGCGTCCTCGATGTGCGGGCGGCCTTCCAGCACCTTGTTTATTTTCTCGGCAGCGACGCCGTTCTCGGCGAGGAAGCGGGCGGTGCCCGAGGTGGCCATTACCTTAAAACCCTGGCCGGCGAGGCGCTTGACCGCCGGCAGGATGCCCTTCTTGTCCTCGTCGCGCACCGAGACGAACAGCGTGCCGGCGCGGGGGAGATCAACACCCGCTCCCAGCTGGCTCTTGGCGAAGGCCAGCGCGAAGTCGCGGTCGAGGCCCATGACCTCGCCGGTCGACCGCATTTCCGGGCCGAGCAGGATGTCGACGCCGGGGAAACGGGCAAAGGGGAACACCGCTTCCTTGACCGCGATATGGCCGGGATTTCTGGGGTCGGGCATGGCGCCGTAATGGGCGAAGGCGTCTTCCAGGCTCTCGCCGGCCATGATGCGGGCGGCAATTTTCGCGATGGGGCGGCCGATGGTCTTGGCGACGAAGGGCACGGTGCGCGACGCGCGCGGGTTGACCTCGAGCACGTAAACGGTGCCGTCCTTGATCGCGTACTGCACGTTCATCAGGCCGCCGACATTGAGCGCGCGGGCAAGTGCGGCTGTCTGGCGCTCCAATTCGTCGACGAGCTCCGACGGCAGCGAGTGCACCGGCAGCGAGCAGGCGCTGTCGCCCGAATGGATACCGGCCTCCTCGATGTGCTCTAGGATGCCGGAGACGAAGGTCGACTTGCCGTCGCACAGGCAGTCGACATCGACCTCGATGGCGCCACTGAGATAGGTGTCGAACAGCAGCGGGTTCTTGCCCAAGAGCGTGTTGATCTGGCCTGTCTTGTCGTTGGGGTATTTCTGCTTGATGTCCTCCGGCACCAGGCCGGGCACGGTGTCGAGCAGGTAGGATTGCAGCATGCTCTCGTCGTGGATGATCTGCATGGCGCGGCCGCCGAGCACATAGGACGGGCGCACCACCAGCGGGAAGCCGAGCTCGCCGGCGACGAGGCGGGCCTGCTCGACCGAATAGGCGATGCCGTTCTTCGGCTGGCTGAGGCCGAGCTTGTGCAACAGCTTCTGGAAGCGGTCGCGGTCTTCGGCGAGATCGATCATGTCGGGCGAAGTGCCGAGGATCGGGATGCCGGCCTTCTCCAGCGCATCCGCCAGCTTCAGCGGCGTCTGGCCACCGAATTGGACGATGACGCCGACCAGTTCGCCCGACGCCTGCTCGGCGCGCAGGATCTCCAAAACGTCCTCCGGCGTCAGCGGCTCGAAATATAGCCGGTCCGAGGTGTCGTAGTCGGTCGACACGGTCTCCGGGTTGCAGTTGACCATGATCGCCTCGAAGCCGGCGTCGCGCAGCGCAAAGGCGGCGTGGCAGCAGCAATAGTCGAACTCGATGCCCTGGCCGATGCGGTTCGGGCCGCCGCCGAGGATGACGACTTTTTTCCGCGACGAGACCTGCGCCTCGTTGGCGAGCGCGCCGGCGAAGGGAACCTCATAGGTCGAGTACATGTAGGCGGTCGGCGAGGCGAACTCGGCGGCGCAAGTATCGATGCGCTTGTAAACCGGATGAACGTCGAGCTTTTCGCGTATCTTTTGAACCTCTTCGACGTCTTTCCTGACCAGGGACGCGAGGCGGGCATCGGAGAAACCCATCGCCTTCAGCATGCGCAGATTGGCGGCGTCTTCGGGAATGCCGTGCTCGCGAATGCGGGCTTCCATGTTGAGGATGCCGGCGATCTGTTCGAGGAACCACGGGTCGATCTTGCACATGGCGTGCACGTCTTCCAGCGAGGTGCCCATGCGGATCGCTTGCGCCACCATGCGCAGCCGGTCGGGCGTCGGCGTGCCGAGGGCAGCGCGAATGGCGTTGCGGTCGTCGGCGTGGCTGGCTGCGCCGTGCGCGATGCCGGGGATCTCGATCTCGTCGAGGCCGGTGAGGCCGGTTTCCAGTCCGCGCAGCGCCTTCTGCAGCGATTCCTGAAAAGTGCGGCCGATGGCCATGACCTCGCCGACCGACTTCATCGCGGTGGTCAGCACCGGCTCGGCGCCGGGGAATTTCTCGAAGGCAAAGCGCGGGATTTTTGTGACGACGTAATCGATCGACGGCTCGAACGAGGCGGGCGTTGCGCCGCCGGTGATGTCGTTCTCCAGCTCGTCCAGCGTGTAGCCGACGGCGAGCTTTGCCGCGATCTTGGCGATCGGAAAGCCGGTCGCCTTGGAGGCGAGAGCCGACGAGCGCGAGACGCGCGGGTTCATCTCGATCACCACCAGGCGGCCGTCGGCCGGGTTGACGGCGAACTGCACGTTGGAACCGCCGGTCTCGACGCCGATCTCGCGCAGCACCGCGATCGAGGCGTTGCGCATCATCTGGTACTCCTTGTCGGTCAAGGTCAGGGCAGGGGCGACGGTGATCGAGTCGCCGGTGTGCACGCCCATCGGGTCGATGTTCTCGATCGAGCAGACGATGATGCAGTTGTCAGCCTTGTCGCGGACAACCTCCATCTCGTACTCCTTCCAGCCGAGCACGCTTTCCTCGATCAGCACTTCGGTGGTCGGCGAGGCGTCGAGGCCGGACTGGACGATCTCGTAGAATTCGGCGCGGTTGTAGGCGATGCCGCCGCCGGTGCCGCCCATGGTGAAGGACGGGCGGATGATGGCGGGCAGGCCGACATGGTCGAGCGCCTGTGCGGCGATCGCCATGCCATGGCTGATGTAGCGCTGCTTGCGGTCGCCCTCGCCGAGGTTCCAGCGCGTTTCGAGCGCGTCGAGCGCGGCGTCGAGGTTTTCGGGCTTCTCGGCCTTCAGCGCGGCGCGTTCAGCCTCGTGCGTCTTGCGGTCGGCATTCTTGACGTCGGTGGCGTTGGCCAGCATCGATTTCGGCGTTTCCAGGCCGATCTTCTTCATCGCCTCGCGAAACAGCGCCCGGTCCTCGGCCTTGTCTATTGCCGTGGCGTCGGCACCGATCATCTCGACATTGTAGCGCTCGAGCACGCCCATGCGGCGCAGCGACAGGGCGGTGTTGAGCGCGGTCTGGCCGCCCATGGTCGGCAGCAGCGCGTCCGGCCGCTCCTTGGCGATGATCTTGGCCACCACTTCCGGCGTGATCGGCTCGATATAGGTGGCGTCGGCCAGTTCCGGGTCGGTCATGATGGTGGCCGGGTTGGAATTGACCAGGATGACGCGAAAACCCTCTTCCTTGAGCGCCTTGCAGGCCTGGGTGCCGGAATAGTCGAATTCGCAGGCCTGACCGATGACAATGGGGCCGGCCCCGATGATCAGGATCGACTTGATGTCGGTGCGTCTTGGCATATCGAGGGTCCGTTCGGCAGGCGGCTTGCACGAAAAACCGGACGGGAAGACCCGGCCGGTTGTGCTCGCGATTCTGGTATCAGGCTAGGAGGGCCTTATAGGGAAGAGTTTTGCCGGATGTAACCCCCTAAAATGCGGAGAGTAGGGCAGTAGGGCAGTAGGGCAGTAGGGCAGTAGGGCAGTAGGGCAGTAGGGCAGTAGGGCAGTAGGACAGTAGGGCAGTAGGGCAGTAGGGCAGTAGGGCAGTAGGGCAGTAGGGCAGAGGCTCGAGCGCCCTTTAAACATATTGCCCTACTGCCCTACTGCCTTATTCCCCTTAGCCACCAATCCCCCAGCGCCAACTGATCCGTGATCTCGAAGCGCTCGGCAACGCCGACACGGATGATGTTCAGGCTGCCCTCGCGGGTGTAGCGGAATTCACCTGATGCATTCGAGCCGGCGGGCCGACCGGCCTGGAATCTGATGACGCGGGTGCCGCCATCGGGCCAGGTCACGGTGACCTCGGCTTTGTCGCCCGTGTGGACAACGCCTGCCTTGCAGCTGGTCATCGGCTGGCCGACATGGCGCGCGCAAGGAATTTCGTTGCGGGCACCCAGCGCCGGCGCGGGCCTGCCTGGCGGCTGCAGCCGCGCAACGGTTTGCGCGTTGGCCGGAGGCGCCGCATTGGCGGCGCGATTGCGGATGGGCTTGTCCGCTGCCGCGGGCGCCTGCGTCTCGCCGGCCGAAGGATTTTCGCTGGCAAAAAGCGCCAGGCGGTAAGCATCCTCGATAGCCACCCTGCCGATTGCCTCAACGGCAGTCATCGTGGGTTCGTGACCGGTCGCATCCAGGCGCGCCGTCAGGTCCGGCGGTGGCTGATCTGCAGTTGCCGGGTTCGAGTCGCCGGCTGCCGCGGCCGTGCTTTCGCCGGTCGCTTCGATGTCCGCATCCGTAACGGCCGCCGGATTCTCGGGGTTCAGGTAGCGCGCGGGAGCCCATCCCGCCAGTTGCGGGTTGTCGATTTCTGCAACCTTGCACCAGCGGTGGCCATTGACGTCGTTGCAGCCGAGATTGTTGACGCTCGTGCCATTCGGCAGCCGAGCCTTGATCTTGCCCATCGCCGATGCCATGGCGCGGACGTTCAGGAGATCGCCCGGAGCGAGGTCGGTCACGATGGAGACGAACGGCGCTTCCTCGGCCCTGGCCGGCAGCAGCGCCGTCAGCAGGAGAGGGGCGGCAATCAGCAGCGTCGTCCGGAGCGTAACTGTGCGCCTCATCATTTTGGCCGTGGGCGATAGAAGCATTTCCGTAGGCGCGGCCAGGCACGGAATCACCACCGCATTCCAGGACGATTCTATAAGCGACGACATGGCGCTATGTAAGCCGGAAAATGCGGCTGGGGAATGGTGTTCGGTCCGCGGCATGAGCAAGCTCAGCGTGCGGCATGAACGCGTCCCGCGTTCAGCCGGACATGAACGCGTTGCGCGTTCAGCCGGACATAAATCCGGTGCGCAGCGCGTAGGCCCATTCCGGCCGTCCCGCCTGTTCGGCCTGCCGCGCTGCCGCCTCATGGTCATAGTCGACGGCGATGGCTTCGAAGCGGTCGGAGCGGCTCGGCCCACCCAATTCGACGATGCCGTAGCGTGCATGCGGAGAGCCTTGCTCGGAGACATGCGCCGGTGGCGTGTCGTCGCCATAAGCGGGGCAGCCGATGCTGCCCGGATTGAAGACCACCGGGCCGTCGGGGATACGGATCAGTTCGCTGCGGTGGCTGTGGCCACACAGCACGATGCGGCAAGCCGGATCGAGCGCGGCCAGCCGCCGCTTGATGGCGACTAGCGGCGCGCGGACCAGCCGGCCGTCGGCCATCGTATCGGTCAGGTATTTTTCGTCATGGTCGGGTCTGGCATGAAAGGCGGTCACTGTTGGGGCGACCTCCAGCGTGAGCGGCAAGGCCAACAGTGCCTCGCGCTGGACCGATGTCAGCCGTTCCTGCGCATAGCGGTCGGACGGCCACATGGCTTCATCCGCGGTATCGCGGGCGACGCGGCGGTCGTGGTTGCCGCGCACTGTCGGCAGGGCGAGCGCTTCAAGCCGCTCCATGGTTTCGCGCGGCCAGAGCGGGCCGGAGACGCAATCGCCGAGATTGACTGTAAGATCGGCACCACCGCGCTGCCGCAGATCGTCGAGCACGGCGTCCAGGGCGAGGATGTTGCCGTGGATATCGGCGAGAACGGCAATGCGCATGGGAAGCTCCGTTGGCAGGGCAGCGTTTCCTCGCCCTCGCGAAGCGGGGGAGAACTGACCGCCCCCGGGTCTTGCCTTTGGCAAGCCCGAGGACAGGCTCCGCGGCCGGAGAGGGGCTCTTCGCAGAGCCGCGTCGATAAAATGAAGCTTCTTTGAACGATTGGAGAGCGTCAAGGCCCCTCTCCGTCTCGGCTTCGCCGAGACACCTCTCCCCACTTTGTGGGGCGAGGAACCCAGGTTCCGAGAAATCCGCTCCTTAACTGGCGGTCCCGGAGTGGTATTAGGCGCGGACTTCGATCTCGGAGGCGCCGACCGCGGGCAGAGCTGGGTCGTCGACGGCTGCGGCAATGACGCTATCGAGCAGGCCGGGAAAGCGGGCATTGAGATCGTCGCGGCGCAGCGTGATCAGCCGGCTGGTGCCGACGACCTCGGTGCGGGTGACGCCGGCCTCGCGCAATTTGGCCAGGTGGTAACTGAGATTGGTCTTTGAGCCGAGATCGAGGAACTGGCTGCAATTCAGCGGCACGCCCTCCTTGCTGGCGAGATAGCGCACGATGGCCAGCCGGGTGGGATCGCCGAGCACGGCAAGCACGTTCGGCAGGCTGATCTGGTCGGCGGTGGGGTGGGGCAGCGTCATGCCGGAGAACTAAGCGCAATCAGGGCCGATTTCAACGCCTCTCCTCCTGGTGGATGCCCCCAGTTTCCACCTCCCGCTACCTTAGTCCTGACATGGAGCTGTCAGCAGGGTTCGGCTATTCTCGGGCGGCTCATTGACAACATGTGCCATTATGTACAATTGTTCAATAACTTTTGAACTAAGGAAGAGTTCATGGACAAGCGCCTCTTCTGGCTTGCGCTCGGATCATTCACGATCGCGACCGAAGGCTTCGTCATTTCAAGCCTGTTGCCCGACATCGCGGCCGATGCCGCCATCTCGGTCCCGCTCGCCGGGACGCTGATCACCGCCTTCGCGCTCGCCTATGCGCTCGGCGCGCCGATCCTGGCGACGCTGACCGGCGAATGGGACAGGCGACGCGTCATCTTGTGGACGCTGGTGTTTTTCGTTCTGGGCAATCTGGCGGCGGCGCTGAGCTCCTCCTTCGAACTGCTGCTGATCGCGCGCATCGTCATGGCGCTGTCGTCCGGCCTGTTTGCGGCGACGGCGCAGGGTACGGCCGTGGCGCTTGTCGATGATCATCACCGCGCCCGCGCCATTGCCGTCGTTGTCGGCGGCACTACGGTGGCGGTGGCGGTCGGCGCGCCGCTCGGCGCGCTTGTCGCGACGTTTGCCGGCTGGCGCGGCACGTTCTTTGCCATCGCCGGGCTCGGCGCACTGGCCGGCGCAATCCTGTGGTACCGGCTGCCGCGCGGCATCGTCGGCACCAAGCTGCCGCTCAGGCAGCGGCTGGCCGCAACGCTTCGCCCCGGCGTGCCGTCGATCCTGCTGACCACGCTGCTGGCGCTCACCGGCGCTTTCACGGTCTTTGCCTTTGTCGCGCCGCTAGCCATCGAAGGCGGCGGCTTGAGCCCGATCGCGCTGCCCGGCATGCTGCTTGCGTTCGGTGTCGGCGCCGTCATCGGCAACATCGCCGGCGGGCAGGCCGCCGACCGCTTCGGCGCGACGCGCACCGTCAGCTGGTCGCTGGCGCTGAGTGCGGTCATGCTGGTGATGCTTTCGGTCATTCCGGCCTTCCTGCCGCACAGCATCGCCGGGCCGGCGCTGATGGCCATGATGGTGCCGTGGGGCATCGTCGGCTGGGCCTTCCCGCCGGCGCAGGCCAGCCGCATCATCAGGTTGGCGCCCGACGCAGCGCCCATCGTGCTGTCGCTCAACGCTTCGGCGCTCTATCTCGGCGTGGCGCTGGGCGCCGTCGTCGGCGGCGTGGTGCTGCGCTATGGCGCGCCGGCTGATCTCGGCCTGGTCGCAGCGGTGTTCCCGATCCTGGGTCTTGGCGTCATGCTGGCCGGCCACCGGGCCGCCCGGGGGGTGGCCATGCCGGCGGAGTAAAGGAAGATCGCGGAAAGCGTGGCGCTGTCCTCATCGCGCTGCCGGGCAGAATTTGGATTCCTCTCCCCCACTCACATCTAGCGCAGCAAGGAACCCAGGGTCCTGTAACCCCACACTACTTCCAGGTCCGGCGCCTCTCGATCTCGGCATTGGATGGCTGTTGCTGGGCGAAGGATCCAGTCTTGATCTCACCGGCGCGTTCATAGCTCGCTATGATGACGCCGGTGGTCGATGCCTGTGAGCGGTTCAGCTTGAAAGCCGCCGGGATTGCGCCGCTGCCAAACAGCCGCTTGCCCTTGCCCAGTACCAGCGGGAAGGTCAGCAGGCTGATCTCGTCGATCAGGTCGTTGGCGAGCAAGGTCTGGACGAGTTCGCTCGATCCCTGGATGAGCAGGTCCGGCCCGTCCTCCTGCTTGAACTGGCGCAGGGTAGCCACGACGTCGTCGCCAAGCGACTGGCTGTTTTGCCACGACAGCGTGTCGGGCCGGTGGGTGGCCACATATTTGGTGACGGCGTTGAAACGGTCGGCGATCGGATCGTCTTTCTGGTATGGCCAATGCGCGGCGAAGATGTCGTAGGTCTTGCGGCCGAGGAGCAGCGCGAAGGGTTTTGCGAAGGTCTCACCAATAAAGGCGCCCCCGACGTCGTCCCAGTAATGGAACGTCCAGCCACCGAATTCGAAGCCGCCGACCGGGTCTTCTTGCGGCCCACCGGGCGCCTGCATGACGCCGTCGAGGCTGACGAATGTCGCAGTGGTGATCTTCCTCATTGGATTCTCCCTTTAATCACCCGAGCCGTTGCCGCCGGATTTCGGCCAAAGGACGTGCGAGCGGACGCCTGCCCGACAGGGCCGGAAAATTTCTGGGCTCCGGCGCATGTCGAGCGGCAAGCACGGGACGCCTCGACGCGGCGACGTCATTGCGACCGCCTGCCGCCAACACTTTGCGACGAGAACCAGACGTCGCCGATGACGGCGGTGGCGGTGCGGTCCGGTGCCTTGTCGGCCGTCAGCCAGATCTTTCGGCTGCGTGCCGCCTTGTCGCGGTCGATTTTTGTCGAGGCCGCCGAGGCGCCGATGCAAGGGATAAACCATGATCGCATGAACGGATCGCAGGCAAACCCCTTATCCGTGCGTGTCACCATCACCGCGAGGCCAATGCGCTCGGCCGGACGCCACGGAAAGACCATGCGGCCGCCGGGCTTCAGCGCCTTCAGCCATTCGGCTGGGGGTGCCGCAACGCCGGCATTGACATAGATGATGTCGGACGGTGGCAGGCCGCCGACGACCGCATCGCCATGGATGGCGGTCACATTGCCGTAGGCTTCGAGATTCTTGATCGCACGTTCGGCGAGACTGGAATCCAGTTCGAAAGCGGTGACTGCGCCGCCCGGCGAAACCAGTTTTGCCAGCAGAGCTGTGTAATAGCCGGTGCCGGCGCCGACATGAGTGACGGCCTCGCCGGGTTTTGGCGCCACCTTGCCGATCCACATTGCATGCAGGAACGGCTCGCCATTGTTGATGCCCTTTTCGGCGTCGAGCGACACCAGCACGTTCTGATAGATGTGAACAGGATCGGCGCTCGGCGTTTCTACCTTGCCGTTGCCGGCGACGACCGTCCACGGCCCGGGCCCGAGAAAAGCTTCGCGCGGCACCGCGGCGAACACGTCCTCGAGACGCGGATCGGCCGAACCTGCATTGGCAGCCATCAGTCGCGCGTAGAGTTTTCTGGCTTCGGCAATTCTGGTCATGTCGCGTGAGAAGATAGCGCGATTGACCGAATTGTCGCGCAGCCCCACGAGATCACTCAATGCATGGTCGAGAAAACCCCCAGCCGACGCGGCGAAGCGCGGCGCCGTGCGCTGCTCAAAGATTATATGCAGCTTGTCGCCGACCTGATCGAGAACGGCAACGAGGCCCGGTCGACATCGCGGCGCGGCTCGGCGTCGCCCAGCCGACGGTGGCCAAGATGCGGACGCGGCCGACAGTCCTGCCGGAACCGCCGCGCTGCCGCGGCGTTTGAGATCGTGCCAGCAATTGGCGCGAGACCGAGGAGGATACGATGGGCGTTGAACAGGCACCGACAGCGAAGGGCAAGCAAGCGGCCAAGGGATTGAAGCAGGCTGCGGCGAAGGACGAACGCAAGACCGAAGCGGATACTGGACGCCCGCTCAAGAAGGGCGGGGCCCGCTTCGAGGAGCGCTCGAAAAGCTCGGACGGCAAGAGCGCGGGCACCAAGCAGAAGATCTGAGCGTGACTGACCAAGTCCAAGACCAAAAAAAGCGCCGGCAGGGCTCTCAGCCGCGGGTGTCGTGCACGGACTGACCCCAGAGCCGGCGGGCCCGTCATGCGAAAAATACTGTGACTTGGCGCAACCATTGGGATAATTGTTTGTTGGGTCGGATCGGGCCATGAGATCGGCAAGGTACCGATACGTGCATCGCGGGGAGTTGCCATGCTCTGGAAAGGTCGTCGTCAAAGTGACAATGTCGAGGACCAACGCGGCCAGGGCGGCGGGCTCAACCTGCCGCGCGGCGGCCCCGGCCGTCTCCGCATCCCGATCGGCGGCCGCTCCGGCGGCGGAATGTCGCTGTCGACCATCATCATTCTCGTGGTCCTCTATTTCGGGCTGAAGGCCATCGGCATCGACCCGCTTCAGATCCTGGCCGGTGGCGGCTTGGTGCCGGGTGGCGGCGGTCAGATCACCGACAACAGCGGAGAACAGGGCGGTGGCACCGGGGCACCCGCCTCCGACGAGATGAAGCAGTTCGTTTCGACTGTCCTGGCCGAGACCGAGGACACCTGGACCGGCATTTTCCGGGCCGAGGGCCTGACCTACGAGGACCCCAAGCTGGTCCTGTTCAGCGGGCAGATCCGTTCGGCTTGCGGCTTCGCCTCGTCCGCGGCCGGCCCGTTCTACTGCCCCGGCGACCGCAAGGTCTATCTCGACACCACCTTCTTCCAGCAGCTCGACCAGCAATTCGGCGCTTCGGGCGATTTTGCCCAAGCCTATGTGATCGCGCATGAGGTCGGCCACCATGTCCAGAACCTCACCGGCATCCTGCCCAAGTTCAACCAGATGCGGCAGCAGATGGGCGAGGCCGAGGCCAACCACATGTCGGTGCAGGTCGAGCTCCAGGCGGATTGCTTCGCCGGCGTCTGGGCGCATTTCACCGGGCAGAAAGGCATTCTGGAACAGGGCGACATGGACGAGGCGCTGAACGCCGCCCAGCAGATCGGCGACGACACGATGCAGAAGAAGATGCAGGGCTATGTCGTGCCGGAAAGCTTCAACCATGGCACCTCGCAGCAGCGTCAAACCTGGCTGGCACGCGGCTACAAGAGCGGCAAGCTGTCGGACTGCGATACGTTCAACACCCCGATCTGAGGTGTTTGGGCTCTCGTTGAAATGGCGTTGAAAGGGGCGGCGGTGCAGCCGCGCTCATGTCGACAGTTGATGTCAGGATGAAAATTCCTGGCCTGTTCCCTTATTGTTCTGTGGGGCTTGCTCGCCTATAACGAGCTTTCCACCTTCGCTGCGAGGCGGCTCCAGGAGTCGATACCGTCATGATCGAAGCCAAAACCGCCGGGCGGGGCCTTGCGCTTGTTTTCACCACGCTGCTGCTCGACATCACCGGCATCGGCATCATCATGCCGGTGCTGCCGGCCTATCTGCAGGAACTGACCGGCGTCGGGGTCAGCGAAGCGGCGATCGAAGGCGGCTGGCTGTTCTTCGTCTATGCGGCCATGCAGTTCCTGTTCGCGCCGCTGGTCGGCAATCTCAGCGACCGCTTCGGCCGTCGTCCGATCCTGCTGGCCTCGGTGCTGACCTTCGCCGTCGACAATCTGATCTGCGCGGTGGCCTGGTCCTATTGGGTCCTGTTCGTCGGCCGGGTGCTGGCCGGCATCAGCGGCGCCAGCTATTCGACCGCCTCCGCCTTCATCGCCGATGTCAGCACCGACGAGAACAGGGCGAAGAATTTCGGCCTGCTTGGCATCGCCTTCGGCGTCGGTTTCGTCATCGGCCCGGTGCTGGGCGGGTTGCTCGGCGAATTCGGGCCGCGCGTGCCGTTCTGGGGCGCGGCGGTGCTTGCTCTGATCAACTTCATCGTCGGCTGGTTCTTCCTGCCGGAAACGCTGGAGCAGCATCACCGGCGCCGCTTCGAATGGCGCCGCGCCAATCCTCTCGGCGCCCTGAAGCAGATGCGCAATTACAAGGGGATCGGCTGGATCGGCCTGGTGTTCTTCCTGATGACGCTCGGTCACATGATGTACCCTGCCGTGTGGTCGTTCGTCGGCAGTTACCGCTACGGCTGGAGCGAACAGCAGATCGGCTTCTCACTCGGCGTCTTCGGCCTTGGCGGGGCGTTGGTGATGGGTTTTGTCCTGCCGCGCGTCATCCCACGGCTCGGCGAATGGCGGACCGCCGCCATCGGCCTTGCTTTTACCGCGCTCGCCGCCTTCGGCTATGCCGCGGCGTGGAAGGGCTGGATGATCTATGCGGTGATCGTGGCGACCTGCCTCGAGGCGCTGGCCGATCCGCCGCTGCGGAGCCTGGCGGCGGCCAAGGTGCCGCCCTCCGCGCAAGGCGAACTGCAAGGTGCGATGACGAGCGTGTTTTCGATCACCAGCATCATAACGCCGCTGCTTTATACGGGAATCTTCGCCTGGTTCACCGGGCCGAGCGCGCCGGTGACGTTCGGCGGCGCGCCCTTTGTGCTCGGCGGTATCTTTCTTGCTTTGTCGCTGATCGCGTTTGTGCTCAGGGTCGAGAAGCCGAGCGCGGTGAGGGACGTCACGACGGCGACGGTGCGAACCTGAATCAGGCGCGCTCCGCCAGCGCCGGCTCGCCGCGCTTTTCGCGGATGAGATTGACGAAGCGGCGGAACAGATAATGCGAGTCCTGCGGGCCCGGCGAGGCTTCGGGATGATGCTGGACCGAAAACACCGGCCTGCCAGTCAGGGTGATGCCGCAGTTCGAGCCGTCGAACAGCGAGACATGGGTTTCTTCGACGCCCGTGGGCAACGAGCCGGCATCGACGGCAAAGCCGTGGTTCATCGAGACGATCTCAACCTTGCCGGTGGTGTGATCCTTGACCGGATGATTGGCGCCGTGATGGCCTTGATGCATTTTGGCGGTCCTGCCGCCAAGCGCCAGCGCCAGCATCTGGTGGCCGAGGCAGATGCCGAAGACCGGGATGTCGGTCTTCAGCAAGTCCTGGATGACCGGAACGGCATAGTCGCCAGTGGCTTCCGGGTCGCCGGGACCGTTGGAGAGAAAGATGCCGTCGGGCCGCATGGCGAGGATATCCTCGGCGCCGGTGTTGGCCGGCACCACGGTGACCTTGGCGCCCAGGCCGGCAAGCAGGCGCAATATGTTGCGTTTTACGCCGTAGTCGATGGCGACGACATGCATGGACGGATCGGTCTGTTCGCCAAAGCCCTCGTCCCAGACCCACGGCGTCTCGCGCCAGACCGAGGACTGGCCGGAAGTGACGTCCTTGGCCAGGTCAAGCCCGATCAGGCCGGACCAGGCAGCGGCGCGGCGCTTCAGCTCCTCGATGTCGAAGATGCCGTCGGGCGCGTGCGCGATGACGGCGTTGGGCATGCCCTTTTCGCGGATCAGCGCGGTCAGCGCGCGGGTGTCGATGCCCGAAAGCGCCACTATGCCGCGTTTCTTCAGCCATTGGTCAAGACCAGAAGCGGCGCGATAGCTGGACGGATTGGTGACGTCGGCCTTGAACACGGCGCCGACTGCGCCGGCGCGGGCAACCGGGTTGAGATCCTCGATGTCCTCGTCATTGGTGCCGATATTGCCGATATGCGGAAAGGTGAAGGTGACGATCTGGCCGGCATAGGACGGGTCGGTGAGGATTTCCTGATAGCCTGTCAGCGCGGTGTTGAAGCAGACTTCGGCGACGGCGGAGCCGGTGGCGCCAAGGCCGCGGCCCTCGATGACGGTGCCGTCGGCCAGCACCAGCAGGGCGGTCGGCTTCTCGGTGGCCCAAGTGGGGGTCGACGCGGCGGTCATCGTTGCCATGGCGGCACTCCTAAAGGCTGCGCCCTTCAATCGGTCCGGCGAACCATTCTGCGCAGCAAACCGCGCGCAGCGGCGATTTCGCAGCCAGCGCGCGCAACAAAAACTCAGTTCATGCAAGGCCCAGTACATAGGGGAAGGCGCCAGAGCGGTCAATGATGCTACGCCCGCAGGCGCGATTTATTTCGTCGAACAATATCAGCGGTTTGCCGGGCGGCGTCGAATTTGCCTTGGGCTTTCGGCACGGCTATTGTCCGTCTCATTCGAAGGAGAAAGCATCATGCGCGGCAAAATCGCTGAATCCCTGAAGAGCGCGATGAAGGCGCAGGACAAGCGCCGGCTGCCGACATTGCGGCTGATCCAGGCGGCCATTCACGACCGCGACATCGCCAATCGCGGCGCCGGCAAGGAGCCGGCCAGCGACGACGAGATCCTGCAGATACTGGCCAAGATGGTGAAGCAGCGCGAAGAGTCGGCCAAGGCTTTCGACGACGGCAAGCGGCCGGAGCTTGCCGCGCAGGAGCGCGACGAGATGGCCATCATCCGCGATTTCCTGCCGACGCAACTGGGCCAGGCAGAGACCGAAACGGCGATCCGCGCCGCCATCGCCGAGACCGGCGCCAGCAGCGTCAAGGACATGGGCAAGGTTATGGCCGTGCTCAAGGAGAAATACGCCGGCCAGATGGATTTCTCCAAGGCGAGCGGGATCGTCAAGGGACTGCTGCAGTAGGATTTTGCCGCTGCAGCGAGCTCGTAAGGCATTGGAGGAGGCGACAGCGAGGCGCCAGCCCTGGCCGCATATGATTGATTCTCAGGCGCTCTTCGGTTTCTGAGAGCGGGCGGGGCGGGCGGCAGCTCGCACCGACAGGTTCAGTGCCACGGCGGCGCGAATGAGCGCCTTCAACGCCTCTTCATCGATCTTGTCGCCCTCATGGATGTCGATGGCGCGCCTGGTGTTGCCTTCGAGGCTGGAGTTGAAGAGGCCAGATGGGTCCTCCAGCGTGGCGCCCCTGGCGAAAGTCATTTTCACGACATTCTTGTAGGTCTCACCGGTGCAGATAATTCCGGCGTGTTCCCACACCGGAACCCCTCTCCACTTCCACTCCTCGACCACTTCGGGATCGACCTGCTTGATGAGGGTTCGGATCCGAGCGAGCATCTCGCCCCGCCAATCGCTCAGCTCTTTGATTCTCGCATCTATCAATTGAGAGGGGGTGTCTCCTCCTGCTCCCTCCGTCGAGCCGCCCTTCTTCATGGCTGTTGTCGCTTTGGTCATGATTGGTCCCAGTGGCTTTGTGAACGTTCGACGTCCGGCGTCTGGCGTACGCATCGATGCGGCGAGCCGTTTGCCGTTCCGGCGCGAGCAACAAACTCTCGACGTCGAAGAGGAACCTTCGTCGCTCCAGACCCGTTTTGCAACCAGGATCATACGAAAAATGGAGCTTCGATTTGGCGGCGCGTTTGCTGAACATTTTCGGCGCTGCCACCAGCGCCGGCGCCTATTCGCCAGGGCAGGAACAAGCCCCCGCGGTGTTTCGGCGCCATGGGCTCGCAGAGGCGCTCGCGAGCCGAGGCAGAACCATCAGGGATCATAGCGATGTTGCATCGTTCCGGTGGCGACCGGACTCTTCGCGGCCGCAGGCCATGAACCTGGAGGCCGTGCGCGGGGCCTGTGACTTGGTCGCAAGCCACGTGGCGACGGCGATTTCGGCGCAGGAAGACGTGCTTGTTTTGGGCGGCGATTGTACCGTGGAGTTGGGCACGGTCGCCGGGGCGAACGCGGCCGGCGCGCGGATCGGACTCGTCTACATGGACTTTGACGCCGATCTCAACACACCTGACACGAGCGACGGCGCCTTGGACTGGACTGGTGTCGCCCATCTGCTCAACATCCCGGGATGCGAGTCTTCGCTCGCGGGGCTCGGCCCAACTCGTCCGATGCTCGTGCCTCAGCAACTTCTCTATTTCGGCGTCGAGAATATCACTCCGCCTGAAGCCGCCGCGATCAGAGATCACGCGATCAAGGTCATTTCGCGTGAGGAAGCTTTGATTGATATCGAGGCGGCGGCGGCGCGCGCGGCCGAATGGGCGGCGCGCTTTGACTGTGTGCTTATTCACTTCGATGCCGATGTGCTCTCCTTTATCGATTTCCCGATTGCTGAGAATGTGCGCCGTTGCCACGGTCTCAAACTGGAGCAAGCCGCCTTCGTGCTAAAGCAGTTGACCGCCCTGCAGCAATGGCGCGGCCTGACCGTCACAGAAGTTAATCCGGCCCATGCGCCAGACGAGCCCACCGCGTTTGCACGCCTGAATGAGGTGCTTGCAGACGCCCTTGGCTAATTCGTGATGCATCTCACAGTCGCCCGCCTGGCAATTGGCTGGCTTGCTTCACCCAGGCGGCGAACTGGGCTTCGTCGAGCTGGTCCTCATAAATGTCGAGGTAGCGCACGTCCTTGTGCCTGGACTCGCCGGGAGGAACAGGACGCAGTGACGTGCCCCGGAAGAAGGTCACTTTGACGTAGCGGGTGAAGACATGAAACGACAGGAACCAGCCCTGGCCTTCGATGCCGTAAAACGGCGAGTTCCATTTGACGGCCTTGTGCACGCCGGGGACGGTGCGCACGATGATTGCGTCGAGGCGGCGCCCGACATCGCTTTTCCAGCCCGGCATGGCCGCGATGTAGGCCTGCACCGGGGCGTCACCTTCGGCCTTCGCGATCTGGGGGTTGCCGCCTGCGAGGAGTGCCGGCTTCGCTTCCTTCGCGGACTGCGGCTTCGGCGTCGCCTTGCGCGGTTTGGTTGCCGCGCCCCGCTCGGCGGCGGCCTTCGCCGACTTCTCGGACCTGTGGTCGGCCATTGTGTTCACTCCAAAGTAGGTGGACCCAATCGATGACATTTGATTTTAGAAAGCCGCCCCTGAAGATCAACTTCAGAATCCGAGGGCGGCAGCGGAGCGATCGTACGTCATGGTTGAACTCGTCAAACCGGCGCTTGAACATCTGCCGTCGTACAAGGCCGCCCTTGAGCGCGGCTGGTCGCCGGACAATGTGCGGCTAATGGAGGCGACGCGCGAGCAGCTTGCGGCCATCGAAAAGAATCCAACGGCCTTCCTCGCCGATCTCGACGACCCCGATGCCAAGGGTGGTCCGATCACCTTGCTTGATGGGACGAACGTGCCGCGCCTGCCGGGATTCCGGCGCTGGATCTGGGACGGCGAAGTCGCCGGCTCGATCGGCCTTCGCTGGCAGCGCGGCACCGCCGAGCTGCCGCCACATGTGCTCGGCCACATCGGCTATGCCGTAGTGCCATGGAAGCGGCGGCGCGGCCATGCGACAGAGGCAGTGAGGCTGATGCTCGGCGAGGCGAGGGCGCTCGGCCTGCCCTTCGTCGAGATCACCGCCAAGCCGGGTAATCTCGCCTCGCAGAAGGTGGTCCTGGCCAATGGCGGACGGCTCGTCGGGCGATTCTTCGAGGACGCTGCCTATGGCGGCGCCGAAAGCCTGCGCTATCGCATCGACCTGTAGCGCCTGCCGACTATTCGGCAGCGGCCGGCAGCGGCGGCATCGTGTTTCGGCGCCACTCCCAGATATGTGAGGCGAGCGCGACCGCCACGGCGACCAGCATGGCCATGGCGCCAACCACCGGCAGGCTGCGATAGCCATAACCGGCATTGAGCATGGCGGCGCCGAGCGAGGCGGCCAGCGCGATGCCGACATTGAAGCCGGCCGGGATAAGCGATGAGGCGAGATTGGAGGCGTCCGCCGTCCAGGTCAGGATACGGGTCTGGATCGGGGTGCCGATGGCAAAGCTGAGACCACCCCAGATAGTGATCGCAACGACCATCGGCACCGGGTACGGGCTGGCGGTGTAAACGACGGCAAGTGTCACCGCCTGCATGAAAAGCATGGTGATGAGCGACGGCATCAGTTTCCAGTCGGCGAGCCGCCCGCCAAGAAAGACGCCGATCGTCGCGCCGACACCGTTGAGCAACAGCACCCAGGGCACCAGGCCCTCGCCGAGGCCGGTGACTTCAAGCAGCGTCGGCGTGATGTAGGTGAACAGGCCGAACTGGCCGATCATCAGCATCAGCATGAGGATTAGCGACGTCCAAACCTGCTGGCGTGCGAGCACGCGGACCTCGCTGCCGAAACTGACGGGCCGGCGCGACGATCCCGTCCGGCGCGGCAGGAGGGCGGCCATGGCGGCGATGGAAACCACACCAAGCGCGCACATCACCCAGAACGTCGCGCGCCACCCCCAAATATTGCCGATCGCCGTGCCGGCCGGCACGCCGATGACATTGGAGACCGTGAGGCCCGACAGAATGAGCGCCACGGCCATTCCACGCTGATCCTGGCGGACCAGGCCGACCGCAACCACCATCGCGACGCCGAAGTAGGCGCCGTGCGCCACGGCCACTGCAATCCGCAACAGCAACATGGAGGCGAAGTCGGGCGCAAGGGCGCAGGCGGCCTGGCCGATGGTGAAGGCTGCGGCAAGGCCAAGCAGCAACGCCTTGCGGGAAAGCGTCTTGGTGGCGAGCGTCAACAGCGGTCCGCCGATCGCGATGCCGCCGGCGTAGCCGGAGACGAGATAGCCGGCGGTTGGGATGGAGACGCCAAGGCCGTCCGCCACCTGCGGCAGCACGCCGGCGATGACGAACTCGGTAGTGCCGAATGCGAACGCAGCGATGAACAGGGCGATGAGGGGAAGCATGGCGCGGGAAGGCGATCCTTGAACGAGATGGCTCAAATCACGGACGAGAGCGGCGGGCAATCCAGAAATTCTCGACGCCGCTTTAGGTTTTCTTCATCGGTTCAGCCAAGCTCCGGCCGCACAAGGCTAGACGGTCGTCGTCTTCCTTCTTTAGGGGATTTTCAACCACGCCCGCTCGTGAAAATAGTAGAGCAGCGATTTGGTGATGACCTCGGTCACGCCGATGGCCGCAGCGAGCTTGATGCTGCCCGTCACGATGAGCGAAATGATTATCGTGTCGACCGTGCCGGTGACGCGCCAGGAAAGCGCCTTGGCGAAACTGCGCGAATGGGTATCCATAGACTTTCTCCCGGCGGATTTTAAGCGATCCTTAGAGCGCCTTGCGTTCTGGTGGAACCAAAACCGCGCTCCAGGTCTTTGCTTGACGCGTGTTGTCCGACGCCAAGCGAAGACGGTTGGCTGAAAAATGCTCTAGCCGACAGACGGAAGGGTTAGCAAAGACTAATTTTCGCGCGCCGGCTCCAGGCAATTCCCGCGCTGGGCCCAATCTATCCGGCCTTCAGCCGCGAGCCGGTGAGCAGGCCGCGTTCCTCGAGCACGGGGTAGGCTATCGAGGCAAGGAGCGAATTGATCTGCTTCAGGTCGCGGATGGTGTCGAGATGGATGGAACTGGTCTCGACGCTCTTGGCGGTGCCGTCGCGCAGCCGCACGAAATGGCTGGCGCTGGTCTCCTTCTCGCGATCGCGCAGCCGATCCTTTTCCAGCACCAGCTGGCGGGCGGTCTCCGGATCGCGCGAGACCAGCACGTTGAAGGCAAGCCGCGCGTTGGCGAGCACCGAAGCGTGGAAGCCGCTAAGCTCGCGCCAACCCTCGGGCGTGAACTCCAGCCCGCGCTCAAGCTTCTTCCTGACATGCACCAGCATGTTGCGCACGATGATGTCGCCGACCTGTTCGAGCTTGACGCAGGCGCCGATCAACTCCTGGCAACGCAGCGCCTCGTCCTCGGTCAGCGGGTTCCTGGTGACCTTGGCCAGATAGAGCTTTATCGACGCATGTTTCTTGTCGACGCGGTCGTCGAGCGCGGCCAGCGCCTTGATCTTGTCGGCGTCGGCGCTTTCATAGAGCTCGATGATGCGCTTCAGCATGATCTCGACCGTCTCGCAGACCCGCACCACCTCACGGGTGGCGTTGGCCAGCGCCTGGCTCGGCACATCGAGGGCGCTGTCGTTGAGCGCGGACAACTCGACGACGTCGAGCGCTTCTGCCGGCGCCGGTTTGGTGCCGAGCGCCACGATCTTTTCCGAAACGCGGTAGACGAGGCCGGCCAGCGGCAGGCCGGCAACCAGGATCAGGATGTTGAAGAGGATATGGGCGTTGACGATCTGGTCGGGCACGGTGGCGCCGAGAAAGGCGACCGACGGTTTCAACCACAGGAACAGGATCAGCATGGCCAGCGAGCCCATGCCGCGCATCAGGAGATTGCCGATCGGTACGACACGCACGCCCGGCTCCGCATTGCGGGTGAGTAGCGGCGCGATGATCGACGAACCCAGATTGACGCCGAGCACCAGCACGATGCCGAGTTCGGGCGGGATGAAGCCGCGGCCGGCGAGCGTCACCATCAAAAGGACCGCGGCGATCGAGGAATGGAACAGCCAGGTGACCAGCGCCGCCAGCAGATAGGCGGTGACCGGATCGCCGGAGAAGTAATCGACGACGACCGGCATCAGGGTGCTCTGGCGCAGCGGCTCCGAGGCCTGGCCGATCATTTCCAGCGACAACACCAGCAGGCCGATGCCGACCAGGATGCGGCCGAACTGGCGCCAGTCGCGCCGCTCGGTGGCCATGAACATGACGGTGCCGGCGACAAGACAGACCGGCACCAGCAGCGACAGGTCGAAGGTGAGCAGCTTGACCACCAGCGCCGAGCCGATCTCGGCGCCGCGCACGGCAAGCTGGCCCGATATACCGCTGACGATGCCGGCGCCGGCGAAGGACCCGACCAGCAAGGTGACGGCGGTGGAGCTTTGCAGGGCGATCGCCAGGCCGCAGCCGGCCAGAACCGCCATGAAAGGATTGCGCATGGTGGCGCGCAGCTTGTGGCGCAGCACATCGCCATAGGCGCGCTCGACACCTGTCTTCACCAAGCGGGTGGCAAACAGCATCAGCGCCACCGCGCCGGCAAGATGCAGCAAAACGACCGAACCGCTCATGTCAGGCTCGCATTCCGACAGCCACCAGCAATATGGGAGCCGTGATGGCAAAGGCGCAAAAGAGGGGGCGAATCAAGGACATTGCAAAGGTCGATACTACTCCGATTACTTTTAGCCGGATAATAAATTTTGCCCAATTCGGCCGGCTGTTGCGCGACAGGGCGTGTCGGAAATGGATGGATCGCAAAATGGTTGCATCGCCGGCCGGCTTCTTGATGGTCGCGCGCTCAAGTGCCGACGACCGCTTCAGATCAGGTTTGAGCTGAGTGTTGAATTACTATTATAAATATCTGAAATCATTACAAAAATGTAATCCGTGTGTTCAGTTTCGGTTCATTTTTCGGGCTCTATTGCTTGGGCATCGACAACCAAGGAGTACCCCGTCATGAACGTATCATTCTTTCCGCAGTCGCCGTATCGATGCTGGCTGCGACGTCCCTGCAGGGCCAGGCAGCGCCGCTGAACGCGCCGAATGCACCGCAGTCGACCTACAGCCAGGTCGACTGGAAGAAGCCGGACAGGCACGTCAAGACGCGCGTCGTGGTGAAGAAGAAAGTCGTCGTCAAGAGGAACCATTGGCGCAACGGCCAGAGATATTCGAGTTGGAGGCGCCACCAGCCGGTCCGCGACTATCGCCACTATGGCCTGCGTCGCCCGGGCCGTGGCCAGGAATGGATCCGCGTCGGCAACGACTATCTCTTGGTCAGCGTCGTCTCCGGCATCATCTTCGGCGCGATTGCCGCGCACTGACCGTCAAAAACGTCGACCGGCACAATGCCGGATAGGAAGGAAGGCGGCTTGCAACGGCCGCCTTCTTTTTGCCCTGTGAAAACCGGGTATGGTTCGCATTAGGAGTCGTCGGGTTTCGCCGGCGTGATTATATGGAGGCAAACGAGCCGTTCCCGATGCGCTTTCCACCTGCCTTCCTCGACGAGATACGCGACCGCGTGCCGATTTCCTCGGTGATCGGCCAGCGCGTGGCGTGGGACAGGAAGAAGACCAACGCGCCGCGCGGCGATTATTGGGCGTGCTGTCCCTTCCATGGCGAGAAGAGCCCGTCCTTTCACTGCGAGGACAAGAAGGGACGCTATCATTGCTTCGGCTGCTCGGTTTCGGGCGACCACTTCAAATTCCTCACCGAACTCGACGGAATGAGCTTTCCCGAAGCGGTCGAGAAGATCGCCGACATGGCCGGGGTGCCGATGCCGTTGCGCGATGCCCAGGAGGAACGGCGCGAAAAGGAACGCGCCAGCCTGACCGAAGTCATGGAAATGGCGACCGCCTTCTTCCAGGAGCGGCTGCAGGGACCGGAAGGCGCAAAAGCCCGCGCCTATCTGCGCGACCGCGGGCTGACGCCGGCGACGCAGCAGTCGTTCCGGCTCGGCTATGCGCCCGACAGTCGCAATGAGCTGAAGGAGCATCTTGCCGCCAAGGGCGTGCCCAAGGCCGATATCGAGGCATGCGGGCTGGTGCGCCATGGCGACGACGTTCCGGTTTCCTACGATTGGTTCCGCGACCGCATCATGTTCCCGATCCCGGACTCCAGAGGCAAGATAATCGCCTTTGGCGGGCGGGCGCTGGCAGCCGATGCGCTCGCTAAATACATGAATTCGCCCGACACCGAGCTCTTCCACAAGGGCAACGTGCTCTATAATTTCGCCCGAGCCCGCCAAGCGCTGGGAAAGGGGGCGCTGGCCAAGGGCGGCACGGTGATTGCCGTCGAGGGCTATATGGACGTGATCGCGCTGGCGCAGGCCGGTTTCGAAAATGTCGTGGCGCCGCTCGGCACCGCGCTGACCGAAAACCAGCTTGAACTGCTGTGGCGGATGGCCGGCGAGCCGGTGCTGTGCTTCGATGGCGACCAGGCCGGACTGAAGGCGGCATGGCGTGCCGCCGACATGGCGCTGCCGGCGGTCCAGGCAGGCCGCTCGGTGCGTTTTGCGCTTCTGCCCGAAGGCAAGGACCCCGACGATCTGGTCAAGGCCGAAGGGCCGGACGCGTTTGGCGCCGTGCTTTCCGAGGCGCGGCCGCTCGCCGACCTTTTGTGGATGCGCGAAACGGCCGGCGGCATCTTCGACACGCCGGAACGACGGGCGGAACTGGAAAAAACGCTGCGCGAACTGACCAGCCGCATCCGCGACGAGAGCTTGCGCTATCACTACCAACAGGAAATGCGCGAGCGAGTGCTAAGCTTTTTCGGCGCCCAGCGCGGCGCGCGCCAAACCTATCAAGGGGGGCGCCAAGACGGGCGGTCCGGCGGGCGCTTTCAGGGCAAGGGCTCAGCTGCTGGCGGGCAGTTCGCACG
Source organism: Mesorhizobium sp. WSM4850 (assembly GCF_055811735.1). Classification (NCBI taxonomy): domain Bacteria; kingdom Pseudomonadati; phylum Pseudomonadota; class Alphaproteobacteria; order Hyphomicrobiales; family Phyllobacteriaceae; genus Mesorhizobium; species Mesorhizobium sp. WSM4850. The sequence continues at coordinate 65,965 of NZ_JBVVPV010000012.1, read as the reverse complement.
CGGCGGCAATGCCGGTGGACGCACCGCGATCACCGAAAGCCTTGGCCGCTCGGCGCTGGTCAAGCGCGGCAGCGAGGGGATGTCGGTGCGCGAGGCGACGATCATCGCAGCTCTTGTCAATCATCCGGCGCTGATCGACGAGAATTTCGCGCATGTCGAGTTCCTCGACCTCGCCAACACCGATCTGAAGCGATTGCACGCGGCGATCCTCGATGCGATGGCGCATAACATGGCCAACGACCGCAACGCGGTGATCGCGACGATCGAACGTGCCGGCTGCGGCGAGATCTGGGCGCGCGTGGTGGCGCTGATCAAACGGGCGCGGCAATGGCCGGCGCTGGAAACAGCCGGACTTGACGATGCCCGCGACGCCTTCAGCCAGGCGCTCCACTTGCAGCGCAGCGCGCGCACATTACATAAGGAGCTGAAACAGGCAGAAGCGGCGCTCGCCAGCGATCCCACGGACGAAAATTACCGGCATCTCGTCGAGATCCAGGCGCAATTTCGTGATGTGCAGGCAACGGAGGCGCTGATCGAAGGGTTCGGCGTGTCTTCGGGCAGGGCCGGGCGGGTGTAGGTCGAAGCTTACGAAAGAGTGAAAGTGCAGAACCGTGCTTGCGCGTCGAATCAGCCGCGGCGCTTTAAGTCGGGTAATTGATTCGCTTTTTTCATGCGAATCATGCGAGAGGCGCTTGACCTTCTGGCAGAATGACGGAATCAGGACGATTCGAAACGTTAACCCGCGCCGGCGTCGACGGAAATGCAGCGATGTGAGGTACCGGTCACTGGACAGGCAGTCAGCCTGCCACAGATACCAGGGTTAATCTGGACTTAACGAGAGATGCAGTTACTGGCCCGGGGAAACGCGTTCTAGCGCGAGCGCATCTGATAAACCGGTACGGCAGCTTACGCGGCTTGATACTTATGCGGCTAGATACCTGGCCGCTTGGAGAAAATAAAGAATGGCGACAAAAGAAAAGGAAGAGGTCGAGACCGAACGTGAAGGCGCCACCGATGGCCCTCTGCTCGACCTTTCCGACGATGCTGTCAAGAAGATGATCAAGGCCGCCAAGAAGCGCGGCTATGTCACCATGGACGAACTGAATTCGGTGCTGCCCTCGGAGGAAGTCACCTCCGAGCAGATCGAGGACACGATGGCCATGCTCTCCGACATGGGCATCAACGTGGTCGAGGACGACGAGCAGGGCGAGGAGCCCGAAGCCGCCGATGCGGCTGCCGACGCCGAGGAAGACGCCAACGAACTGGCCGAGCAGACCGGCACCGCCGTTGCCGCGACGACCACCAAGAAAGAGCCGACCGATCGTACCGACGATCCGGTTCGCATGTATCTGCGCGAGATGGGCTCGGTCGAGCTTCTGTCGCGCGAGGGCGAAATCGCGATTGCCAAGCGCATCGAGGCTGGCCGCGAGACGATGATCGCGGGCCTGTGCGAAAGCCCGCTGACCTTCCAGGCCATCATCATCTGGCGTGACGAGCTCAACGAATCGAAGATCCTCTTGCGCGAGATTATCGACCTCGAAGCGACCTATGCCGGACCGGAGGCCAAGCAGGCGCCGGTGGTCGAGCGGATCGAGGAAGCCAAGACCGACGACAAGCCGCGCCGTTCGCGCGAGGACGAGGACGACATCACCAATGTCGGCGGCGACACGCGCGGTCTGACTGATGACGACGAGGAAGACGAGGACGAAGCCAGCCTGTCGCTGGCGGCGATGGAAGCGGAGCTGCGCCCGCAGGTGATGGAGACGCTCGACGTCATCGCCGACACCTACAAGAAGTTGCGCAAGCTGCAGGACCAGCAGGTCGAGAATCGGCTGGCTGCCGCCGGCACGCTGTCGCCCAGCCAGGACCGCCGGCTGAAGGAGCTGAAGGACCAGCTGATCAAGGCGGTGAAGTCGCTATCCCTGAACACGGCGCGCATCGAGGCATTGGTCGAGCAACTCTACGACATCAACAAGCGCCTGGTGCAGAACGAAGGCAAGCTGTTGCGGCTGGCCGAAAGCTATGGCGTGCGCCGCGAGGAATTCCTGAAGGAGTATCAGGGCTCGGAGCTCGATCCCAACTGGACGCGCTCGATCGGCAATCTGACCTCGCGCGGCTGGAAGGAATTCACCAAGAACGAGAAGGACGCGATCCGCGACCTGCGCGCCGAGATCCAGAACCTCGCCACCGAAACGGCGATCTCGATCCTGGAATTCCGCAGGATCGTCAACCAGGTGCAGAAGGGCGAGCGCGAAGCCGCGATCGCCAAGAAGGAAATGGTCGAGGCCAATCTGCGCCTCGTCATTTCCATCGCCAAGAAATACACCAATCGCGGCCTGCAGTTCCTCGATCTGATCCAGGAAGGCAATATCGGCCTGATGAAGGCGGTCGACAAATTCGAATATCGCCGCGGCTACAAGTTCTCGACCTATGCGACGTGGTGGATCCGGCAAGCGATCACCCGCTCGATCGCCGACCAGGCGCGCACCATCCGCATTCCGGTGCATATGATCGAGACGATCAACAAGATCGTGCGCACCTCGCGCCAGATGCTGCACGAGATCGGCCGCGAGCCGACGCCGGAGGAACTGGCGGAAAAGCTCGCCATGCCGCTGGAAAAAGTGCGCAAGGTGCTGAAGATCGCCAAGGAACCGATCTCGCTCGAAACGCCGGTCGGCGACGAGGAGGATTCGCATCTCGGCGATTTCATCGAGGACAAGATGGCGATCCTGCCGATCGACGCGGCGATCCAGGCCAATCTGCGCGAGACGACGACGCGGGTGCTTGCTTCGCTCACCCCGCGTGAAGAGCGCGTGCTCAGAATGCGCTTCGGCATCGGCATGAACACCGATCACACGCTGGAGGAAGTCGGCCAGCAGTTCTCGGTCACCCGTGAGCGCATCCGCCAGATCGAAGCCAAGGCGCTGCGCAAGCTCAAGCACCCGAGCCGCTCGCGCAAGCTGCGGAGCTTCCTCGACAGCTGATGCCGGGCAACGAATAACAATTTAAGGGCGCTGCGGCGCCCTTTTTGTTGTGCGCCAGGCATGGCGCGTGGTGCGCAAGCACCGTTTGGCCGGGGTGGTATCCGGTCGATGACTTGGAGGTGAAAGTCCTCTGCGGACCCTGGTGATGGGAACCGCTAGCCGAACAGCAAGGGCGTCGTCGCGAGGCGGGGTCTGAAGGAAGCTGCAAGCAAAGTGCCGGCCTGACGAACAGGAAGCGCATATGAGGCGTCCGCATCTTCCCCAACCCGCAGAGCTGTCTGCGGCTGGTTCGGGCACTGGCGGTGGAGATCCACGAGAACTGGCTCGAGGCGACCCGCTACCTCAACATGGATCACCTGCGCGAGCACAAGAAGGAGAACTTGAGGGCACTGGCCGCCTGAGACGCGGCCCGCCATGTCCGCCGCTCCGCTAAACACGGGGGCTGCGCGGCGGACACGCCAACGTCACCGCTGAATGCCACGCCATTTTGCAGAACTTGACGCACACAACTGTGCTACCGCCGCCGAGAGGCGCCGGGAAGGGTCGGCAGGAGTCAGCAGAGGCCGTAGTAGCCGGACCAACCGGTGAAGGGCTGAACGTGTCGATGGAGGTCGGACTTCATTTCCGAGCGCCTTGGGCAGGTACCTCGCGAGAGGGCCTGAGCCGGAAGTAGCGGGAGGAACCCGCAAGATAAGGCTGGGCGCCAATAGGGCGGCGGGCATTGAGGACCTCAAGCCGAGCGCGACACGAACCGCCGTGTACGGAACCGTACGCACGGTGGTGTGGGAGGGGGGATGCCGCAAGGCTCCCTCCTACCCGATCAGGGATTGTCTCGCCGGACGGTGCGGTTGTTCTTGCAGCATACCGGCTGTGGGAGGATAATCGCGTGTCGGATGCTTTTTCTGGGCGACAAACCCGGATGCCCGCCCCGGCGGTGACGCCGCGCTCCGAGGCCTCCGGAGGGAGGTGTGCATGACAACCTATATCGTGCTGATCAACTGGACCGAGCAGGGCGCCAGAAATGTGCGCGAGTCGCCGAAGCGGCTCGATGCCGCCAAGAAGCTGCTGGGAGACATGGGCGGCTCGTTCAAGGCGTTTTATCTCACCATGGGCGAATGCGATATGGTGGCGGTCGTCGAAGCGCCCGACGATGCGGTGCTCGCTCGATTCTCGCTGATGCTGGCGACAGGCGGTAATGTGAGGACGCGGACGCTCAAGGCCTTCCCGGAATTGGCGTATCGCGAGATCATCGCCTCGCTCGGCTGAGGCGTGCGCGGCTATAGACCCGCGCAAGCTGCCGGTCAGGCGCCGCTTGACGGCGCCCGGCCAATCTGGCTCGAAGGTGGCTGGCCGAAGTGGCTTGCCCGAAATGTTGCGGGGCGAAGGTGTTTCCCGGATAGTCAGCGCAGCACTTCAACGCGCGTATCGAGACACATGCCCAAGCATCTGCTGACCGTCTGGTACAATACCCGTTGTCCGGTTTGCGATGCCGGCATCGTCAGGCAGAAGCGGCGGCTGGTCGAGGCGATCAAGGCCGGGCGGATCGCGTTTCGCGACATCAATACCGAACCGGCGGCGCTGGCCGGATACGGCGTGTCGCTGGAGGACATCCGCCGCCGGCTGCACGCAACCGATGCGGACGGCAGGCTGCTGGTCGGCGCCGACGTCGCAATTGCCGTCTGGCTGAGAACGCCGGGCGAGGGCTGGCTGGCAGCGCTGTTCGGCAATCGCGCCGTGCTGCCGCTGACGCGCTATGCCTATGATCGCTTCGCCGATCTTCTCTATGCCTGGAACCGGCGCAAGGGCCGCTGGTAACCGATATTAGCCAAGCTCGGTGACGAACTCAATCTGGTGGCACCGTTCTCAGATACATCGTAAGATATATCTTGACTCAACGGCCTCATTCGCATAATTGAGATATATCGTAAGACATAACTCAAGGAGCAGACAATGCACGGACATCATCATTTCGGCGAGCATGCCGAGCGCGTTTTCGTGCATATGGCCGGCAAGTTCGGCGGTCGTGGCGGCGGCTTCGGCCCATTCGGCCACGGCATGAGGGGCGGCGGGCGCGGCGGGCCGGGCGACATGTTCCGCGCCGGGCGTATGCTGGCCGACGGCGATCTCAAGCTGATCACGCTGTCGCTGCTGGCCGAGGCGCCGCGCCACGGCTATGACATCATCAAGGCGCTGGAGGAACGCACCAGCGGCGTCTACAGCCCGAGCCCCGGCGTGGTCTATCCTACGCTAACCTTCCTGGAAGAGGCCGGCTATGCCGTCTCGTCGGCGGAAGGCAACAAGAAGGTGTTTTCGATTACCGAGGCAGGGCAGGCGCATCTCAATGACAATCGCGAGATGATCGAGCAGGTGCTCGATCATCTCGAGCGTTTCGGCCGCAAGATGGCAAAGGCGCGTGACTGGTTCGGCTGGAACGACGATGGCGAGGATAGCGGACGTCGCGGCCGCGGCGGTTCGGAAAAGCGCGACGAATTCCGCGCCGTGCGCCACCGGCTACGCGCAGCCCTCGGCGACATTGTCGACGCGCCCGCTGAAAAACAGGCCGAGGCGATCGCGATATTGAAAGGGGCGGCCGAAGCCCTCGAAGCGCTGTCGCGCGACTGACTTCCAGGCCGGATGCGGGCCTTGCCCGTTTGCCTAAGGACCGCTAGTGAAATCATCCTGCACCACGCTATGTGATACAGAATGATTGCCGTTGGAGGGCGCGCTCATGTCTTTTCTGAAACGTCTTTTCGGCGGCGGCGGCGACGCGGGCGAGCCAAAGAGTGCTGCACCGGCAAAGCAGATCGAGCACAAGGGATTTTTGATCAGCGCCACGCCGTACAAGGCGGAAGGCCAATACCAGACCTGCGGCGTGGTTTCCAAGGAGATCGACGGCGTGATGAAGGAGCACAAATTCATCCGCGCCGATCGTTTTGCCGGGCTCGACGACGCTGTCGACATCTCGATCAAAAAGGGCATTCAGCTGGTCGACGAACAGGGCGAGAAGATGTTCGGGTGAGACCCGATCGGTCTCCGGCGCATCTTGAAACGAACAAGGCAAGCGCCCTGTCAGGCGCCTGCCTTTGATTTCAAGTTGCCGACGGCTGGCGGCCTACGCCGCCGCAGCCTGTTTGCTTACTGTCGATGTCACCAAGGCATCCACCTTGGCTGATGCCTTGGCCAGAGCGGCAGTGACCGCATCCGGCCCCATGCCGACGCCTTCGATGCGGATGACTTCGACGTCGGTCATGCCGATGAAGCCAAGCACGCTGCGCAGGTAAGGGATGGCGTGGTCCATCTGCACGGCAGCGCCTTCCGAATAGATGCCGCCCGAGGCGAGGACGATGTAGACCTTCTTGCCGGTGACGAGGCCCTTCGGGCCATTCTCGCCATAAGAGAAAGTCTTGCCGGTGCGGGAGACGTGGTCGACCCAGGATTTCAGCGTCGACGAGATGCCGAAATTGATGAATCCGGTGGCGAGGATGATGGTGTCGGCCGCAAACAGTTCATCGAGCACGCCGTCGGAAACGCCGACGACCTCGGCCTGGCGCTGGGTGCGGGCCTCGGCGGGCGTATAGATGCCGGTCGAATAGTCCGGATCGATGTGCGGCAGCGGGTTTGCCACGAGATCGCGTGCGACCAGCTTGGCCGAAGGATCGGCGGCGAGCAGCTTTTCCGCAAGTTGAGTGGCGATGCGGGTCGAATGCGAGGCATTGCCGCGCGGACTGGATGTGACGAGAAGGATGGACATGGCGGGTCTCCAGGGTTGGCTGAACTGTCCCGACCTATATGGGCGAGCTGACCCATTTGAAAAACCGGTATATTTTATGTATGTTCCATCCAAATAGTGGATAGAACGATGCAGCCAAACCCGACGCTCGATCAGCTTCAGATCCTTGTCACCGTCGCCGACACCGGCAGCTTCTCCGCCGCCGGCCGCAAGCTCAACCGAGCGCAGTCGGTCATCAGCTACGCCATCGCCAATCTCGAGGCGCAGCTTGGGCTGAAACTGTTCGAGCGCGAGGGCACGCGCGAGCCGCATCTGACCGATGTCGGCCGGGCGACGCTGGAAGATGCGCGGCGCATGGTCGGCGTATTGCAGCGCATCCGCTCTCGCGTCGACAGCCACAAGCAGGGCCTGGAGGCTGAAGTCGCGCTGTCGGTCGATGCGACGCTGCCTTCCACCGTGCTGGTGCGCGTGTTGAAGGCGTTCGAGGCGCAATTTCCAACCGTGATGCTGCGCCTGCATATCGGCACGCTCGGGCTGATCCCCGATCATGTCGTCAATGGACATGCCGATCTCGGTATTGGCGGCCTGCTGGGCGAGGTCGACGCGCATCTTGTGCGCATTGGCTTCATGTCGATGGTGCCGGCGGCCGCGCCAAGCCATCCGCTGGCGCTGCTTCCCAAGCCGGTGCCGCTGGAGGAGGTGCGCGAACACATCCAACTTGTCGTCAGCGACCAGTCCGAGCGCACCAAAGGGCGCGACTACGGCGTCTATGCCTACCGCACCTGGCGACTTACGGATATGCGAACCAAGCATGCGCTGATGCGCGAAGGGTTGGGCTGGGGCGGACTGCCGCGATGGTTGATTGCTGACGATGTGGCCAACGGCCGGCTGGTGGAACTCGATCTGGAGCCGTATCGCGAAGTCCGCGCGCCGCTTTATGCCATGCACCGCGCCGACCGCAGCCCGAAGCCGGCTGCGGCCTGGCTGATCGACCAGTTCAAGCGCCAGCTTGGCTGTTTCAACGAGTTCGAGCCGAACCAGGGGCCTGGGGCGACAGACCATCAATCAGCGCCATGAGAACGGCACGGTAGTCCTCGGTCGAAGCGCCTGCTTCGATGGCGAGCGCCGCGCGGTCGAAGGCGGCGGCAAGCAGCGCGGTCAGCGCTTCCACCGGCAATCTCATCATGGACTGCGAGCGCATCGCGGCAACCAGGCCTTCGCGCAACGAGCGGTTGCCGTGGCTGTTGTCGATCTCGTCCATGGCGGCGCGGCCGAGCACGGCCGGCCCGTCGAGCAGCAGCAGCCGGGTGCGGCCGGGTGCGCGCATGGCGGCAAGATAGGCATCCGAGCCGGCGATCAGCGCATCGCGGGCAAACAGCGAGGGCGGCGAGGCGCGCTCGATCTCTTCCGCCACAGCCGCCGCCTCCTGCTCGACCACTGCGGCGAACAGCGCCTGCTTGTCGGCAAAGTGATGATAGAGCGCGCCGCGCGTGACGCCGGCCGCAGCCACGATCTCTGGCGTGCCGGTCTCCGCATAGGACTTCTCGGTGAACAGTTTTCGCGCCGCGGCGATCAGGTCGGCGCGCGTCGCTTCGGTGCGATCGCGGTTGGAGCGGCGCGCGGTTCTTTGTTGCATACATTCAGCCTGTATGTTAATGCGTATTTGCATGCAGACTGTATGTTATTTGACGGGAGAAGGAAAGATGAAGACGACAAGCTATTACCCGGTGCTGATGACCGGCGACGTTGCCGGCACGAAGCCTTTCTATGTCGCGCACTTCGGCTTCAAGCCGCTGTTCGAGAGCGACTGGTACGTGCATCTGCAATCAACCGAGGATCGCCGCGTCAATCTCGGCATCGTCCACGGCGATCATGAAACCATTCCTGAGGAAGGGCGCGGCCGGACCTCCGGCCTGCTGATCAATTTCGAGGTCAAGAACCCGGATGCTATCTATGAGCGGGTCATCGCCGCCGGCCTGCCGATCCTGCGAACGCTCCGCGACGAAGCCTTCGGCCAGCGTCATTTCATCACCAAAGACCCCAATGGCGTGCTGATCGACGTGATCAAGCCGATCCCGCCGAGCGCCGAGTTTCTGGAGCAGTTTGTCGAAGGCGCGGCGGGCTGAGCGAGACAGGGGCTGGCAGGAATTGTCTGTAGATATCAGCTGAAGCCTTCAGCCGCGTGGCCGGTCATGTCTTTGCGGTCTATGCTGAGCTCATCAGCCTGGGCCCATTCCATGCGTGAAATCTGCCTTGTCCGCGCACCCTCCAACCTTGGCCTGCGTCCGCTGAGGCCAGGTCATATTCCGGGCACGTGGCGTGCGCCGCAGGCGTTGACCGAAGCCGGCCTGATCGAGACGCTTTCGCCCCTCAAAGTGGTTGATCTTGATCGGCCCGCCTATAACACGGAGCCGCAGCCGGGCACCCGGCTGCGCAACGGCAATGCGATACGCAGCTTCAATCTCGGACTCGCCGAAGTGGTTGCCGGCGCGCTGAGACGAGGCGAGTTCCCGCTGGTCGTCGGCGGCGACTGCGCGGTCCTGCTTGGCGCGCTGGCTGGTGCACGGCGATCCGGTCCGCTGGCACTGGTCCATGTCGATGGCCATAGCGATTTCCGCCATCCGGGCAACTACGACGTCGATGCTTCGCTCGGCTCGGCCGCCGGCATGGACCTTGCGCTCGCCACCGGACGTGGTGAGCCGTTGCTGACCGACTGGCCTGAGATCGCGAGCCCACTTGTTGCGGACGAACAGGTGGTTCAGATCGGCGAACGCGAGAACCGCAACCCCGACTTCGCCTGGCCCGACATCACTTCGACCGCGATGACGCTGATCGATGTCTTTGCCGCGCGGGAGCTCGGCGCGGCAGAGGTCCTGGAAAAGACCTTGACCACGCTGGCGCGAACCGGCTGGCCCTATTGGGTGCATTTCGATGTCGATGCGCTCGATCAGACGGTGATGCCTGCGGTGGATTCACCAGGCAGCCCCGGTATCGATCCCGACGATCTCATCGCCGTCCTCGCGGCGCTGGTGGCGGATCCGCGCTGTACCGGAATGGACATGACCATTTTCGATCCGGACCTCGATCCGACCGGCGAGTTGGCAGTGCTGCTGGTTTCGCTGCTTGGCCAACTGTTTGCGCCGCGATAGTTATTACGTCCGCGCCACCGCCATCAGCGTGACCTGAGAAATGCCGGAGCGGCGCACCACTGTGCACAGCGTTTCGCGGCCGATGCGCTCGGCGTCGAGCATGCGCACCAGATCGTCGACGCCGGTGACCGGGCGGCCGTCGATGGCGGCGATGATGTCGCCCTCTTTCAGGCCGGCTCTGGCGGCCGGGCTGTTCGCCTCGACACTGCGCAAGCGCACCGCCGTGCTGCTCGACACTTGCGACAAAAGGGCGGCGCGACGCGGCAGGTTTGTCGTATCGGCGGAGACACCGATGAAGGCGCGGCGGACGCGGCCGAAGCGGATGATCTCGGAAATGACGAAATTGGCGGTGTTGGAGGCAACCGCGAAGGCGATGCCTTGCGCGCCATGGATCATGGCTGTGTTGACGCCGATAACCTCGCCCGCCGACGACACCAGCGGTCCGCCGGAATTGCCGGGGTTGAGCGCTGCGTCGGTCTGGATGACATCGTCGATCAGCCGGCCGGTGGAGGCACGCATCGAGCGGCCGAGCGCCGAGACGACACCTGATGTGACGGTCCATTCGAAGCCGAGCGGGTTGCCGATGGCAATGGCGATCTGGCCGCGCCGCAGGCGCTTGGAATCGCCGAGCGGCGCAATATCGGCAAAGCTGCCGTCGGCACGCACCAGCGCGATGTCGGTGTCGGGGTCGCGGCCGAGAACACGGCCTTCTCTGGAGACGCCGTCCGGCATCGTAACACGGACGCTGCGGGCATCGCCAACGACGTGGAAATTGGTGACGACCAGCCCATCCGGTGTGATGACGAAGCCGGAGCCCAGGCCGCCGGCACCACCGATGCGCTCGATGCGGCAGACGGCGGGACCGATGCGGTCCACGGCATCAGCGACCGTTGCCGAATAATCGTCGAGCAGCGCATCGTCGAACTGCAATTGCTGGGCGGGGAGGGACCATGGCAGGGCTCCGTGTCTTTAGAGCAAGATGAAGGATGCCTATATGTGCGGAGCGGCCGGATCGGCCGCGACCTGACCAGATGGCCAGTCCAACGCCCAACTAGCCGTCAGGCGAGTACCCGCCAACGCGCTGCCGAGCGATATCTGGGGTAGAGCGACGAGCGTCCATTGGACGCTCAAAGTGCGCTCTAAGACTTTGAGTTCTCGCACCGTGTTTTCCGAAAATCGATGCCGATTTTCGGGCCGAGGCGAAAAAGACCCAGGAGACCGACATGAGCGACTTCAATCTGAGCGCATTTTCTGACGCCATAGCCGATATCGCCGCCGCAGCGGCGCCGGCGACGGCGAGCTTCGCTACGCATCAGCATCGCACCGCGACCGCCTTCCATTGGCGCGACGGCTATTTTGTCGCTGCCGAGGAGGCGGTTGAGGCCGGCGAGGAGATCGAGCTGACGCTTTCTTCGGGCGACAAGGTGAAGGCTGAGCTGGTCGGCCGCGATCCATCCACCGGGACCGCCCTTCTGAAGCCGACCGGCGCACCGGACGTGCCGCCGCTGGCCGAGGCAGGCACGGCGCGGCCGGGCCATCTGGCCATTGCCGTCGGCAATAGCGACGGTGCGTCGCTCGCTGCATTCGGAACGGTTGGTGAGGTCGGTCCGGCCTGGCGCTCTATGCGCGGCGGCACGATCGACCGGCGCATCAATCTGGCCGTCAATGCCGGTGGCCGTTTCGAGGGCGGCCCGGTGCTCGACGCCAAGGGCGCACTGATCGGCATGCTGCTGTTCGGGCCGCGCCGGCGGGCGCTGGTCATGCCTTACGAGACGATCGAACGGGCGGTGGCGACGCTGCGCGAGAAGGGCCATGTCGCGCGCGGCTATCTCGGCGCCGGCCTGCACCCGATCCGCAACGGCGACACGCATGGCGCGATGGTGATGAGCCTCGACGACAATGGCCCGGCGAAGGCGGCCGGCCTGCATCTTGGCGACATCATCGCGTCGTGGAACGGCGAGGCCGTGCACGGCCCGCGCGAGCTGATCCGCAGGCTCGGGCCGGACAGCGCCGGCGCGTCGGTGACGCTCGGCGTGGTGCGCGGCGGCGAACGGCGCGACGTCGTGCTGACCATCGGCGAAAAGCCGCTAAACTGAGAAGATCGATGGCAAGTCACAGGATCACGGGGCGGCGGCTGACGGTGCTGATCGCGCTCGATGACGTCGTGCGCGCCGAGCACCTGTCCACCGCTCTTGCCGCGACCGGCGATCTGCTGCCGATTGTGGCCGGTAGCAGCAATAGCGCCGACAGAGCGGATGTCGCGATCGTCGATGGCGTTTACCTGGAAAGAGGCGGCGTGGAAGGCGGGCCCAGCGATCCCGCGATACCTCGGGTGCTCCTGTCGCAACGAGCGAGCCGGCAGCGGCCGGCCGATACCGTGTTTGCCGTGCTGCCGCCGGCAGTGGACGATCTGCTGATCGCTGCCGCCGCGCGACTGGCGGCGGCTGGCTATCGGATCTCGGGCGAGGGCCGCCCCTTGTCCGATCGACATGACGATTTCGCCTTCCATGACGACGATCTCTACGACGAGGAGCCGGTCGGCGACAGCGCCGGCCGGCCGGTGCTGTCGCCGCGCGAGAGCGAAGTGCTGGCGCTTTTGGCCGAGGGCGCGCCCAACAAGGTGATCGCGCGGCGCCTGAACATTTCCGTGCATACGGCGAAGTTCCACGTCGCGGCGATCCTGATCAAGCTAGGTGCGGCCAACCGCACCGACGCCATCGCCATCGCCATGCGGCAAGGCCTGGTGCTGGTTTAGTGAATGACGTCCCAAGGCAGGATGTGGGGCGACCATGTCAAAGTTTGCGCTGCCCTCATGCGCCTGCCGGCACCTTCTCCCCGTATAGTGACGGGGAGAAGGGAGCTGAACGCAGCCACGGCTCCATTCTTGCGACGTTGCCAGTTGGCAAAAGCTGTGATGAAGGCGTCCTTCTCCCCGTCTCTATACGGGGAGAAGTGCCCGGCAGGGCGATGAGGGGCAGCGCGACGCCGCGGAAATCCTCCGCAGCGTCACCATCTCTCGATGCTCCCCGCTCTTGTATCCGGCGACGGCACGGGGCAAGGATCGCGACCAACCGATTTGCAACGGAGGCGCAAGACATGTCGCTCAAGGGAAAGACGCTGTTCATCTCCGGCGGGTCGCGCGGCATCGGGCTGGCGATCGCGCTGCGCGCCGCGCGCGACGGCGCCAATGTGACCATCGCGGCCAAGACCGCCGAGCCCCACCCGAAGCTGCCGGGCACGATCTATACGGCGGCTGAGGAGATCGAGCAGGCCGGCGGCAAGGCATTGCCGATGCTGTGCGACATACGCGAGGAGGGGCAGGTGGCCGAGGCGGTCGCCAGAACCGTCGAAAAATTCGGCGGCATCGACATCTGCATCAACAATGCCAGCGCCATCCAACTCACCGGCACGCTGGAAACCGACATGAAGCGCTACGACCTGATGCACCAGATCAACACACGCGGCACGTTCCTGGTTTCCAAAATGTGCATTCCGCACCTGAAGTTGGCCGACAATCCTCACATCTTGAATCTGGCGCCGCCACTCGACATGAAGGCCAAATGGTTCAAGAACCATGTCGCCTATACGATGGCCAAATTCGGCATGTCGATGTGCACGCTGGGCATGAGCGCGGAGTTCGCCAGGGACGGCATCGCCGTCAATTCGCTGTGGCCGATCTCGACGATCGATACGGCAGCGGTGCGCAATCTTCTGGGCGGGGCGACAGTGGCGGCGATGAGCCGTTCGCCCGATATCATGGCCGATGCCGCGCATGCGATCCTGCTCAGGCCGTCGCGCGAAGCGACCGGCAATTTCTACATCGACGAGGAGGTGCTGGGCGCCGAGGGCGTCAGCGATTTTTCGATCTATGCGCCTGACGCGACAGGTCCGCTTGCCGGCGATTTCTTCGTGCCGGACGAGGTGTTTGCGAATTCGAAAACCAACGTGAAAAATATCTACTGACTGGCACCGGATAGCCCTCGTTTCCCAACCGAAGCAGGAAACAAAAACCCCGCCGGCGAGGGGGTACCGGCGGGGCTCATGTGTCCCGCTGGAGTCGGGACAGGGCAGGGAAGCCCTAGCCAGAATCTGGGGTGGACGACCTCGCGATTCAATGCCTGGTTAAATCGCGACTTACATTCTCCTTCAACCTCGGCTGATTGCCGGAAATTGCCCAACCCGGAGAAACCGGGATGGGCTATGTCTTCCCGCATAGATTCCAGAAACCAGTTCAGGTTTCTGAAACTGCGAGTCAATTCGCGCTGGCGACCGGCGCAACCAGCGAGGTGATGCGGCGGATGGCGACGCGACGGTTCTCGCGCTCCGGCTCAGACGTATCGACCTTGAGATACTCCTCGCCATAGCCCTGTGTCGTCAGGTTCTCCGGCGGGATGCTAAAGGCATTGCTCAGGGCTTCGGCGACCGCCTCCGCGCGACGGTCGGACAAAGCGAGGTTCGCCTCCGGCTTGCCGACGGCATCGGTATGGCCTTCGATCAGGAAGGTTTCCGCCGGGTTCTTCTCCAGCAGCTTCTCCATGGCGCTGGCGACGCCTTCCAGTTTCTGCACCTCGGTTTCGGGGATCGAGGCTGAACCGAATTCGAAGTTCAGCGTGTCGAGGTCGATGCGGCGGGCGATGTCGCGCACGCGGGCCGAGCGCTTGACCTCGTCGATCGAGTAGAGGCGCTGCACCCTCTCCACCGGCGGCTGTTCAAGGAAGGTATAGTAGTCGTCCGGATCCTCGACCTCCTCGGAATCCAGAATGTACTCCTCGCGCGGAATGTCGATCTGAATCGGCGGCAGGTCGTCGCCTGGATCGCGCCAGTCGCCATCGTCCTCATAGTGCCGCTCGTCGACATAGCTCAGCACATATTCGCGTCCGTCGGGCGCGATGCGTGAACGCTGGACGACGTCGCCGTAGCGGTTGCGGATGGTGACGATCTGGATACCATTGTCACGCTCGACGATTTCCCGGGTGCGATTGCTCGACAACTCCTCATAGTAGACGTTCCGCGCGCCACGCCGCATTCGCGGCGCATCGTCGCTTTCCACGATCGTCTGGTTGTTGAACTGGAGGATAACGCGGTCGCCGAGTTCCCTGACGACGTCGACCCCGCGCGGGCGTTCCCGACGGCGGCGAATGTTTTCCTCGTCGGGCGCACGCTCAACGCGTCTGCCCTTTTCCTCCGTCGCCCGAACCATCCTCTCAAGCTTGATCGCCTGCTGGGCCGCCCTGTCGTCGGTGGGCGGCGGTCCCTGATCGACCGGAGCCGGCCTCGGGGCTTCCGCCTGCTCGCCGTCCTGCTGGGTGGGCTGACCACCCGCGTCCTGGCCGCCGGTTTCTTGCGCGTTGTCCCTGCCGCCCCTGCGCTTGCGCTCCTTCTGGCTGTCGAACACGGGAGCCTCGCCTTGGGCCGGACCTTCCCCTTCGGCGGGTGCGGCCTGTTGGCGCTCGGCGGGCTGCTCGCCGGTTGAGGGCTGCTCTCCCGTCACCGGCTGTTCGTCGACAGGCTTCTTCCCACGTTCCCTGGCCTGATCCCGGGGCTTGTCGCCCTCAGCGGGAGCCGTTTGCTGGTCGGTCGGAAGCGGCTCGGCCTGCTCGCCGGCTTCCTTCCTGGCTGGCTGTTCGGATGGTGCGGCTTCGATCTGCTGATCCTGCTCCCGCTTCTTCCTGCGCGGCGTGACCTGCTCGTTGTCATTTGCAGGTGCGGCCTCTTCGCCAGGCGCGGCCTGCTCGGCGGGCTTTTCGGCAGGTGCTGCCTCCTGCTGCTGCTCCCGCTTCTTTCTGCGCGGTTCGGGCTGTTCGTCGCTGGCAGGCGCGGCCTGCTCGGCGGGCCGTTCGGCCGGTGCGGCTTCCTCCTGCTGTTGCCGGTCACGTTTCTTTCTGCGTGGCTCGGGCTGTTCATCGCTGGCAGGTGCGGCTTGCTCGGCCTCCTGCTGTTGCTGGTCGCGCTTCTTTCTGCGCGGCTCGGGCTGTTCCTCGCTGGCAGGTGCGGCCTGCTCGGCCTCCTGCTGTTGCTGCTCGCGCTTCCTGCGCTGACCGCCCTGCTGCTCCTCGCCGGAAGGCGCGGCCTGTTCAGCCTGCCGCTCGCGCTTCTTGCGAGGCTTCTGCTCCGGTTCCGCCTGCGGTGCGCAGCCTTCTGCCGACTCGCCTTCGGGGCAATTCGACTGCACGGGGATCAACGGCGTGGCGGTACTCTGCGGCGGGTCGAACGCGGCGCTGCCCTGCAACGGGAATGCGCCCAACGGCGCGGACGCCACCAGCAGGCCAAGTGCCGTGCCTGCCAGAATCCGTGGTTGGCGTTTCATTAAAAATCCTCCTTTGGCGTCCCATCCCGGCCCAAACTGTTCATCAACCGGATTGGTTCCGGTTATTGGGCATTAACGGGTACGAAGGGCAATTGGCCGGCGTTTTGAAGGCGACTTCGTGTTATTCCTATGGTGCCGGCCTATGGTGCCGGCCGGCCTGCGACTGTTGTGGTGCTTGACCTTGACCCCGGCCGGGGCCACATCCAGTCGATGGAAACGCCGTTCTGGAAAATCAAGACGCTCGAGGCGATGACCCCGGCCGAGTGGGAATCGCTTTGCGACGGTTGCGGCAAATGCTGCCTGTCGAAACTCGAGGACGAAGACACCGGCGCGATTTACTGGACGAGCGTCGGCTGCCGGCTGTTCGACGCCGAAACTTGCCGCTGTTCCGATTATGCCAACCGGCTGGCGCGCGTCCCGGACTGCGTCGGTCTGACGCCGCAGAATGTGCGCACCATCAGTTGGCTGCCCAAAACCTGCGCCTACCGGTTGGTCGCCGAGGGCCACGATCTCTACTGGTGGCACAGGCTGGTGTCAGGCAGTGCCGAGACGGTGCATGAGGCCGGCATCTCCATGCGCGGCCGGGTCAGCGCCAGCGAGACCGATTTTGCCGAGCCAGACGACTATTTCGAGCACATGCTGGACGACGAGCCCTAGCGACGGGCCTTCAGCAACCGGAACCGGCTGCCCGACAGCGCGTTTTCCACCCAATGGTTCAGAACCCGCCGGATTGTTCAGAACCGGAAAGCCGAGAAGACTGCGCAATTGCTTGTGCTACATGAACCGGAAATGAACGGCCGGTTCCTAAACAGTTCAGATACGTAAGCGCATTCTTCTCGCCATCGGTAAGACACATTGGTTCGATCAAAGGCGGGCGGAAGCCCTGAACAAGGAGAGAAGACATGTTCAACACGATCAAGACTGCGGCCCTTTCGGCGCTTATCGGCCTCGGCACGCTTGCCGCCATCCCCGCCACAGCCCATGCAGACAGCATCTATCTCGGCTTCGGCAACAACGACGAACCGCGCGTCGGCGTCTATTCCGGCGATGACGATGGTTACTACCGCGAACGCCGCCGCGAACGCGACTGGCGCCGGTCCTGCTCGCCAAACCGTGCCCTCGGCAAGGCAGAGCGCATGGGTCTGCGCCGTGCCCGTATCATCGACGTCGGCCGCCGCACCGTGAAAGTAGCGGGCCGCCAGTACGGCGACCGCGTCGTGGTCGTGTTCGCCAATGAGCGCGGCTGTCCGGTCCTCTACCGTTAAGCGTTCGCACGTTGCCTAACCGGCACGGCCTGCCTGGCAGTATGACCTTCTGCGAAGGTCAGCTTTAGGGACATGACCTTCTGCGAAGGTCGGTCTGGAGTAGAGCCCCCTGAGATAGAAGGGTGCGGCTCGAAAAAACCCCGGAGGACCAGTCCTCGGGGGTTTTTTTAATGCAGCAAAGTCAATGTTGCCGGTTACCCGCGCTTCAGCGGGCGGTCACTTCAGCTCGAAAGTGACTGTGACCTGCACCGTGTAGGAATTCTCGCCAGCCTGCACCGGAACCGATTCGCGGGCCGCATCAAAGGCCTTGGCGTTCATCGGTATCGGCGGCGGCGCGACGTTCTGGTCGGTGATTTCCAGCACCCGCCCGATGCTGACGCCGGCGGCTTCGGCCAGCGTCCTGGCCTTGGCCATTGCGTCGGCGACCGCCTTCTTGCGGGCTTCGGTGACAGTTGCCGTTGGATCCTCGTTGGAGAACGAGATGCCGCCGCCCTGGTTGACGCCGAGCGATACCGCCTTGTCGAGAATCTCGCCTGTCTTGTCGATGTTGCGGATGCGCACCGAAAGCGTGTTGGTCACCTGGTAGGCGATGAGTTCGGCTTCCTGGCTGCCGTCCGGCTTGTTGGTATAATTGTAGCGCGGGCTGATCTGGATGCCGGCTGTCTGCAGGTCGCGCTCCTTGATGCCGGCCGACTTCATTGCGGCGATCACCGAGGCCATGGCGTCGTTGTTAGCATCGAGCGCGGCACGCGCGGTCTTGGCCTCGCGCATGACGCTGAGCGTCAGCAGCGCCAGATCGGGGGCCGCGGTCGCTTCGCCTTCGCCAGTGACGACGATGCGGGGCGGCGGCGGCGAATCGGCCGCGCCGGCGATCGCCGGAAAAGCGATTGCGGCGGCGAGCGCCAAGGGCAAAAGATGTCTGGTCATAAAAATCTCCTCGGTCTGCGATCCAGTCGCGCTTGTCGACTACCGCATCGGCATAAAAATCGGAATCGATTTTCGGGAAGCTCGATGCGTAGATTCAAAGCGTTAGAGCGTATTTTGTATTTTGCGCGTCTAAGTCGACGCACCTCGCTCTAATGTCTGAATATGGGCTGATTTGGACGATTTCGGCCAGCCCATCCGGAAAGCCTTGTGCGGTTCGGGGAAAAACATTAATCCAGCCGCGTGTGGGGCCTGTAGCTCAATGGTTAGAGCCGGCGGCTCATAACCGCTTGGTTGGGGGTTCGAGTCCCTCCGGGCCCACCATGACCATTGTCTTTATTACAAAAAATCGGCTTTTGCCCACGCTTTGCCCACGCTTTGCCCACGGCGCGCACGGCGAGGAAGAAAGCGACGAAAGCCGCTGTCATAAATCGCTTCGAAGTTCTGGCTCACCGCACGACCCGCAAAGCCGCCCGCCGCTTCATGTGATCGCGCTTTTCCTCACGCTGGTTGATCGCCATCGCAATGTCGACTGCAATTCTTTTTTTGTTGGCCTCGCGCACGTAATCGTCCGTCACCGTCATGGAAGAATGTCCCATCGCTTCCATTATAGCGCGTGCCTGGATGTTGCATTCGGCGAGGTAGGTGCCGAACGTGCGGCGCAGGCCATGAAGCGTATAGCCGTCAGGAATGTCAGCCTGCCGGGCCCAATGCTGCATCATGCCTGTCAGGCTCTTCTCTGAAAACGGGTTGCCATAGCCGTTCTTCAAGACGGTTCCACCCTTCGAGCGGTCAAGTGGGTCTAGCGCTGCCGCCAGCTTGTCCACCACGGGAATGAACATCTCCCTCCCGCCATGGCGGTTACGATTCTTCTTCTGTCGGAAGGCAAACGCCTCGATCAATGCCAAGGAACCATCGAACAGTTCGATCTCTTCAGTCACCAGATCATCCCATTCAAGGTCAGCGATGTCCCCTCGTCGGTTGCCGAGCCAGAAACCCAGCGCATAGCAGGTCCGAGCGGCTGTACCGATCGGATGTCTCTCTTCATACTTTTCTCGGATCGCAATTGGCCAAGCCGGGTTCTTGGTCGATTTTGGTATGCGCACGCGGATCGACAACGATGGATCATCCTGCGGCTTTATCCATTTCTCGACTTCGATAGCCACCCAGAGCAGCTTTTTGACGGCTACCAGCATGTGTTTGGCGACGGTGCGGTTTGTCTTAAAGATACCTTCGATGATCGTGCGAAGCCCGTCGGCATCCATGTACTCAACCGGCACATCGCGCCATGTCAGCACATGTTCGGGGTCGACAGGCATATTCAGGAAGCGCTCTATCAAGTTGCTGTTCTTGGCTTGGGTAGCCGGATCGAAGTCAGCCCACTCCATCGTGGTTTCAAGTCGCCGTGCTGCGTGCCCGAACGAACGCGGCAGGACACGTCCCGGCATGTCAATGATTTCCGACTTGCCTATGCAACCTTCTACGGCACGTCGGTAGCAGGCTCCAAACGCTTCGTCGCCCGGCTGTCCGGGCAAGGCGATCTGCCGAGCATGGCGATTTGCACGAAAGCGCCAGTACTCCTTGCCGTTGACGACGCGGGAAGAAGCCCCAGGGTAGTCAGGATGTTTAGCCATCAAACGCTCTTTCGAGGCTTCTGCTGGAGTTGCCCACCACCATTCACCTTCTCATGAATCGGATCATGCGAAACGGCCTTGCTTTCCATGGCAACGCGCAGGAGCACCGGGTAAGGGAACCCTCTGCCTTGCTCGATGCCTTCAAAGGTGCGCTTCGGTATTCCCAGCTCCTTGGCCGCGGCTTCAGCAGTGAGCCCTTCCTTGGCCCGCCAGGCTTTGACTTCTTGCGCCAGTTTCTCATTCTCGTTCATGTCATGCCTTTCGCAGGCAATCTCCATACTACGCCTGCGGCATATACGCAACGAGCGTATTTATTTTCTTCTTTCTCTGTCCCGTTTGCTTCTTTCCAGTAGTTCTTGAAGACCGCTACCTTTATCCGGCAACGAGGTGAAAGCTATGTCGAGGGCCACACGATCCCAAACAGCGCGGCTGTTGATGCGCTTGGGCTTCGGCATGCGCCCATCGGCAACCATTTCATCAAAAAGCGTTGTTCCGACACCGGTGTAGCGAGCTGCTTCCTCACGAGTTAGACCTCGTGGGGGATATGAGATTGCATCACTCTTCATGGGCGCTGTCTCGCCTCTGAGGTGCCTGGCGTATTGGTGTAGAAGCACAAAGCCGCATCCTCCTTGCCGTTCCTAGCGAGTGGTCGTGCCGACTTAGAAAGAAAGGGCCTTAAGCGGAAGCGGTCTGACTAAGTTCGTTCGGCGTAAACTGGCGGCAACGTGTGAACGGGTGGATCACGGCAGGAGAGCTATCGGCGGACGGCTCCGCAATGCATTACTCGCCCCGCCTTCGCCGCCTCCTTTAGCGTGGAAACTTGAGCCGTTATCGAGGGGGCGAACACCGCCGCCACAGCATTGTTATGGGCCGAAATCAATATGCCTCCATATTGAAGACCTCTCGATCAGCCGATCGAAATCGACGATGGCGCCGCACCGCGATCGGCAGCTTTGCGCGGTAGCCCCGCGTCCAAGTGCCCGAGACGACTAAGTCCAAATAGCCCGCTGGCAGGCTGGCGTCCCCAGCTTGCCCAACGGCAAGGGGTCAAACTAGCACTGTTGCTTTCCGCTCATTTTGCTTGGTAAGCACCACGAGGGTGCTCTGGTTTCTCGCCACGGCGATGTTCTGGCTGACCTCAGAGAAAAGTAGCGCTATTTCTTTGGCTTCATCTGCGGCCGATCCGCCTCTGCTGCCTCGCTGTCGGACTTCAGATCAGCAACTAGGGCCTCCAGTTCGGAAAGATGCGCGATGAACTCCTGGGGAAGGGGGACGGCTACCGTATCCGCCGCGGGATTGTCGTGGCTGTGAGTGTTTGCGCGGGTCATGCCTTCGTGGAATCGTATTGCCAACGCGTCCGAGAGTCGAACATAGCGCAGTAGCTGGGTTTGGATGACATCCGTTCCTCTTCGCACGATGTCCCGGAATATCACTTCCTCCACCACACGCTCGTAAGTGTCGCGTAATCGGCCATAGAGGTTCTTCACGCGGTACTCGTATTCGGCCGGGCTGGTCGCAAGCAGCTTGGTCAGTTGTGCTGAGTCGTTCTTCAACAGCCCGATGCGCTTGCCGACGTTTTGCCCCTTCCACGGCATCCCTGCCGTATCCACTCTGCCAGCGGCAGCCTTGTCGCTAAAAAGTGCCACCGTGACGGGCTCGATGCCCACTTCATCAGCCGCGCGACTGAGCTCATTGAAAAACACAATATCGTGCGTAAACACGATGACCTGTCGCTTGGTTGCCTCCTCAGCGATCCGCTGGGCGACCCTTGCACTTCGATCGCGATCGAGCGACGAAACGGGATCGTCAATCACGATCGGACCTGAACCGTCGGTCAAAGCAACTTCGGTCAGGAATCCGGCAAGAGCCAAGGCACGCTGCTCACCCTCGCTCAGGATATCCGAGGTGACCTTGGCCAGTTTTGTCTTGGGATCGACCTCGAATTCCGCCTTTGTCTGATTGCTCTTGCGTGCGAGGCCTACCTTGAGGTGCATGATGTCGAAGCGGGCGCGCTCGGCATCAAAACGCGTGACGACGGCTGTTGTCAGGTGGGCATCGACAAGCTCATTCGCGCGCTGCGTAATGCCACGAGTTTGAACGTCGGCGAGAGCCTTGGAG
Source organism: Mesorhizobium sp. WSM4850 (assembly GCF_055811735.1). NCBI lineage: Bacteria > Pseudomonadati > Pseudomonadota > Alphaproteobacteria > Hyphomicrobiales > Phyllobacteriaceae > Mesorhizobium > Mesorhizobium sp. WSM4850. Next base: position 43,854 of record NZ_JBVVPV010000012.1, on the reverse strand, counting down.
TAGGCGTCATCAACGATGAGCAAATTCCGTCGCACGGTGAGCTTCGTTTTGTTGATGGAGAGCAGCTTGCGGTCCTCAAGCTCCGTCTTTTCCGCCAGGAGTTTGATCCGCTCTTCGTTGTCTCCCGCCTGCGTTAGTCCATCCTTCTCGCCTTTCAATTTGAGCGCGAAAGTTTCCAGCTGCTCGATTGGCACGACGAGAGGAGGAATTGTCTGACTGCTCTCACCCCGCAATCGCGCGAGGGCCTCCGCTCGCCGTGCGACCGCCGATGCCTGGAGGGTTGCGAGGGCGCCAGCGAGCATCTCGTCCCGCCTTTTTACCTGCTCGAGACGGTCGGCAAAATCGGAGGCGCCAAGGAGAGCCAGAGCATGCATGCTTCCCAGGGCGTCTTCGACGGCTTTCTCCGCTTCCCGGGCGGCAGCATCGAGTGTGTCGTCCATGTATTTTTGGAAACGCTGCATGCGGGCAGCACCGTCGGGCAAAAGCGGCTGCTGGCATAGCACGCATGCAGCAGCGCCGCCGTCTGCCACCAGAACCGGGAACTCCTTATCCTTATAAGCTTCTGTCACCGAGTAGTTGCGAGCCGCCGCCCAAAGTGCCCGCCATGCACCGCTTCCGACACCTGGCAGAGGTTCATCGGTGAACAACTCGCCAGCGGCTACCGTCGCTGCCTGGCGTGCTGCAACTGCTGAAGCGCGGAGCTTTCGAAGCTCGTCCAGAGTTGCATCTGCGAATGCCGATCCGACAGCCCCGACCTCCAGCAGCAGCGCATCTGTCCACTTCAAAAGCGCGGTGACGTCGGCAGCGGCGGCAGCGCCTGCGGAAAGGGCGGAGGTGAGTTCAGCGAGACGCTGCTGGTCCGTCTCGGTAAACGTCGTTGCCGACTCAATCTGCGCATCGGTTGTGGACTTGTTCAGCTTCTTGTTGAAGAGCTGAGCCGCGGTGCCGTGCTGGGCAGGAAACGCGAGCGCAGTCAGTTCGACCTTGTTGCCGACTTCCTTCGCCCGTTCTGCCTCCAGTTTCTCCTTCAAGGTAATGCAGACTGCGTTGAGCCGATGCGGCAGAGCCAGTCCGAAAGGAAGAAAACGGATTTGATTTCCGCCGTCGACGTAAAGCTCGGCGGAGGCCGTATCAAACACCGCAACTTGCATGAGCTGCGGCGACGCTGTGTTGCTTGGCGACCAGGGAACTACTACCTCGCCTTCGCCGGCATCGATCACGATGTCGGCTGTCTGAGGGCCGGGCGTGCTTCCGTAAACGTCAGCAAGAACCTTCAGCCTGGCTGGGTTCTCAACGCGCGTCCGACAAGCGGTGCGAAAGATCCGAACAAACCCGCTTTTGCCGCTCCCGTTGCGACCGTAGACGATCGTCAAAGCCTTGGGACAGAACGTGAGAGACGCCTTGGGCACCAGCCGATTCACATTCTCGACATTGGCGATGCGCTTGAGGACGATAGGTTGATATTGTCCGTTCCCAAAGTGGGCTTTCGTAAACGGTATCGGGGTGGGCGGCGCCGAAGTGAGCGCAAAGCCGGCCGCGTATTTGACCATCGCCAGCAGAGCCACGATGTCAGCATCTGTGAGCTCATTGCTGATCGCCAGCCGCCGCAGAGCGTCCTGTTTCCAGGTCGAGAGCTTTGTCGACCAGTCGACAACATCATCAATCGGCGTCCCCGCCATTATCCTTCCCCCATAAAAACCCTAGCGAATTCCTGTAGGACTCTGGCTAGGAGGATCCAGCAATATGCTGTCTCGCCCTGGCGATCGCCTCGTCCAGCCGCGCGCGCGATACCGCGGCAAGGCGCTCAACTCCAAGAAGATGGGCCATGTCGCGTGCAGGATCGGGCATGTCGAGAAGTCCGGGATTGTCGATCACGACCGAGGCAAGCTCCGCCAACGGTATGTCGGCAATTGAACGTCGCGCTTCCTCGTTGACCGGCTGACGATAGGGAAGGAGATCCGAGAGCCCGCCCTTTTTCCAAATGAATTCGCCGCTGGATTCCTGCGTGCAATCCAGATCTCGCAGGTGCAGGTCGATCCTCTCGCGGATGCGGCCGCCCGTGCGCAGCCAACCGTGAACCCGTGCAATGCGCTGGGCGAGAACGTCAGAGCGCAATGGGCTCTCCATGTCAACGACGGCTTCGATCATCCCGCGCAGCGTGGTGCCGTAGCTAAACTCGAAGAATTGCTCGGGGTCCGGCCGAAAGTCCGTTAGATCCGTCACACGATAATGTCTTTGTCCGCCCTGGTTTTGGGTTGGCTCGCCGACCATCGTTGAAAATGCTGCAAAGCCCGAGGGCTCGGGTGCTGTGGCAACACTTGCCGAAACCAGCTCAACCTCGGACGTGGTCGTGAGGGGCAGGGGCTCCTCGATTGGGGCCGGCATCTGGGCCTCCGGTTCGCCTGTCGGCTCGAGCTGCTGACCCATTTCCCAACGCGTTGTCACCTCCCCCGTCTGCTCGCTTGAATGACGCGCCCGGCTTTCCTCAAGCAGGGTCTCCAGGGTTGCGTGAAGGCGATCCGCGCAGCTCTTTGCGTCAAACCACCAATCCGTCGACCAGACACGAAGGATGGTCCAGCCGAGCCCGGTCAGAACCTGCTCGCGAACCTTGTCGCGGTCCCTTGCCGTTGCCGATCGGTGGTAGGTCGCTCCATCGCACTCGACGCCCGCGAGATAGGCCCCAGTCAGATCCGGGTGGCGAATTCCCAGATCAATCCGGAAGTCGGAAATCCCGACTTGCGGAACGACTGTCCAGCCGCGCTGCTCAAGATGATCGGCGACTGCTTCCTCGAACGGGGAATCGAAGCCGCCCACCGATCCAAGATCCTGGGCGGGCAATGCAATTGGGCCGCGTTCGGCATAGTCGAGGAAGGTCTTCAGATGCTGGACTGCGATCGCCTTGCTTCGCGATGGATCGATCTGGTCCGCCGTGAAACCGGAGAAGACGATCAGTTCCTGGCGGGCGCGTGTTACCGCGACGTTGAGGCGGCGCTCGCCACCGTCTCGGTTCAACGCCCCAAAGTCCATTGCTGGTGGCCTCCCGGAGGCATCCTTGTAGAATGTGATCGAGAACAGGATAACGTCTCTCTCGTCGCCCTGGACGTTCTCCAGGTTCTTCACGATCGTCGGCTCGACCCGGTCTTCGGCAAAAAACCATTCGAGTTCCGGACGGTCTCGGCGTGCGGCATCGAGCAGGTCCAGGATCAATGACTGCTGTTGCGCATTGAAGGTGATCACGCCCAAAGTCGGGCGACCGTTCTCCGGCAGGGCCAGCCAGCCCATCATCCGGGTGACTGCCTCGCGCACGACCGCCATGGCCTCGACCTTGTTGGTGCGGCTCTTGCCACGGTCATAGACGCCATCAGGAACCCGGTGCAGGCGAACCGCACGGTCATCGACAGCCGGCGAGGGGAACGTGACCAGGCGGTTATGGTAGTAGTGATAGTTGGAGAACGCGATCAGCGATTCACTTCGGCTACGGTAGTGCCATCTGAGGTCGCGCACCGGGATCCCGGACGCCCTTGCTTCATCGAGAATGCTCTCCAGGTCCTTCTCGTGATCCGCAATCTCCTCTTCGTCCTCATTGCGGCCGAAGAAGTTGGTCGGCGGCAGTTGCTTGGGATCACCCACGATGATTGTCTGCCGCGCTCTGGCTATGGCGCCGACTGCATCCCAGGTGGTGATCTGCGAGGCCTCGTCGAAAATCACCACGTCGAACAAAGCCTGGTTCGGGGGAAGGTATTGCGCAATGGAAAGTGGTGACATCAGCATGCACGGGACAAGCTTGGCAAAACTCTGCGGCATCTTGCCGATCATGTCGCGGATGGACTGGCTCGGTCGCTGAAGCTCCATTTGATGTCGCAGCAAGCCGAGTTCGGAGTTGCGTGAGACGCTCTGTACCGGCGCAAATCCATGGGCAAGCGCGCTGACGACCCGCTGGGTCGCATGAGTGCGCACCAGGTCGTCGATCTCGCGAAATTCCGTAATGGCGTTCTCGTGCTGGAACCTGCGGAAGCTTCGCAATACGGGATCGCCGTCGAGAACCTTCGGCAACCACCATCTGGCATAACCCGCACGAAAGGCCGACCGTGCTTGTTCGGGGGCTATTGTTCCCGTCTCGATTTGCCCAACAAGAGGCGCAAGATGGTGGTGGATGGCCTGTCTTTTCACCTGGCACCAGGCTGCCCAATCGCGAAACAAGTTTCGAGCATTCGGTAGCGCAATCAGCTTTGCTCTAAGCACTTCAAGGCCAGGACCGTCCGAAGTATCCGCAAGCTTCCGTGCCGAAACCTCGCCGAATGCCAGGCGCGCGGCCTCAAGTTCCTTGACGGCCGCCAGCAGCTGATCGCCGGCCTCGCGCAGCTGGTCGTTTTCAAGGGTGCCGCGCAGACTTGGCGCGACAGAACGGACGACGGCCCGAAATTCGTCCGGGCTGCGGCCAGGAATGCGAAGTGATACGCGAAGCCGTCGAGCAAGATCGAGGGTGCCGCCGATGGCCTTTACGTCCGTTGCCAGACCTTCGATCGGCAGTGGCTTGCCTCCCAACGGGCTGTGGTCGACCGCAGCCAGAAACTCTCTCATCCGACGGAGCAGCTGAAGTTCCTTGCCGGGGTCGGCGGTGCCACGTTGTGCTCGGCTTTGAAGCAGTTTCTGGATCTTGCTTTTGCCGAGCGCCGATCTTGGCCAGAACGACGCTTCAGCATCACGCCATTGGCGATCCATGACATCCAGATCGAGGTCACGGACAGTCGCAATCTCATAAGTGGCGGAGAGCCTACGCTCGGTTTCTCGATATCCCTGGATCGAGCGCTCCAGGGCAGTGACCGCATCCGCGAAAGTCGAGAAATCCCGGTCATATGCTATCGAGATATCGCGACTGCGGGCCTGGGCCATGATCTGCGCCAACCCCACGAGCGACTGGATTTCCGCATGCGACAATGGCTCACTGGGAGCAAGACCTAGACAGGACTGATAGTCCCGTATCGATGCAGTCAACTGGCCGATGGCGGAGTGCAGAGACGTCGCTGTAGCAAGCAACCTCAGTTGCCAATCGCTGCTCCATTCTCCAACATCGATCAGGTCCAACTCCGGCCGACGTTCAACCGACGCGAAGACCAGGCCGACCTGCGCGGCCAGATCCTCCAGCGCCAGCAGCGTTTGTGCGTCATGCGAGTCCGGCGCCTGCCACGTGAACGCCGGTGCCGGATGATCGTTCGATTTGAGTGCAATACCCAATGCCAGATAGGGCGTCCAACCGTTCTGGTAGCGCTTGTGAAGCGCCGCGACATAGGCGTTCAACTCGTCCCGGCGCGAGCGAAGCCGCTCATTGATGGCAATCCACTGTGAGGCGTCCGCCCGGCCATTCTCCCATGATGCCTTCAACTGGGCGAGAAAATGCCTGCGATCGGCCTTATTCGAATGCAGCTCAATACAGTGATTTCCAAGTCCGTGTTCGCGCAGCCGGCGGTAGACTACATCGAGCGCGGCAGTTTTTTCGGCCACGAACAGGATTGTTTTGCCGACCCCAAGGCAGTTGGCGATCATGTTGGCGATCGTCTGGCTCTTTCCGGTCCCGGGCGGCCCGACGATGACGAAGTCACGTCCCTCGGCCGCTGCCATGCTTGCCGATGTTTGCGAGGAATCCAGGGGAAGCAGGCTTATGATGCTTGAAGGTTGATACGCATGATCGAGCTCTGCCTCATCGCGAAAGGCCGACTGTCCGCCTGAGCTCTCGAACGTCTGCTGGGGCGTATCGATGAGGTGACGAACGACCCTGTTTTGACGAAGCGCGTCGGTGCGTTCGACAAGATCCTTCCACATCAGGAACTTGGCGAAGGAAAATGTCGACAGCGCGGTCTCGTCGATCACCTCCATGCCAGGAACATCGCGCACTGCCTGTCGCATCGAGGACAGGATCCGCGGCACGTCGATCCCGCTGTCGTCGAGCGGCAAGTCACCGGCAAATTGAGGAAGACGAAGTTCGAAATCCCGCTCCAGGAACTGAAGAAGTGTGGCATTGAAGCGTGGCTCGTCCTCATGGAAGCGGATCGTGAAGCGCGAGCTTGCGCTGCGCCGCTCAAGCCGGACCGGCACCAGCAGCAGCGGCGCCCGGTAGCTGCGCTCATCCTCCGGTTTCTTCTTCCAGCGGAGGAAACCGACGGCGAGGAACAGCGTATTTGCTCCGCCCTCAGCGAAGTCGTTGCGAACTTGCCGGTAGAGGTCGATCAGCCTCGCTTCAAGCTGGCGGGCATCCAACGTGGAGGCGAGCTCATCCCTGAGCAGCGCTTCAGCCGCGAACCCGCGTTGCAGATCGCGACCGTGGACATCCCGATAAAGCTCCGCATCGCGTTCTCCCAAAGGGTTTTGCTCTGGCAGCGAAATAAGACGGACCGCGGCCCCGTTCGCCAACCTGTCTTCCAGATAGGCGACGTCGGTGCACAGGAAGGGAATTGTCTTCTTCGAATCGGGGAAATTAAGCAGCCGGTTCCTGAGCGTCAGGTCGAGCAGCTTCTTTTGCCAGCGGTCGATGCGCCCTGCCCCTGTGGTGGGCTTGATCTCAACGGCCTCAGCCGGCATCTCGCCGATTGCTGGCGCCGCCGGAAGTGGCAGAGCCGCAACCGCTGTTGCCGACTCTTCGTCGGCGACATTGCGTCGGACCGGCTCGTGCGAGGCGAGCGGTGTGATGCCGCCGCTGCGTGATCGCCGCACGTCTATGGCTGCGACGAAGGCATGTGCCTGCTCCTCCGCAAGCCGAACACTGAGCGCGTTCTGCGCCGCTTCTAGCGTCAGCGCAGGCCGGTGCGTGACGCCTGTGGTCTCAAATGCAATGAATTCGCGCGAGGCCAGCGCCTTGCGGACCTCCATCTGATCCTGCTCAACCGCATTGGCAAAAGTGCGCTTGGCCAGCCAGACCCCCACAGCCGCATGTCCATCAAACATCAGGACGGCGGGATGGAGACCGGCTGCCTCCAAGGCCGCCGCGAAGAGAAGCGAAGTATCCAGGCAGGTCGCGAGGCGCTCCTCGGCAATCGTCGTGGGGCGCCTGACTTTCTGGCCACGGCTCTCGAAGCTTGCGGGAGGCTCGGCATAGTGCAGCCCCATGCCGGCCATCGCCGAATAAATTGCGGCAGCCAGCATGTATGCCCGTTGCGGGCTTTGCGATTGATAGCCGTCGAGGCCACTCGGATGCCCGTGCGCGGCAAGCCGTTCGGCCGCTGCCTTAAGGATCGGCGCAACGCCGGGATCATTGGGCATCACGAACGCCGGAAGCAGTTGAGCCATGTCCGCGACGCCACCCCACTCGTCGCGCGCAAGCAGCCTCACCGTCACTCGCTTTTCGTCCAGGACCTCACCGGCCGCAGACAGGCGCAAGGTAATCTCACCTCGCTCAGCCTCGTTCAGGCCGGCGAGATATCCAGCGTCAAGCTCTACCTTGCGGTCACTCAGCTGGAGCCGGTCGCCTGGGATGAGGCGGTCTACCGTCCAGGTCTTCGGCCGCAGGAACGACGGCGACGACGTAAGCTCCAGCCGGCAATTCTCAAAACTGCGGGCGGTGTCGTTATCGAGCCGGATGGACCGGATAACCGGAATCGCATTCTGATAGGATGCATAAGTGAAGCTGGACGCGACGTCGGCAACTATGGTCGAGCCAGGTGGCCTTCCGGCAACTTCACTATCATTTGTTACTAACTCTGAACTATCTGCAGATTGCATTGACCCTGTACCCCCGCGTGGAGATTAAGCAATTTCTTGAGGATATTAAAAGGCTCTTGGCTGACGGATGAATAAAAAAGCTTCGCTTATCCACGCGAAGTTGAGGCTCGCAACAGGGAGGTCAGGCCTGTCAATGCTCCCTCACAAGAAGGTCGCAGACACCCTATCCTGACTTCGAGGCCTCAATTCACAGATACTGTTGCCGAACGCCGGCGCACTTTGCTAACCGGACTGGAGACGCCTTCGCCGCTCGCTGCGACGTTTTGGGCGATTTGACTTGATGGGCAATGTTGCCTGAACGTCTGTTCGGGCCGGGAGAGCGCGCCAGATGGCATTTCGATTTGTTCATACAGCCGACACCCATCTCGATTCACCGCTGCGCACGCTCGCGTTGCGCAATCCCGAACTCGCCGAACTGGTGGGAGATGCCAGCCGCCAGGCTTTCATCTCGATCGTGGACCTGTGTCTTGCGGAGCGGGTTGATGCGCTTGTCATTGCCGGCGATCTTTACGATGGCGATCAGACATCAATGAAGACGGCGCGCTTCTTGGCCTCGCAAATGATGCGTCTGCACCAGGCCGGTGTCAGGGTCTACATGATCCGCGGCAACCACGACGCCATGTCTCGAATCTCTAAACAGCTCGTCCTGCCGGACACGGTGACGATTTTCAGTGGCCGCACGCAGTCCGTGATCCAGTCGGGCGCCGGGCTGGACGTCGTGCTTCAAGGACTGAGCTTCGCCAGCCCCAAGGTGGCCGAAAGCCTGCTGCCCAAATTTGCCGGCCCCCGAGAGGGCGCCGCGAACATCGGCATCATGCACACCAGCTTGGCCGGCTCGCCCGGCCACGACGTCTATGCGCCTTGCAGCGTCGCCGACCTGCAAGGTCACGGCTTTGAATATTGGGCCCTTGGCCATATTCACGTTCGCAAGGTCTATCCCGGCGCAAGCACGCTCGTGATGCCTGGAATCCCTCAGGGCAGAGACATCAATGAGGCTGGTGAGAAATCGGTCACCCTGGCGACCATAAACGACGATCGGTCTGTCGACATTGAGGAGAGGCTGACCAGCGTCGCGCAGTTCGAGCGCGTGAGCGTCGACCTGGCAGGAACATCCGAACTGCCCGAGGCCGTCGGCCGCATCCGGTCTGCGCTTGAACAATCCCGGACTGCCGCCAGATCACAATACCTCATCGCCCGCCTCAGCCTGGTCGGCGCTTCCGCGCTGTCATGGACGATGATCCGCGATAAGGATTTGGTGCTTGCCGAGGCCGAACAGGCGGCAGAGCAGGTGGGCAACACGTGGGTGGAGAAGGTCGAACTCAATCTCTCTGCTCACGGAACTGGCAAGTCCGAAGACGTCGCGGATCCGACCCTAGAACTAGCCGAGTCAATGCGCGCCAACGCAACGTCGGACGCATTCCGTTCGGACGCCAGGGAATTGGTGTTGAAGACCATCGCGGACCTGCCGCCGGATGCGCGAGACTTCGCAGGAAAAGACGAGTCGGCGTTGGAGGCATTCCTCGATGACGTGCTTGCACGTGGCGTCGACCTGGTCACGGCTCGCCTCAAGGCAGGCGGCACGCGATGAGATTGCGGCGGCTCGATCTCACCCGTTACGGCAAGTTCACCGACAAGGCGATTGACTTCGGACCCAAGCCGAGTTCAGGGCCTGATCTGCACATAGTGTTTGGCTTGAACGAAGCCGGCAAATCGACCGCGCTTTCTGCCTATCTCGACCTGCTCTTCGGCATCGAAGAGCGCAGTCGCTACAATTTCCTGCACGAATATAGCTCCATGCGCATCTGCGGGCTGCTCGAATTTGAGGCGCAGACGCTTGCCGTTTCACGCACCAAGAGTCGCAGCAACTCGCTGCACGATACCGAAGGTCGGCCACTGAGCGAGATTGCCATTTCGGCTCACCTCGCCGGATTGTCCCGCGATGCCTACAGCAGCATGTTCTCACTGGATGACGAGACGCTGGAAGCAGGGGGCAAGGCGATCCTTGAATCGCGTGGTGATCTCGGCAAGCTCCTTTTCACCGCCAGCGCCGGGCTTGGTCATGCGAGCGATCTCTTGGCCGCACTGGAGACGGAGGCAGATGGACTTCACCGAAAACAGGCCCAGACCACTGAAATCGCGGTGCTGAAGAAGCGGTTCGCCGAACTCAAGTCACGCAAGGAAACGATCGACACCCTGGCCTCGACATTCGAGGCGCTCGAGGCGGAACGGGTGGAGGCCCAGGACAAGTATGATTGCAGCCTCGCTGCACGCTCAGTGTTGTCGGCGCGGCTCGCCACAATCGACCGCTATGCGCGTGCTGCGCCGCTGCTTGCGAAGATCAAGCGCAAGGCGAGCAGACTGGCTGAGCTGCCTGACATCCCGTCTCCTCCCAGGACCTGGAGCGGCAGTGTCGCCGATTTGATCGATCATGACGCCCGGCTGAGAACCCGCCTCCAGGCCAATGCCGACGAGATCGATCGGGCGAAGGCTAAGATCGCGGCAATCGTTCTCGACGAAGCTGTGCTGGCGATCTCCGAACAGGTGCGAGGACTCGCCGATCGCAAGGCGCGCTATTTATCCGCGGGCATGGATCTGCCGACCCGCAAAATGGAAGTCCAGATGCTCGACCAGACGGTGGCGAACTGTCTCACCGCGCTCGGAAGATCGGCCGAACAGGATCCATCCCGGCTCATACTGCCGGCGTTTGTGGTCGGCACGCTTCGCAACATGGTCGAACAACGCTCCGGGATTACGACGAGCCTGCGGATGGCCCGCTACGAAGCCGCTGCCGCGCTCGACGGGCTCAATGCTGCGCGAGGTCGCGTTGGCGAGGAGAGGGCGGTGCCCGAGCCCGTGAGGGCCCGGCTGATGGCAGCCGTGTCCGAGGCGAAAGCCAGCACTTACGCGCGCGAGATAAAAGAAGCTCGCGCGATGGAGGACGAGCGGCAAACAAAGCTGGCCGATACGATGCGGCGGCTTCGGCCGTGGTCGGGAGATGCGGACGCACTTTCGAAGATGTTGGTTCCGACAGCGACGCACATTGCGGCCTGGAAAACACTGGCCGCAGATCTTGAAAAGGACAAGGCAGTCTTCTCCGAGCGCCTGGCTGAGCATGAACAAAGCCGAGTATCTACTTCGTCACGGCTGGCTGCTGTTCGCGCCTCGACCGATCTCGCCGACGATGACATAGTCGCAGCCATTCGACGTGAGCGACACGAGGCCTGGCGAAATCACCGGGCGGACCTCAAGGCTGAAACCGCAGCTGTCTTTGCCGCAGCATTGGCCAAAGACGATCATGTCGGCGCGGCTCGATTGGCCCATGCGGGCGAGCTCGCGGATCTGCGCGCAATCAAGCAGAGGGCTGCCGAGACCGAAGCGGCAATAGAGCGCGTAAGCTGCCAACTCGCCGGCGTGGCTCAGCGTGCAGAAATGGCGTCCGCCGAAATCAAGCGAATGGCCACCGCCTTGCTTGAGGATTGCCAGGCCCAGTCGCTCGACCTCTTGATCGGACTTATCGAGGAGCGCCTTTCCGCGCGCGCCGACGCGCTTGTCGCTTGGGACGACATCCTGCTCGCACGCGCAAGGATTGAGCGCGCCAGAGCCGAAGGCGAACGGATCCATCTCGGATTGGCCTCGGCTCTTCAGAGTGTTGGAATACAGACCGAAGCCGGGGAGGCTCTGGAGGCGAGGGTGGTTGTCGCCGACCGTTTTCTGGACAGGCAGGCGAAGGTCGACGCCGAACGAGCGGAGGCGCTGAGGATCGTCGCCGCGAAAGAAGAGGAACTGACCGCCAGGCGGCTCGCTGTTGAAATTGCCGAGCTGCGAGAGGGTGCATGGCAGGCCGAGGTCAAGGAAACACTAAAAGGCACCTGGCTCCAAGAAGGCATCGCCGGAACTGGGCTTGGCAGCGTGCTCGATCAGTTATCGGAGCTGTCCAAGGCCCTGCAGGATCGTGAGGCCATGCGTATCCGCATCAGCAAGATGGAGGCGGACAGGACTGCATTTGCTGAAGAGGTGGCACGCCTTGGTACCCAAGCCGGCGAGCCTGCAACCGACGAGGCGCCAGAACAGGTGAGCGCCAGGCTGACAGAGCGTCTAGAGCAAGCCGAGCGTGCCCGTGAGGCGAGGGCAAATCTCCTCCTTGACGTTCAGAAGTTGCAGGATGTTCGAGAGGCAATGAACGCCGAGTTCGCGGCACACGAGAAAACAAAGCAGGAAGTGCTCGATGCCTTTGGGGTGAAGACTTTGCCGGAGGTCGTGGAGCGCGATGAACAGCTTCGCGAGCGAAATGACCTGCACAGTGCCGTGGCCGAGCTTGAAGAACGACTGACGAGCGAACTCGCCCTCAACGACTTCATCCAGGCGCAGTCGTTGCTGGAAGGCCTCGATCTCGATGGGCTCGCAATTGAAAAGGCCGAACTCGAGCGGCGCCTCGCCAACCTCGATGAATCACTGCAACAGCAACTCGTCCGACGAACCCGGGCGACCGACAAGCTCGATGCGATCGGCGGCGACAGCGTCGTTGCCCGGATCGATGCCGATCGTCGCACCGTCCTTCTCGAAATCGAGGAGAAGGCCGTTCGCTTCATTGAATTGAAACTTGGGGTGATGTCGGCGGCGAGCGCGCTCCGGGTCTATCGCGAACGTCACCGCTCTGGAATGATGAGCGAGGCCTCCGACGCCTTTGCACTGATCACGCGGGGCCAGTACACAGGCTTGACCACCCAGCCTATAAAGGGCGGCGAAGTACTCATCGCAACGCAGCAGGATGGCCAATCGAAGGTCGCAGACGCTCTGTCGAAAGGTGCGCGTTTCCAACTCTATCTGGCTCTACGCCTGGCCGGATACTATGAGTTTGCCAAGCTCAGGCCTTCTGTCCCATTTATCGCCGACGACATCATGGAAACCTTCGACCATCTCAGATCGGAGGAAGTCTTCCGCCTGTTCGGCGAGATGGCCAGCGCAGGCCAGGTAATCTACCTGACCCATCATCAGCACCTGTGCGACATTGCCAAGGCCGTCATTCCTAAAGTCGCCATCCACGAGCTCGGGTAAGATCAAACGGCATTTTTGTTGGCCCGATCTCGCGAGGCAAGCCGTAGGACAACCACCGCTTTGCGCTCGGTCATAGAGTTCAGTTTTTGCGGTTACCTGAAAGCCGACATTTCGACAACAGCCCATCCGAAGACTGTCAGGTGTGTAGATCGCTAGCTTGACCGCTGTCATGCGCATTGGCAAACAAGCCTCAGAAGCAGTGCTGTGTTTGTGCAGTCCCGGCTCTCTCGATCGATGTCGCTTACAAGGTGCAGACATGACGCAGGCCGGCGGACCCGCTGCGATAAACGGCTTTCTCTATCAAATCATCCACCACCTTGGCTGGCTAGCTGATGTCACGCTTTCTGGAAACCTAGACGGCCGCGAGATCAAGGATGCATGCCTTGTGTTGGAACCTCGTCGCGGTGGAGACGCGCGGGCAGAAGCAAGTGGTCTCTACCTGGTGGAACAATACAAAACTCGGGAGGATGGCACATGGCCTCTTGCTGGCATTGAATCTGTCCTGAGCGATCTCCGCAAAGCCGTACCGCCATCGCGTCGGGCGAATGCCTGTTATCGCTTCGTGACCGATGGGCGCCCTGGCAAGCTGAACCCATTCAACGCCTTTCTCGCCGACGTAAAGTCGGCAGCCGGACCAGATGATCTCGACGATGTCGCGAAGCGAAGTTTTGCCAAGGATCAGGTCGGTACCAACCGCGAGTTCTTCGACCACATCGCTAAAGTGACACGAGCCGGCTCTCAACAATCGGCTACCGACGAAAGCGCGGTCGCGTTTCATCTCTTGTCGCATTTTGAGATGGAGTTTGGTGCCGACGGCAGCGCCCGCGCAACCGCTGTGGAAAAGCTGTTGCGGCGCTATGCGCCCGACCTTGGCGACGAGCGCGGAATCCGAGAGCGTCTGATCGGCGTGCTTGTCGAGACATTGAGCAACGGCGAAGCTCAATTCGATGCCGCCAGGATTGATTCTATGTTCCGTTGTGTGGGCCTCAATCCGGAGCGGCTGCGTAAGGCGGCGGAACTTGCCGAAACGATGAGCGCGTTAACGCGCCGCCGGCTTGCGCGATTAAAGTATCGAACTGACCGCGACGTGCGTGACGTACCTGATTGGCCTGAAGACAAGGCGATATTGTTGATTGCGGGAGCAAGCGGCGCAGGAAAGACGTGGCAACTCGGAAAGATACTGGAGGCATTCGGGCAAGAGCGCCAGATCGCAACCTTGGTGCTTGCAGGCAAAACGCGAGCAGACCTTCTGGCGCAGGCAGCGCGCGACGTGTGGCAAACGGGCCTTGGCGACACCTCCGACAAATCCCTTGTTGCGGTATCGCATTTCCTGGGAGAACTTCTAGGCGAGGGCCCTGCTTCCCGGTTACCGTGGCGATCGACGACATCCAGGATATCGACATCGCGCGCGATCTCGTTCGTCAGGATTGGGGTGATTGGGGAATGCGTCTGGTCTTGACCGTTCCGCGAGCCGTGGCACGGGCACTGGAGATGACCGATGGTGATGTCGTTCATGTGCATGCCGTCGGCGAGTTCTCGGTCGACGAACTTGATCGCCTCTTGAAGCGGAGCGGTCGAAGGTGGACGGATCTCCCGCCTGACTTGAAGGCGCTGCTGCGCAACCCGATACTGGCCGGACTCTACCTAGAGCTTCCATACGTCTCGGTGCAAAGCGTCCCACGTAGCGAATACGAGATTTTCGAAGGATTCTGGGCACGGATTGCCGCCAAGGGCCGGATCGGCGACGAAGGGATCGTAATCGCTCTCGCCGTTTCCATGATGGATGGCTCCTATCCTCTACCCCGGCCGATGTGGAATGAGATTGGACTGAATGACGAAGCGCTTTTGCGGCTGGATGCCGCCGGGTGGCTTCGTGTCAACGAAAGCGGTGATGTGGCGTTTGCTCATGATCGTCTGCTCAATTGGGCGGTCGCAAAGTCTCTCGTATGGCAATACCAGCGCAAGCAATTGACCCTTCAAAGCTTGGGCGCTTTCCTCGCCAACGAAAGTGAGCCGAAACGCAGAGGGCTCGGTTATGTGCCGATGGACACGCTTTGGCTGTTAGCAGCGGACGCGAAGAATTCCGAGGCCCTACGCCAGGCTGTCGCGCAAATGGAAGACAGCCGGGAATTCGGAAGCTACGGCGAGGAGCTCTATGTTCAGCACTTGCCGACCCTCGGGCAGCGAGCCGTTCCAATACTTCTTGAGCGGTTGAAAGCAATCGACCCCCCTGCCGCCGACGGGGGGCATCGGGCCAAGCTGATCGGCAAAGCATTCGCCAATCTCGCCCGGCAGGACAATGTCGAGTTGGGGGATGTCGTCAATTCATTGCTGCATTCATTGTCCCAAAACCGACAGGCAGTTGCCATCGCTGTGCTCACTGCCGCACCCGACATCCGTCATCTCAATCGGCTCTGGGAAATCCACCAGCAGCGCGTGGACGCCTTGGAGGACAAGACAGACGTTTCACGGTATGACGGCTACAGGGCCAGTTCCACGGCCCTGCGTGCCGGCCTCGAGTTGGACCCAGAATGGCTGCGTAAGCGCATTCTTGCAGCCGATGTGGAGAAGGAGCCTGTTTCCGAGCTTGGATATCTGCTGAACGGGTTGGAGCATCCCGATGCACCCGCGATATGGGAGGAGACCAAGGCTGTATTGATGTCTAAAGTTGGTGCCAGTAAGCCGCGTAGCCTGCTTTATTGCATCGCGCGGTTTTTGGATCGTAGTAACCTCGACTTCGTGACCCAGCACCTATCCCAGGCAGCAGATTCTGCCAGCGGTGCGGCGCTATATGCCTTGTCGATCCTGGATCCACAGGGGGCGATTGAACACCTCGTCGAGGTCGAGAAGTTCGAGCGGTATCTGACCCGAAATCACTGGCTCCCGGGCGTGTTGCGGGCGCAATCCGAATTAACGCAACAACATATTCGTCTTCTTGCCGAAGCAGAACCGAACGCGCATCGCCTTATCGAAGATCTCTTCTGGGAGCGGCCTGACGAAATGGACGAGGCAACGCTTAGGCTCATGCTTCGCGCGCTTGAACAGGACCTGCACGACCGTTTCTATGAATCCATCGAAGGCGATCCAGGTTGGCTCTATCACTCTCTGGATTTTCTCGGACGCATCGTCTCTCCTGAGCTGCTGGCAATCCTTTCAGAGGTGGCTGGGGGCGAATTGGAGCGGATGATTACTGCAGTCGCGTGCAGCCGACTGCGCACCAATAGCAACTACCGTGATCGCGTTCGCGAAAGCGCGCGTCGAGTTTTGATCCTTATGAGCGGTGAGGGAATCACCACTTTGATAAAACGGGAGCTGGAATCTGAACATTTCTGGGTTCGCCACGGTGGGTTGAATTGGGCATTCGTTCGCGCGGACGACGGCATCATTGAAAGGCTCGCAGTGATCGCTCGCCGCCCAGTCCCGCGTGATTCCAACGGAAAACTGGAATCCGATCCGTATGCCGAATTCCACCAATCGATGACAGCGCTTGCGGCCCTCGGCGCAGACGAAGTTCTGGTCGACATCTTGCAAGATAGTGGCATAGCGGAAGTGCCGACCAACCTTGCCGAGCTTCGTAGTCACCGCGGCCGGATGCCAAACGCGCTAACGGACCCAGCTCTGCGGATATTACAGAGCACCGGGCCGAGCGAAGAGTCGCTCGTGATCGCACTGCTGATTGCTTGGTTGAGCGGGGACACGGATCTGATTCCGTCGGTGCGGTTGGTCCTTCAGCGAGCCGAGCCAGAAAGCAAGGTGGCGCTGTATGCGTGCATCGCACTTCGGCAGCTAGGTGATCAGTCGGCTGATTTCGCGCAACTTGCTCTCCGTATGGCCCATACGACTAAGAATGCTTGGATGGGCATAAATGCAATGGCCGGGCTCGGCGATCGCGGCTTGGAATTGCTTGGGGACTGGCTGCAGGGCCGGGACGCTACGACGGCCAGCGGGAAGCATGACGACGAGGTGATCCGCGTCCTTTATGCCAATCCTGCGACCAGGAAGCTGAGCGTCAGCGCCGCCGTTGACCGCTGTCAGCGCGGACGGTTTCTCCGCGATGTACCGTATGACATAGCTGCGGAAGCGGGCGAACCGTTGTTGCGTGAGCAGATCTTCGACAAGGCTTTTGCCGGGCGCTCTTTCGTGACCACGGAGCCTCTCCGCGCCATAGAAGGCTTGGCAAAATTTGATGCAGCGCGAGCTGTCGACGCGATCGAACTCGCGCTGCTCTCCCATCCACAGATCGAGCGCCACCTATGTCGACTCATTGTCCGGATCGCGCCCGAGATCGCGGCCGAGAAGCTGATTAATGCAGCAGTCACGACCGAAAGAGACTCGTTGCGGAACGCGGTGGGGCGGGCATTGCGGCGACTCGATCCAAACACGGTTTCAGGCTTCATCGCAGAGCGAATGACCGGCACCGTCTTCCATCGCAGATCCGCAGCCGAACTGGCGATGTGGTTGCCTATCGCAGCACTCGCGCAAGAGCTCGGTCACCTCGCCGATCATGACCGCGACAGCGAAGTCAGGCATGCCGCTCTAATCGCACTCGAACGTCATCGCCAGGAAGCGAACATCCGGTCACTTCTGGGCGCTTTTTCCTCTACATCGGTCGACCGACAATGGGGCTTGCTCGTTGCAACTGTGGAAGGTGCCGATCCGTACCTTCTTACCGACAGCGAAGACCCGCTCTGGCTAGGTAACATTCTTTCGGACGACGTGCCGGCTGTATTTGAGCATTACGCGAATTCGGCATTGCGTCAGCGCAAGCAGAAGCTAACCTGATCTTTCCCGGCGGAAACCGGAAAGTAGTCGGGGCGACTTCCGGTTCGCGATGATTAAGCTTGCCCAATGGCGCATGCAGGACATTCCAGCCGAGAGGCGACCGTCGCGGAAATGTTCCACTTCGTCTCTTTGCGTGGCTGGCGTCTACAAATAACGGAGGACGGAGCACCTGCAAGCAGCGCATTGAGGCGCGCCCTACAACAGAGGGAGGGCGAAATCGGAAAGCGTTGTCATCGGTCGCTCAAGACGTGACTGGGACAAAGGCAGATCGCTAGGCAGCCGGGCGAGACGACCAGGACGGTCTCGTCCGCGCTTCAAGGCAGGCTGGATCGCGGCGACGCCTTAGAACTCGATGAGTGAGAACGCACCGCGGCCAAGGGCCCGCTTCCCTGAGGAGTTCGAGGTGCACTGTCGTCTCCATTGTGGTCGCCGAGTTATCTAAGATGGTGGGCCGCGGCGCTCAGAGGAGTCACCGGATGGTCCGCGGGGAATCCTTAAGATACAGGCATTAACAAGTGGACATCTGCTATCGAGGGTAAGCATGCACGCCCGTCAATGAAGTCTACGATATGGGCAGGTGGTTTGCGGCTGGCAAAGCCGCCTGGGATAGCCAGCATGAAATGTTCAATGAGTTGTAGGCGGTTCCACTTCAAGTCCCCGAGCTTGCAACAGTCCGCGTACAGCAATGTTTCCGAGCCGCAGCCGCATAGTTCATCGTCTCTGCACTCACTGAGGCGATAGTGGATCTGCAGGGCAAGCGGGCTCCCAATCAGCGCATACTGCTTGCCGGGCCACAATCCGAAGATCTCAAGAAACAATTGCCGCGCTGCCCATACGCTATAGAGGTCGAGCAGCGTCCTGAGATCGCCGCCCTCGGTCCATGCCCCATCGGTAGGCGCGAAGGCACAAACCGTTCCGTCCTGGAAGTTGGTGTGGCGGGGACCGATCCACCTGGGCGGTTTGTTGGTGGCGGTCCAGAATCCCCAAGCGCGGGGGCCAACTCCTAATCGATAAGGCAGCGCCACGAGAAAGGTGGCTTCCCGCGTCAAGCCAGGGAGGATTGAGCTTTTGACGAGAAGCCACAGGCCGTCTTCATCGGGGAATGTCGCCAATGTCGGATACGCCTCACCGGCGAGCCTCAATTGGCTTTCGTAGGCTTGTTGAAGATCGCGGCCGAACCGTGGTGCGGGACTGGACGGCCGTGATCCACCGGGCGCCCCTTGCCGTCGGGCGGTCCTTTGCCGTGGTCGGGCTGCGGGTCTTCTCTCTCTTTCTCGTTCATCTGCACTTTCCTTTTTCGTTTCGTGATCAACGGAGATCACACCATCGGTGTGCACCCGGAGTGACCCTTTCGTGTTCAGGGCCGCGCCGATCTGCCGCAACAAAGATTCGGTCTCCGGCGCCAAAGCGACTTCCCTTGGAATCGGTGATGTGCGAGTCTGTGTCACCAGCACAGGCTGCGCCGATCTGCGCTACTGTGTCAAGGTGTGTTATTCGCACGGGCAAAATGCTTTCCTTCGAAGAAAAACTGATCCAAGCCGTAAAGAAGAAACGCGAGGCCGAAGGGCTGAGCATCCGTGGCCTATCAACCGCCGTGGGGGTGAGCTTTTCCACGCTTGCCCGGATCGAGCGGGGAGAGGGCCAGCCAGACAACAATTCCAAGATTCGACTGCTTCAATGGCTCGGCCCGTATGCTGACGAGGCCGGCCTTGGCTTCGACAACGTGGCGTTCGTCCATTTTCGCGCCGGACGAAACGTTCAGTCCGGCACTGTTCGAATGCTTCTGCAGGCTGCCGACTGCCTTCGCCAATCATTGGGAAGCGCAAGCACCGCGAGTGATGAAGGCGATATCGCGACCCACGAGGCGGTGGCGCTCTCGAAGGAGGAACTCGAGGAGACTGCAGAGCGGTTCCGCGCGGACCTCGGCTTGGACAAAGATGCGCCCCTCGATAGCCTTCGCCTCGAGGTTGAGGGCATCGCTATCGTCCCACTGTCCAAGAATAATTACGTCGACGCGCGAACCGTCAGGTACCTGAGGAGCACTGCTAGCGGCGAATGGTCAGCGATGAGCCTGCCGCTGGATTTGGAAAATGATCGGTGGGCCGTCCTTCTGAACGATAGCCACACTGTGGAGCGCCAGCGTGTCACCGTACTCGAAGAGTATTGGCACATCCTGCTGGGGCATAAGCTCACCAAAATTAGCAAGGTGGCCGAGGCCTTCGGCCGAACCTATGACGCGACCGAAGAGCACGATGCCTACTATCTTGCCTCCGCATCCCTGCTGCCAAGAGCCGCCGTTATTAAAGCCGTGTCCCAGAACCTCTCGTCGGGCCAAATTGCCGGCAAGTTTGGAACATCTTCCGAACTGGTAGAATACCGGATCAAGCGGCTCGGACTGTGGCGTGAGTACACTGGCAAGCAGATCAAACTAACTCCGGGCTGAACGTAGAGGCTATCGGCCGCGTTCCCCTTCGATCAGCCGTCAGGCACGGCTGTGGAGCTGCCGCCGAAAATCGGCGGCTTGAACCTGCCGCCGATTTTCGGATATCTGTTCCAAATTGCGTTCTTGACCTGCATGTCGATACGATCAGGACGAGACGCGGAGCTTTCAGTAACAAACGGAACTAAATATTCATGACTTCGGACGTCGAAACAGCTCCTCGTGCCGGCGGAACCTTCCTGTTCAAAGAGAGCGAAGGGCCCAATGGCGGTCCCGGCAGGACGATCAGCTTCGCTGGCGTCGATATTCAGCCGCGAAGCTACGCGGAACTTGCAGCCGCGTCCTCCAATCTGCCTGTCACGATCCAACTCGATATGTACAACGGGGAGATCCTTCACACCGATTTCAACAGTGTCGATCCAGGCACGGCGGTCCACGTCAGTACCACTCTTGAAAGCCGTTTCACCTCGCGAGCGATCGGGCTTGTGAAAGGCGGATGGCTGCCGTCGGCACTGGCAACGATCAAGGCCGACTCAATAATTCTGGTCGACCGTAATGTCGTAACCGAGATCGTGAGCCGGTTTGAAAGTGGCGTGAAGAAGGGCCGCGAACCTGATTTCCTCGACCTCTTCGAAGATAGCCCCATCCGCATCAATCCGGTGCTCTGCGCTCTCGAAGGCAACAGCCGTCGAATCCCCGATCCCGATGAGGCCAAAGCGCAGATCGACGAAGCGATCAAGAAGCTGAGACGGGCTTTGCCCAAGGCCGAAATCGTCGTGGGAGCCAAGAGTCTGGAAGGTGCGCTCGGCCTGATCGAAGACACCCGCGCGAGCTTCAGCCGAAAAACTGCCATGTTACTTGAGCTTGCGCCAACACTCTGCGCACCGACTAGTCGCAAAAACGTCGCGGCCCGCATCGCGACCGTGATTGACGCAGCAGACCGGTTCGACGTGCCACGAAAATCTTTGCTGGTTCTCGCGATCGCAAGTTCGATTGCGGTGCCGAATGGGTGCAGCCCTACCTTCACTCTGTTGAACTTGCGACCCGGCTACTCAAGTGAGGACGCATACAACGCTCTTTCAGATCTGCGGTCGCTCGAGGTCCTCATCCATCTATTTGCTCTATTTCCCGGCGAGATCGTGCAACTTTGCACGGCGGACCGCGATCTAGCGCTACTGTGGTGCGGAATTCAGGCATCTGACTTCCAGGTGATCGGTCGCGGTGTCGCCTTCGACATGACGCCGGTCGAGGCGCTGCTTCCGCGCGGTGCCTTGGAAATCTGGCACAGTGCTGTAAGCACCGATGCAATTTCTTGAGGTCGTCGTAACGAACTAATCGCCGTCCTCCGAATCGGCATCGGGCGTCAGAATCGGCCACGTGCAGCCAGACGCCGGACCGGGGTGACGCGGCTCAGTTTCAGGCGCGCCGTACTCGTCCCCTATCTTGTCGATGACGTTTAGGCGGCGGGCGGGGGGAGCGTCGGCGGCGCCGCTACCCGTCATCGTCAGCAGCTTTTGGCGTAGCTCAACAGCGGGGATAGGCACAACGTTATACGCGCCTTGCCAGTCCTTGGACGCGACCTGCTCAGTGACGGCTAGTTGGATGGATCGCCAGTTTAGAAACGAGCACCCGGCCTTGATCTCACACTCGACCAGCATGAGCAGATCGTCAGCGTCTGGACTTTCGCCGACCGTAGTCGATGAAGAACGGCGCGGCGCTTTCGAAGGCAAGTCGCGCATTACGAGAGCAGCTATCATCTGACCTTGCTGTTCATGCCGTCGCCGGACAGCCAAGCGCGTGCGGAAAGCGCGCTCGTCGACTCGCATCATTCCGAAGGCGAGACAGACTCATACGTTCGTGGGTGAGACGATGGGAACTATCGCTCGCGCGCCTCGGGGATCGCGGGAGTTCTACTGGGACGGCCTTTTCTGCCCGACGACGGTGGCGGGATGACCTACGCCCCATTTGGTCGTCCGGTTGGAGATTCATCTCGGTGTTTGGTGTGCCGTCGCTGTTGGGTTCAAAGTGGACGGTCGCGATGGTGTATGAACGGCAGGCCTGCCGCGTCGCCCGCTCGAGATCACTAGCCTCTCGAGTTCATCCAAATAATCTGCCCACCACTGCATCATCTTGACACGCTCTTCCCAATGCTCAGCCCGGGCGTAGGCACGACGAACATCGTTGTTTTCGATGTGGGCCAGTTGCCGCTCTATGGCATCCGGATGCCAATTTCCGCATTCGTTTAGCAGAGTTGATGCCGTTGCTCGAAAACCGTGCGCGGTAGCTTCCTCTTTGCTATAGCCCATACGGCGAAGGGCGGCGTTAAGCGTGTTGTCGGAAATCGGACGCGAACCCGATCGAACACTAGGAAACAACAGCGATCCACCACCAGAGATTTCTCTGAGTGAGGTCAGGACGCTGACCGCCTGCCTGGAAAGAGGTACACGGTGCGGCCTTCGCATCTTCATGCGTCCTTCAGGGATGCTCCACACCGACCTTTCGAAATCGAACTCGTCCCATCCGGCCGCGCGCAGCTCGCCGGGGCGGGGAAACAGCAGGGCCATCAGCTTCAGGGCGGCTCGGGTTGTTGGCTGTCCGTCAAACGCATTGATCGCCCTCAGCAAGCCTCCCAAGGCCTTAGGATCGGTAACTGCGGCACGCGGCGTGACCGTCGGACCGACGAGTGCGCCCCTCAGGGCGATCGTCGGATCTACATCGGCGCGTGCGGTTGCGATTGCATATCGAAACACGCTGCCGATGGTGGAGCGCAGTCGCCTGGCCGACTCGTATCGACCGCGAACCTCCACGCTGCGGAGAGCAGCAAGAATTGTGGCCGGATCGATCTCCCTTATGCTTTTGTCCCCAAATGTTGGATAGGCAAAGTCGAGCAACCATTTGACCTTGGTGATGGTCCGGTCGGCACGTCCCTCCTTCTTCAGCTTGTCGACATAATCCTCCGCGATTGAGCGAAAGGTGTCCTCTGCTGAAGCCTTTTGCGACTTACGCTCCTGTGCGGGGTCGATGCCATGTAGGAGAAGACGTTTGGCGGTATCGCGCGCCTCGCGTGCCTCAGCGAGGGAGATGAGGGGATAGCTGCCGAACGCCAGAAGCTTCTGCTTGCCCCCAAAACGATAGGCGAGGCGCCATAGCCGAGATCCGGTAGGCTGCACCCAAAGCTGGAGCCCGCCACCGTCAGAAAATTTCACGAGCTTGGAAGCGGGTCGGGCATTTCGGCATTTCACGTCGGTCAGCGCCATTTTCGGGACCTCCATTTGGCTGCATCGATACCATCAGGATCTCCAATACCAGCGAAAATACCAGCCCTCCGCCTCGTTGGACCAACCACGCCGAAATTCCACAAAACCCGACCAACCGCGCCTTGCGCACTAAAATCACCAAGGATTTCAGCTAGTTGCCAAGACAGAAGCGTAGAAGCTTCGGCGAAAGAGACTGTCGGGAGAAGAGGGAATGGTGCCCAGAGGCGGATTCGAACCACCGACACGCGGATTTTCAGTCCGCTGCTCTACCAACTGAGCTATCTGGGCCTGTTCCGGCACGCGGGCAGTTCTGCACGCCGGATTTCTTGAAAGCGCCGCAGGCGCCCCTTGAAAGCGCGTGGGTTATAGCACGGGAATCCGGCCTGTCCAGCGCCTAAGCGTTGATTTCAAGCGGCAAACGAGCAATCACTGGACAGCTCGATTCATGGGACGTGGTCGAAGTCACCAAGCCGTGCCGAACAGCTTCATTTGGGAGGGTCGTTGTCCGTTTCGTCCTCGTCGTCGCGGCCCGAAATGACATAGGTGCCCTTGAGCCAGCGGTTGAGGTCGATGTCCTTGCAGCGCACGGAGCAGAACGGGTAGGTCTCGCGCGCCGACGGCTTGCCGCATTCGGGGCAGGGCCGCTTGGGGCGCAGCGGCGTGACCTTGTCGTCCGCACCCGAGTTCATGGCCGAACTGACTGCCAGTTGGCATGCACCTTGAAGCCCTCGCCGGCCAGCAGCGCCACCGTCTCATAGAGCGGCAGGCCGACGACGTTGGTGTAGGAGCCGACAAGCTTGACGACGAAGGCGCCGGCCAGACCCTGGACGGCGTAGCCGCCGGCCTTGCCGCGCCATTCTCCCGAGGCCACATAGGCGTCGATCTCGGCGCGCGGCAGCCGCTTGAAACGCACCCTGGTCTCGACCAGTCGCTGGCGCAGCTTGCCGCTCGGCGTAACCAGGCAGATGCCGGAATAGACCCGGTGCGAACGGCCGGACAGCAGTCCGAGGCAATTGACGACGTCGTCGAACGTTTCGGCCTTGGGCAGGATGCGCCGGCCGACGGCGACCACCGTGTCGGCGGCCAGCACAAAGCTCGGTGCATAATCCTCTTCCGTCTGCAGCGAGGCCAGCGCCTTTTCGGCCTTTTCCTTCGACAGGCGCTTGGCCAGCGAGCGTGGATGCTCGGCGCGCAGCGGCGTTTCGTCGACGCCGGCCGGCAGCACGCGGTCCGGCTCGATGCCGGCCTGCTGCAGCAGTTCGATCCGGCGCGGCGAACCCGAGGCAAGCACGAGCTTCTGCAAAATGCTCATCGCGATCCCGGCCGAGCTCTGACGATCTTACTTGAAACGGTAGGTGATGCGGCCCTTGGTCAGGTCGTAGGGTGTCATCTCGACAAGGACCTTGTCGCCGGTCAGCACGCGGATACGGTTCTTGCGCATGCGGCCGGCGGTGTGGGCGATGATTTCGTGTTCGTTTTCAAGCTTCACCCTGAACATCGCATTGGGCAATAATTCCGTGACGACACCCGGAAACTCGAGGACTTCTTCCTTCGGCATTCGATACCTTTGCTTGGATGGATTCCCAGCGCCTAGAGCATGATGCCGAAAAGTGTGAAGCGGTTTTCGGACGACATCATGCTCTACTTCTTGGATTTAGAGGCGGATTCAGATTTCAGGTCGAACAGACCTGAAATCATCCGACTCTAGCCGGAATTTGGGCGGAACCTATATGATAATCGTGCGCTTGTGAACATGCTTAAATCAGCCCGGTTTCTCTGCTTCCGGCGCCAGAAAACGGCGGCCGATCCGCGCCTTCAGCCGTTCGCGCACCTCGCGATAGGCGGCCATGATCTGCTCGCGCGTGCCGCCGACGCCAGTCGGGTCCGGCATCGGCCAATATTCGACGTCGACGGAAAGCGAGCGGGTAAGCTCGAGCGCGGTGTGATGGGCTTCCGGCGACAGCGTGATGATCAGGTCGAAATAGTCGTCCTCGAGATCGTCCAGTGTCCTCGGGTGCCGGTCGCCGAGCGAAAGCCCGTCCTCGGCCAGCACGGCGTCGACGAACGGGTCGCGTTCGCCGCCGCGCACCCCGGCCGACGCGACGAAGGTCGCGGCCGGAAGCACTTTGCGCGCCAGCAGTTCGGCCATCGGCGAGCGCACGGCGTTCATGGCGCAGACGAACAGGATCGAGCGGGGCGGGATCGAGCGGGGCAGAGGGACTGACAGTTCAGCCTCGCCAGTGCAGTACGCAGACCAGCGTGAACAGCCGGCGCGCCGTGTCGAAATCGATGTCGATCTTGCCGGCCAGCCGGTCCATCAGTGTCTGCGAGCCCTCATTGTGCAGGCCGCGCCGGCCCATGTCGATCGCCTCGATCTGGCTGGGCGTCGAGGTGCGGATGGCATCGTAATAGCTTTCGCAGATCATGTAATAGTCCTTGACGATGCGCCTGAGTGGCGTCAGCGACAGGATGTGGGTTACGACCGCCGCGCCATCCTCGCGCGTCACCGCGAAGACCAGGCGGGATTCGGCCAGCGACAGTTTTAGCCGGTAGGGCCCGGCGCCGTCGTCATTGACCGGCTGGAAGCTGTTTTCCTCGATCAGGTCGAAGATCGCCACCGCCCGCTCATGCTCGACGTCGGGCGTCGAACGGCCGATCGATTCGTCGAGTTCGACATCGATGAGCCTGGCACGGGTTCGATCGTAGTCCGCCATGTCAGCTACATATTCAGCCGGATGGCGACGGAGCGTCCATGCCCGTCGAGGCCTTCCGCTGTGGCCAGCGCGATGGCCGCCGGCGCCAGCGCCCGCAATTGCTCCGGCCCGAGCTTCAGGATCGAGGTGCGCTTGACGAAATCGAGCACCGAAAGCCCGGACGAGAAGCGCGCCGAGCGCGCCGTCGGCAGCACGTGGTTGGAGCCGCCGACATAGTCGCCGATGGCTTCCGGCGTGTGGCGGCCGAGAAAGACGGCGCCGGCATTGCGCATCCGCGCCAGGAAGGCTTCCGGCTCGTCGATGGCAAGCTCGACATGCTCGGCCGCGATGCGGTCGACCAGCGGCAGCGCCGCCTCGATTCGGGGGACGTGGATGACGGCGCCGAAATCGCGCCAGCTCGCCGCCGCCGTCCCGGCGCGCGACAGGTTTTGCAACTGGCGTTCGACCGCCTGTTCGACCGCCGCGCCGAAGACAGGATCGTCGGTGATCAGGATCGACTGCGCCGACACGTCATGCTCGGCCTGGGCAAGCAGGTCGGCGGCGATCCAGTCCGGATCGTTATTGCCGTCGGCCACGACAAGCACTTCCGATGGCCCGGCGATCATGTCGATGCCGACCGTGCCGAACACCTGGCGCTTGGCCGCCGCGACATAGGCATTGCCGGGGCCGACGATCTTGGCGACCGGCTTTATCGTTTCGGTGCCGTAGGCAAGCGCTGCGATCGCCTGCGCGCCGCCGACGCGGTAGATCTCGGTTATGCCGGTCAGGTCCGCCGCCACCAGCACCAGCGGATTAATGATGCCGCCGGGCGCCGGCACCGCCATGACGACGCGCTCGACGCCGGCGACCTTGGCCGGCACGGCGCTCATCAGCACCGAGCTTGGATAGCTCGCCGTACCGCCCGGCACATAGAGCCCGACCGCCTCGATCGCGGTCCAGCGCGAGCCGAGCTCGACGCCGGCAGCGTCGGTATAACGGTCGTCGTTCGGCCGCTGCCGCTCGTGATGCGAACGGATGCGGTCACGGGCGAATTTGAGCGCCTCGATCGTCTGCGGGTCGGCCGCATCGTAGGCCTTGGCGATGTCGTCTTGCGACACGGCAATGCCGAGGCCTTTCATATCGGCCTTTTCGAATCTCTGCGTGTAGTCGATGAGCGCCGCGTCGCCCTCGGCGCGCACCCGCGCGATGATCGCGCGCACCACCGCGTCGACGTCCTCCGAGACCTCGCGCTTGGTCAAAAGGAACGCGGCAAACCGCTGCTCGAAATCGGCATCGGACAGACGAAGCGTGATGGCCATCTTGTGTCCTCAGGCTCCGTGGAAGGGACGCGACGTCGCTTCCCAGGCGCCGCCAATGTCAGCCAGCCGCGCCTCGATGCACTCGACATCGAGCATGATCGCGCCGCCGCCTGAAAAGATCAGCTCGACAATGCCGGCCGGCTTGTCGAGCGCGACGAAGCTGATCGCCAGCAGCGACAGCACCTCGTCCGGCTTGTCGCGGGCAATGCCGCTGGTCTTGGCGCCCAGCACCCGGTCGAAATGCAGCACGCTTTGCCGCCGCTCATTGTGCTGGCGGAAGAAACCGGATTTCGCCTCCCAGACGAAGCGGTTCATCGTCATCATGAAGCGCTTGACCGCCGGCATGTATTCGAGGTCGCCGACCTTGAGCACGGCGTCCTGGACATGGGCCGAGACGATGCTCAGATCCTGATCGTCGAGCGCGACAAGCTTGAGAAGGTTCATGCGGAGTTCGCACCTGCGAAGGATTACATCAGTTTTCTGTTAGGCGGTCTTGGCGATCCGTGCAACCGCGCCACGGATTCCAGCACAATCGCATCAGGTTTGCGCCGCCCCTCACCTGCCTGCCGGCATCCTCTCCCCGCATAGTGGCGGGGAGAGGGACGCCTTCGCAAGGATTTCGCCAATATCCGGCGTTGCAGAAAGGGCGCCGAGGTCGCGGCCAGCCCCTTCTCCCCGTCACTATACGGGGACAAGATGCCGGCAGGCAGATGAGGGGCAGCGCCGACCTCAGGCCGTTACCTCTACCCCGAAATCCGCTCGATCTCCGCGCCGCAGCCGGACAGCTTTTCTTCCAGCCGCTCAAAACCGCGGTCGAGATGATAGACCCGGTTGACCGTGGTCTCGCCTTCGGCTGCCAGGCCGGCGATGACCAGCGACACCGAAGCGCGAAGGTCGGTCGCCATCACCGGCGCGCCCTTCAGCTTCGGCACGCCGTCGACGATCGCCGTCTGGCCGGACAATGTTATGTGGGCGCCGAGCCGGGCAAGTTCCTGGACGTGCATGAAGCGGTTTTCGAAGATCGTCTCGGTGATGCGCGACTTGCCCTTGGCCATCGTCATCAGGCCCATGAACTGCGCCTGCAGGTCGGTCGGGAACGCCGGGAACGGCGCTGTCGTCACGTCGACCGGCGCAATGCCGGCGCCGTTGCGCCTGACGCGGATGCCGGAATTGGTCTGCGTGATCTCGGCGCCGGTTTGGGAAATCACGTCGAGCGCGGTCTGCAGCAGGTCCGCCCGCGCGCCTTCGAGCACGACATCGCCGCCGGTCATGGCGACGGCCATCGCATAGGTGCCGGTCTCGATGCGGTCGGGTATCACCCGGACGCGCGCGCCCGACAGCGCCTCGACGCCGTCGATGGTGATGGTCTCGGTGCCAGCGCCATAAATCCTGGCGCCCATGGCGTTGAGGCATTCGGCGAGGTTAAAGATCTCAGGCTCGCGGGCGGCGTTTTCGAGCACCGTCTCGCCCTTGGCCAGGGACGCCGCCATCATCAGCACATGGGTGGCGCCGACCGACACTTTCGGGAAGACGTAGCGATTGCCGACAAGACGGCCGTTCCTGGTCTTGGCGATGACATAGCCGGTGTCGACGTCGATATCGGCGCCCAGCGCCTGGAGGCCTTCCAGGAAAATGTCGACCGGCCGCGTGCCGATGGCGCAACCGCCGGGCAGCGACACCTTGGCCTCGCCCATGCGGGCAAGCAGCGGGCCGATCACCCAGAAGGAGGCGCGCATCTTCGACACCAGCTCGTAGGGGGCCGTTGTATCGACGATGTTGCGGGCGGAGAAAGTGACGGTGCGCGAATAGCCCTCCTGCTGCTTTTCGCGGCGTCCGTTGACCGAGTAGTCGACGCCATGATTGCCGAGGATGCGGATCAACTGCTCGACATCGGCCAGATGCGGCACGTTTTCCAGGGTCAGCGTGTCGTCGGTGAGCAGCGAAGCGATCATCAGCGGCAGCGCGGCGTTCTTCGCGCCCGAGATCGGGATGCTTCCGGCAAGCTTGTTGCCGCCGACAATTCTGATGCGATCCATGGAAGAGCGTCCCCTCGGCCGAAAGGCCGGTTTAATCGGTTGAGTCTGTTGTGGCCCGTCTAAACCATTGGCCGGCTTGGTTCAAGAAACAGGATTCTCGCCCTGGCCAGCCTGTTGATATCAATCCTTTTGCGTTTCCCTTAAGGCGCCGAACCCTTCCGGCCGCTTGTCAGCCTCGCCAGTGCGTCGCGAGCGCGACTGCGCCTTGCGCTTCTGCAGATTGGCGCGCAATTGCTCGGCGAGCCGGGTCTGGCGGTCAGCCTTCTTCGGTGGGCTGTCCTTTTTCGATGGCCCGCCCTTGTCAGTTGGAGTTGCCTTGTCGTTCATGGTTCCGTCCCGGCTGACCCGCTATTCAGGGAGCCAACAATGTGGCGCTGCCATGTCCGCAAAAGCCGTCGGAGCGGGCTTTCACAGATCGCTTGCGCTTGGCCTTGCGCTTGCCGGTTCGATATGGCAGAAGCCCCGCCATCAGCGGCTGCGGTAGCTCAGTGGTAGAGCACTCCCTTGGTAAGGGAGAGGTCGAGAGTTCAATCCTCTCTCGCAGCACCAGTTTATCCCATTGAAATCGTTCAACCACTTGACACGCAAGGCTCTCGTGATCGCTGCAGATTCCTTCAACGGAATTGGTTGGCACAAGATCGACAAGCGCAGCCCCTTGACATCGACGTGTATCCATTCCCATACGATGAAGGTGATGTGCGACGAGATTCAGGCTCCCACGGCCAGAACAGGTCATAGCGCCCGGGAATCAGCATGCGTGCGAACATCCTGGCTGCACAAACCATGCCGGCTGGGATTTTCGCGAGGCCTAGCAAGCCTCGCGCAGGTTCTGCTTCGAACATCGCGCTGAGAGGGAGCGGTTTCTTTTAGAACGTCAACCAATCCGCCATCCCTTCGCGTCTGAAGCCCTACCGGGTTTGACGTCGATCAGCCTCGTACCGCCGAAGGATTTCTACAACGCGATCGCAAGACTTTAGGCATGTCACCGTTTCGCGGTGTCAGCATCCCGCTCGTCGCGTCTGAGGAACTCGCTGGTGACCGTGCCGAGTTGGTTTTCCAGCCAATCTGCCATCGCCTCTTCTTCGCGGAGGTTTTCTTTACACGCTCTTTGGGTCTCGGAGTCGCCGACCTCGCCGGCTGCGGCAATGAGCATTTTGTAGCTGGCGATTTCCATATGTTCGAATGTGTAGCTAGCCAGTGATCCTTTCATCACCTCATCGCCTGCAAACATGCCGCTGATGTTCTGTCCGATGGCGATTAGCTTACCGCCGGCGTCCTTCAGCGTCGAAGATCCGTCGCCGATCCGATCGAGGCATTGTTCAAGACGTTTTGCCTGTTGCCTCGTTTCTTCGAGATGCATGTTCATCCGGTCGCGAATCTCGGGATAGTTTTCGAGACGCTCGATTTGGCCGCTCAACATGGTCTCGGCTTGTTCTTCCATGGCGTGAGCGTCGCGAAGCCACTGCACCAGACGTTCCTTGGAGTCTGTCATGTCTGTCTCCGTTGGTCAGCATTGTCTTACTGCCATCGCAACGCTGCCACAGACCGTTAGTTCCGATCGCCTGCAAAGCGCAGTCGATACCCGGCGGTGACCACGACATCCCGTCCCGCAGGTCGCTGCCTCCCCGGCCAAAAGCCCCTTGAAGCGCAACATTAGCGTCAGCTAATAGTGCTCTGTGAGCAGTGGGCGTTGCCTGGTAGGCGCCGGCCGGCAGCTTTTGGTCCGCCGCAGGAACAAGCTCCAGAGGTTAGGGCGGTGAGTATCTCAGATCAGAGCGGCCCGAGGACGAATGTGGCCAGTAGGGCAACAAAAAGCACAGCGGTGATCACGGCGCCCCACATGAGGACCCTTCCTGTGCCGCGTTGCTCTTCCTCGCGAGGTATCTCTTTCGCCATAGCAAGCATCCTTTTTGAGAAGTTCGGTGACTCAGCAACGTGTCTTGCGGAGGCTGGTTCCCGGCAGCCATCTTGAACGGATCAGCTTTCGGAGGGGCCTATTGATGCCCTGGTTCATTTGGATATTTCCCTTGGACCCACGCCATGGGCGCGCTGTCGCTAGAAGTCCATGCGATGGACGCCGGTTTTGGCACCGAATTCTTACTGCTAATTTAGCTGGAAGTGATGGAACCTGTTTGCCCCCGCCAAGTTCGTTAGGCAATGGAGGAGATTGCCACCATGAACAGTGTCATTTATCTCATCGGCCTTGTCGTCGTCGTGCTTGCGATCCTCTCCTTCCTCGGATTCCATTAGGAGATACCATGCAGCGCGAAGACGATCAGGGCCGTAAGCCGGCCGATTTCGAAACAGCCAAAAGCGAACTGTCTGAACGGTTCCAGCAGGAAACGCAGACCGCGACAGAGGCGCTACACGGCGCTCGCGACGAACTCGCCAGGAAGGCGGGCGACTACGCTGCTGAAGCGAAGCAGGCGTTGTTCGACAAAGCCGAGGGAACACAGCGCGATATCAGCTCCAACCTGAAGGCCTTTAGCGGAGCCTTGCGAGCAGCAAGCGAGCATCTGGCGAATAATAATCAACGGACCGCTTCGAAGTTCACCCTCGATGCCGCCGGCTCGCTTGAACGCCTTTCATCTTCGTTGAAGGACAAACCATTCGAAGATGTTCTTGGCGAGATGCGGACTTTCGGCCGCGAAAACTCAGGGGCGCTGATAGCCGGCTCAGTATTGGCAGGCTTGGCGCTGGGGCGGTTTATCAAGAGCACGCCGCCATCTGCTCGGACCGAGACACCGAGTCGATCGCAAACAGACGGGGGTTCAGAAACGGTTTCGAACTCGGATCAGTCCGCTACGCGATCGGCAGAGGCACCTGACACTACGCCGCCCCCCTTCAATCAGCCCAGAGACGACAGGGATTTGGCAGGCGCAAGCCTGGAGCAGAACCCATGAACAACAATCAGGAAAGTCGCGGCCTCGCAACCCTCGTCAGCGATCTGGCACAGCAGGTCACAAGCCTGCTTCAAACCGAAAGTAGGCTGTTGCGGGCCGAAATGTCGGAGAAAATCAGCAAGGCCGGCACAGGCGCCGCCGAGGTTCTGGCCGGCGCCATATGCCTTCTCGCGGCCTTGATGGTGCTTTTGCAAGCACTCGTAATCGCCCTGGCGAGTGCCGGCCTGGGAGCGGGATGGTCCTCGCTGCTTGTCGGGATCGTCGTCGCGGTACTGGGGATCATTCTCTTGCGCTCCGGCACGAAAAGCATGGCTCCTTCCGAGCTGACGCCTGATCGCACACAAGACCAACTCAAGCGCGACGCGCGCGTGATCAAGGATCAAATAAGATGAGCGAAAAATCCGCAGCCGAGCTCGAACGCGATGCCGACATCGCCCGTGCTAAAGTAGCAGACACCGCCGATTCGATCCGCAGCAAGATGACACCGGGTCAATTGATCGACGAATTTACCGGGATGTTCGCCGGTGGCGAGGGATCTGCCATGCTTGGCAATCTCAAGTCGCAAGTCAGGGACAACCCGTTGCCATTGACGTTGATTGGAGCCGGCCTGGCCTGGCTGATGCTCGGCGACGGCACGTCGGCAACCAACTCAGCTGCCGCCGCCTATCGGACAGGCACAGCTCCTGACGCTTTCTCTAACTTGCGCGGCGATGATTTCAGCCAGGGCAACGAAGGGTCCGGAATCGGGGCGATGCTCTCCGATACCGCCGGTTCGGTTACATCAGCAGCAAGCGACGCGGCCGAAGCTGCAGCAAACGCTGCAACGGGCGCCAAGGAGAGGATGACAAAAACCGCCGGACAGCTCGGCTCAAGCGCCAGCGAGATAGCGGCTCGGACGCGCCAATCGGCACAAGACCTCTTCGAGCGCGAACCGCTGGCTATCGCCGCAGTCGGCCTTGCGCTGGGCACTGCCATCGGGGTGATGCTGCCCCACACAGCCACAGAGGACGAGCAACTTGGCGCCTACCGCGACAAAATTCGCGACAGTGCGGAGGAGGTTTTCGAAACGGGCCTGGAGCAAGCAAAGCAAGTTGCCGCCGAGGCCTACGAAACGGTCAAGGAAGAGGCCGACCGGCAAGGCTCGGGTGGAGATGCAGGCACCCTAGCAGGCAAGGTCGGCAAAGTTGTGGAATCGACCGCAAACAGAACTGAGGAAGCCATTCGCGATCGTTTGCCGGGGTCGTCGGACGAGTCTTCTACCACCACATAGCGTCGCCACCAGCCTGAATGACGCGCTTGGTCCATACGATGTCATCCGGCACCGTCGCCGGTCGTAACCACACCGGATCGGAAGCGATTGCGGATGTGGTCTTGAAGTAGCGGCATTCACAATGGCGGCTTTGAACGCGGCGAAGGTCTCCGGCGGCACGTCCTCAGACTGGTAACATTTACCGCTGGCCACGAACCACGCCGAGAGGGTTCTGCGTTCCGGATCGTATTCCGTTTGCGTATCGAGGTGAACGCCATAACGCTCACACCTTGGTTCGGCGCGGGCCTGCTAGGTTTCTCCCCTTTTGGGTCCTATGACGGTAGTTAGAAAATCGCCAGATCGTCCTGAACGCGGGTTTGCAACGACCTAAACTTGCGTCCCGGTCCACCGCGTGAAGGTGGACCGACCCCGCTACCGCGACGTCGAAAGCCGGCGCTTCAAGCAGAGGCGCGCCTATCGGGGATCGCTTCGCCGTCGGCACCTGACCCGATCGTTCCAAGTCGGCCTGGTCCGGTGCCTGAACGACCGCCTGGAAGAGCTCGAACCCATCCCGAAATACGGCTGGTGTGTCGGGCATCGGCCCGCGTAGCGACCGACGCCTAAAGGCCGGCAGACAGGCCGCCGACAAGGTCAACCTGAACCGCGCGTTGGGCAACCAAGTCCGAAACCAAGTTCGCACGATATTTGGAATCAAGATTAGTCGGGTTGCCTCCCCGGCCGTAAGCCTTGAAGCGGAACGTTAGCGCGCGCTGATGGTTTTCTTTCAGCAGTGGTTGGCAATGCGACGTCAGAGGCATCCAATGTTGACCGTCGAAGGAAAATGGATATGGGACAGCTGGTATTGCCGGGATGATCAGGGACTCTGGCATGCCTTCTTTCTGCAGGCCGATCGCTCGCTAGGGAATCCCGAACTGCGACACTGGAATGTCACCTAGGGCCTTGCCACAAGTCCTGACCTGCGCAAATGGACGTATCGGGGAACGGTTTTCCGGCCGAGCAAAACTCCGTCTTTTGATGATCTGACGATCTGGACCGGCTGCATTGTGCGGAACGACAGGAATTCATGGACCCTCTTCTATACCGGGACATCACGCGCTGAAGAGGGCAAGATACAACGAATCGGACGCGCGAGTAGCGCCGATCTAGTCCATTGGAGAAGGCAGGGCCTTGCGCTCGAGCGCACCGGTGAGAATGCCGAGTATTACGAGGGTTGCGTTCCGCGGCGCTGGAAGGACTGCTCGCTGCGGGATCCTTGGGTGATACGTGACCCCGAGGGCTCTGGCTGGCTGATGTATTTCACGGCCCGATCGCCGATGCCATCGGATACCAATGCCTCTGGTGCAATTGGCGTTGCCCATTCGCACGATCTTGTAAATTGGCAGCTTCAGCCTCCGGTTTATGTCGGATCTTTCGGGGAAATCGAGGTCCCCCAAGTCTTCCAGCGGGGCGACAAATGGTTCTGCCTCTTCTGCACACATTCACAATGTTGGTCGGAAGAATTCAAACGCAACTATCCGGGAGAGCCGGTAGCGGGCATCCACTATCTTGGTGCCGATCATCCCTTGGGGCCATGGAAACCGGCGGACGGTCCATTCCTATACGGCACACCCGACTGCGAGATATATGCCGGGCGCCTTCTTACACATGGTGACCAGGACTATCTACTTGCCTTCATTTCGGGTCCGGAGGAGCGGTTTTCGGGGACAATCTGCGACCCTATTCCAATCCACTTTGACGCGTGCGGAAGATTGGCCTTGGTCGAGCCACGATCTCCAGATCCGCCGACTGATTATAGAGTCTCTGGTCTTCCTTCACGTCGGGCGATCTGAAAAAATGGCACGAGCGCGACCCGCTTTCCGCAGGCTTGTCTGCGGCGTCGGTCGAAATGGGCTTTGCAGCGTGAACGCGTCTGGCAGAATTCCCTTTTCGACCTGGCTCCAGGTTACGGGAGCTGCTATCGGAAAGTGTGGTCCGGCTCTTGGCGAATACGCACCGACCGCCGTGTTTCCTCGCCCATTTCGGAGATAATCCAGGAAGATCCGCCCTACGCGGGCGGACGGCGCAGCCGCCAACAGGTAGCGATCGGGATACTTGTTGACCAGCTGCTGCGCCAGCCTGCGTGCATACTGCCTGGCCGCATCGTGGGTGATCGCAGCGTTCAGCGGCGCCATCACATGCACGCCTTTGCCGCCAGTCACCTTCGGCCAGCTGTCGAGTCCTGCTGAACGCAGCATATCGCGGAGCGCCAAAGCCGTGCCGGCAACTAGCTCCCATTCGACTCCTTCGCCAGGATCCAGATCTATTACGAGGTGGTCGGCATGCTCGATATCATCAATGGTGGCGTTCCATGGGTGCAATTCGACAACGCCCATTTCCACCAAGCCAAGAAGCCCATCAAGGTCATCAACCCACAGCCTCACACCTTCGCCACCTTCGCGTTTCTGAACTCGCAGCTGATGCACGGCATCCGGAACTTTGGGCAATCTGCCCTTGTGATAGAACGTGACGCCGTGGGAGTGGCGAACCAGCTTGAGCGGGCGTCGGCCAAGGTGGACGAGCGCCTTCCTCGCTACCTTCGTCCAATATCCGATCAGATCCTCTTTCGAGGGCACGACGGCGTCGGGCAGCAATTGCAGAATGTTTTCGGGCGGCACGCCGAAACTTTCATCGGACGGCGGCCGCTTGCGGCCTAAAGGCGGCGCGCGGGCTGGTGGGCTCAGATCATCGCGCAGCCCCTTGAACACCGCCTCACGCAGCAGTCCGTCATCGGTGATCCCGCTATATTGGATTTCGGCCTCGACTGCTGGGTGCACCCAAGTTGCCTTGGGCTTGTCTATCGGTTCCGAGAGTGGAGATTTCGCCACAATCAGTGGGTCCAATCGTTCGCGCACTTCGCGTGCATCGCGCAGGCTGTAGCCGCTTTGCGCCTTGCCGGCATAGTGGACGCGATTCCCTTCGCGGCGGCCGAGATAAAGCGAGGCAATCCTGCGCGGCTTCGCCCCCAGCTTCTCGACGAAGGCAACGATCGGAAAGTTGTCGCTCTTGATGCATTTGAGCTTGAGCCAACTCTCCTGCCGGCCGGAGCGGTAGCGGGAATCTGCACGCTTCGACACGATCCCCTCCAGGCCCATTTCGCAGGCGTGCTCGAACACTGTCGGGCCGTCGCCCTCATAATGATCGACATAGACCAGCGCCGGCGGCGCGCCTCTCAAGAGACGTTGCAAGGCGCGCTTGCGTTCCAGCAGCGGAGCGTCCCGCAGATTCTTGCCGTTGAGGTGAAGCAGATCGAAAGCGTGGAAGATCAGCTTCGTTGACTCAGCTTTTCCAAGCTCGCGGCGTAGTGCCTGAAAGTCAGGAAGGCCGGTAGCGCCTAATACAGTCGCCTCGCCATCGATGATTGCGCGCTTTGCTTTCAGCTCAGCCGCGGCACCGACAATCGGGCCGTATCGGTCGGTCCAGTCGAAGCCCCTTCGGGTGAAGGCCTGCGCCTTGCCCCGCTGGATGATCAGCTGGGTCCGATAGCCATCGTATTTGATTTCGTGAATCCATCCATCGCCCTTGGGCGGCTTCTCGACCAGCGTGGGCATCTGGAATTCAATAAACGACAGCCGGCCAATGCCAGGCTCGGTAAGCATGCAATTGGACTCCAGACGCTTCGATTTGAATCAATATCCCCGTTTCGAATCGGTTCCGAAAAACAAAGTGAGGTCCGGCAGTGCTGGCATTCTCCCGTGTGAACAGAACTTGATCCCGCAGGCCCGCGGCAACGAAATCGGTTTGCCGGCGTTGCAATTGATTCGAAGCTCACAGGAGAACGCCATGGGCGATGACATGAGCGAGCGAGATTTCCGCGACCGCGTATCCGCCGGTGACGACTACGAGATCGAGTATTTTACCCAGCAGAACGGTGTCTCGGCAGACCAAGTCCGCCAACTTATCAAAAGCCACGGCAACAACCGGGCCGCTCTGACAGAACCCGCGAGGCGCTGCGTGAGCGGAAATGAGAAACAGCGAGGCCAGCCAGCTACAGGGTAAAGTTCACGACCGGCCGATCAGCCCGGGGCGGAGCATCTCGAGCGCTGTCCTATCCGCCGGCAAGATTTCGATTAGCGCGATCTTGGGCCAGGCACTTCATCACTACGAGCCAGAGCATGAGCTTCTGTCCTATGAAGATGCGTAGGAATTCTTGCACATGGCAAACCACCCAGTTCGGGGCACCATCACACACATTGGCACGCTGACGTCGCGGCCCGCAGGCGTTTTTGATTTTCCTGGCCTATGCCGGGCTTTGGCTTGTCTATGACGCACGCAGCCTCGATTGGCATTCGATTGCGACGCTAGCGACACGGGCCATGACGCTTTTCATCCAGCGCGCCGAACATCCCGATACTCAGGCCCTTCACGCCAAGACGGACGAACTGCTTTGCGCCGTCGGCAAGGCTGATAGCGAGACGGTCAAGTTCGACAAAGAGGAACCTGAAGAGATTGAAAGAGAACGAGAGCGAAAGCAGCAATGAGATTGACCGATAACGAGACCCGGCATTGCCGCGCGAAACCGTTGCAGCCCCAATGCGTTGGGTTGGGCCGCAAGTTGCCGGATGAGCCGACAGACCATTGCCTACGAGAGAGGGCAGGCAATGGTCTGTTGGATCAGACCGACTTCCAGATTTAGTGTCCTGCTATACCTTTCGGCACCGCGGGCTGTGCTCCCAGTCGCTTAGGTCACTCGATGACTTTGATGATCTTGCGTGTGCCTGGATCAACGACAACGGTCCGGTTGTCGACCATCACGTAACTGTATTTGGTGTCGGGAACTTCATGAAGCTCGACCGTCTCGGGCAGCGTTGAGCCGATATTGAGCTCTATCCCAGGGACCTTCACCGATGCGAGCGGCTGCTTCTTCACATATTCCCTGATGACGGTCTCCTGTTCAGGCTCGATGACTACGTCCTGAGCGGCAGCAGCGCCGATACCTGCCAGCAGCAGAAATCCCGCGGCTGCAGTGGAAAGTCGCATTTTCATAGTTGCCTCCTATGTGAGTCCTGTCGCGCCGAACAGCATCGTCACGCGCGATACTCACCGAACCCGCGGCAGCTGCAAAAGTTCCTTTGGCTGGGAGCTTCGGGCCGATCTCAGACAGGACCAAAGTCTCACTGTTCGCGCAACAGACTGGACATCGCACCATCCGGAACCGCGGCTGCCCCTAGTCGTTGCTCACTGTGAGTTCACTGGAAGAGCCCATGGAAAATAGCGTCCACCAAGCCCGCTGGTTACTCGCTCCGGTCTTCGCCGTCTCCATCGCGTTCCTTGGCAATTGGAATGTCGTTAGCTAGGGAATGCGCAGCAAGAGACCACCGCCATTCCTCGATTTGCGGGTGGTCCTGACCACGTCCGCCTAGGCGAGGCCTGTCAGCGGTTCCAAGGTGGCGAGGACGGGCATCACCCCACATCAGATCTTCAGCAACCCCGTCGAACTTCTTGAGGCCTTCGCTTGGGGGCTTCTGCTTATGAAGTCCCTGTTCCGTTGCAGCCGCCTCGAAGGCGGCGAACGCAGCTTGGTGACTGCAATGTCCGGCCAGGCATTCCTCGATCATTCGGATTGCTTCAAGCCGGGACGGCTTGTCCATGAATGGCCATGGTTGCTGAAGCGCTTTCGCAGCGTCGGCTATCGACGCGACCACCATCGGCCTGTGATTTGTAATCGGGACAAACGCCGTCATTTTCGTCGCTCCCCAGGAGTGAAGGCGGTTAAACGCGAAGACGTGGCGGTGGTTGCACATCATCGTCGTGAATTCAGGGCGCCGCTGCCCGACGCGAACGGCCATGCAGGCCTTAACCGCCGCCAAGATCCAGGACGTCGATGCGGTCGAGCAAAGGCGCGAGGCGCCGTTTCGTGGCAGCATGCCCACGTTTCGATAATTGCATGCGTGTAGCGCGGCCGACCGTGGAGGGATGGACGTCGAACAGGCGGGTCGGCCTCGGACGCGCTCGCTGGCATTGGTCACTCTTCGCCATTTGTCTTCGTATTGCGCTCAGCTGAGGTCTTGGGCTAGTCCGATGAGGAGCCCTTCAGGCCCACGGATGTAGCAGAGCCGATACGCGTCTTTATACTGGACTACTTCGCCTTCGAGCTGCGCGCCGCGCGTGCGGAGCCTTTCAAGCGTCTCGTCGATGTCGTCCACGGCGAACATGACGCGGAGGTAGCCGAAGGCGTTGACCGGGGCGTTCCGGTGATCTGCGACGACAGGCGGCGTGAGGAAGCGGGAGAGCTCGAGCCGGCTGTGGCCGTCCGGTGTGCGCAGCATGGCAATCTCGACACGCTGATCGCCCAGTCCAGTGACACGTCCGGCCCATTCTCCTTCGATCGTGGACCGCCCTTCGAGCTCGAGGCCGAGTTCGCGAAAGAAATCGATCGTGCCTCCGAGATCTTCGACGACGATTCCTACGTTGTCCATCCGCTTGAGCGCCATGTTTCGAATCTCCAGGGTGTCGTTCCAATCTACAGGGTGTCGCCTAGTCTAACAGCGGACGCTTGAGTGGCCCCAACACCGATAGATGATGACATATGGACGTGCGGTCGTGTCCACATGTCTACAATTCTGCGGCCCCAGGTGGCTAAGGACAGGCATCACGAAACGGATGTGGTGAGAACGCCACATGCAGCAACCGAACAACCCGCCGTACATCGTGCCGATGCGGCGAGCATGAGCGCGGCCCTACTGATGCCGCGCGAGCCGGTCCATGGGTGCGTTTGCTTCGGCCAAACTAGCCAGCGCTTGCTCGACTTTTTGAGCCGAGGCGTCAGTGCGCTTGATGTGCCGGATCATTTGCTGCCTCAACCGAGCGAGCCTTTCCGCGCGATATACATCGCCGTATCTCGCAGTTTCAAGGTGGAGGGTCGCGAGCCTCATGGGCGACGATTCCGATTATCTAGCAGTAGAAATTCGCGAATCCGCCTTTCGTTCCGATGTCCGACCTTACCCTCGCAAAAGCTGGCCGGACGGCCGCGACGAATGAGCCGCATCCCTGCCAAAAGAGAGATCGTCCGCTGATGCTGCTCAGTCGACCGCGGGTCCAACTAGACGGTAGCGGAAGTGATTTCGGATGTGGCCGTTGAAGAAGCGGCCCTTGGCGAAGGCGGCTTCGAACTCGGCGAAGGTCTCCGGCGGCACGTCCTCAAACTGGTAGCATTTACCGCTGGCCACGAGCCACACCGGGAGGACTTTGCGCTCCGGATCGTATTCCGTTTTGTGTATCGAGGTCGACGGCATGACGTGACTACTCCAATCAGGGAGAGAGTCCATCTGAAGTTGCCCGCGCCCACGGAGGGGAAGGACGCGGGCCGATCGGGAGGGGACACCGATCTCGCAGCACAGAAGATGCTGCAGGAACGAACGTCCTGCCCATGCCGGTGTTCCATAGGAAACAAAAAAACCCGCCGCACAGGAGAGCGACGGGGCGATCAAGCGGTCACCGAGCTCGGGTGGGTCGGGATGCCCGGTTCGCGGATCGTGGAAAAATCCTACGCGCGCCGGCTGCGGCACGTCTACCAACCGCCGGTTGGCGCGGTTGCTTGTTTGACAGACGCGCGCCTATGATGACTGCTTAAAAGCGCCGATCGAGCCTTTTGCCGAGCGGCTCGTTGTGCGGAAAGGAACGCTATGGCCGAGCAGGAGCAGTGGCAGCTGCAAGGCAGCGCCGCGGAACTCTACGAGCGCTACCTGGTCCCGGCAATCACAGCCCTGTGGGCTGCCGACCTGGTGGATCGTGCTGCGCCTCAATCTGGTGAGCGGGTTCTGGACGTAGCTTGCGGCACCGGCGTGGTGGTACGCTTGGCGGCCGAGCGTATGGGAAGTGGGCAGGTCGTCGGCCTCGACATCAACACGGGCATGCTTGCCGTTGCTCGATCCCTCCCGACAGGCGCTGGACCGCGTATCGACTGGCACGAGGGAAGCGCGCTCGAAATGCCGTTCCCTGACGCCACCTTCGATCTGGTTCTTTGCCAGCTCGGACTGCAGTTTTTCCCGGACCGGTCGAGTGCGCTACGTGAGATGTTCCGGGTGCTGGTGCCTGACGGCCGACTGGCCTTAAGCGTTTTCAGCGCTATTGAGCGCACTCCTGCGGCAAAGGCGCTGGTGGACGCCTTGGATCGACACCTCGGTCCAGGCGCTTCGGCAACGAAACGGTCCGAGCATTCACTCGCCGATGCGGACGAGCTTTACCGATTGGTGGCCGGGGCGGGATTTCGTCAGGTGACCATCCACACGACGACACAGAACATCCGATTCCCCTCGTCAAAGGAATATGTGCGACTACAGCTGGCAGCGACTCCGCAGGCAGGGCTGGTCAGCGGAATGGATGCCGGACACCGCGACGCAGTCATCGCAGCGATTATGGGTGATGTAAGTTCTTCGCTGGCAATCTATTCAACTGGAGGGGAGCTGATGTTCGCCCAAGAGGCTCACGTCGTGCTCGCACGCAAATAGCGCAGCTCACTGTGCGGCATCCGGTGTTCAACAGCGCCCACGGAAGTGAGCCTAATTAGAGGAGGAGCGTAGCAGCCCCTCCTCCTTGACAGCAACCTCGAAGGCCTTCCTTACGTCGTCGGGCGTGCGCTCGCCATCATGGACGGCCATGCAGGCCTTAACTGCCTCCACATAGTCCCCGCTTGGTCCACTTCATGAATTCAGCAGCGGCTCCCTCGACATTGTTGCAGCCGTAGGTGAGCCCAGGTCGGTCGGTCTCGATGTTGACGGGAGGGTGAAACCAATGGATGGCCATGATACCTCCTACTCAGGCGAGAGATACATCTCCGCCTCTTTAGCGGCAGCCACGAAAGCCTTTCGAATCACGTGAGGGTCAATCGGATCGCCCTCCAGTGCTGACAGGCAGAGGGTCCACGCCTTGTGCCAGTGAGGTCCTCTCCGGGTCCACGTCTTGAGCTGCTCAAGGGCTGCCCTCGCATTGTTGCAGCCATGCCTGGCGCCTTCCGTTTCAGTCTTCACGAACACCGGAGGGACGAACCAAAGGGTTGCCATGATACCTCCTACTCAGGCGAGAGATATACGGTCGCCTCCTTGGCCGCCGCCTCAAGGCTTCACGGACCTCTTGGGGGGACACTCTGCCCTCGAACGCGTCAACGCATGATTGGACCGCCTTCGTCCATTTCGAGCCTTTGTGTCCCACGCCATGAGTTCCTGAGCGGCTCCCTTGACACGTTTCGCCTTCACGTAGACGGAGGGAGAGAACCAGAGGAGTCTCATGATGAATAAATTAGGGGATGCTCACTTGTTTGGTAGAGGCGAGATCACAGCGGCGGCTCGATCGAGTTCTCTGACCGGCTCTCATTTCCGGATCATGCCAGTCGCTTACCGCCCCAGCGCTTGTTTCAAAGCCGACAGAAGTTCTTCCTCGTCCACCACTCCGGCCATGTAATTGGAAATAATTCGGGACGCGAGCGTTTCGCGTTGTTGTTCCGATTGACCGTCAATCCTCAAGCGATTGAACACTCGGCCAAGCAGCGCCAGCTCGGACCGCTCGGTTACCTTCCCGAAATGCCATTCAACAAAGTCTTTGAAATCGTTCTCGCCAAGTTGCAGTTGAGGAGATCCGATCTTTACGTGACGCAGGCTTTTCATTTGTTGCCGGCGAGCCGCTCGAGCAACATCCTAGCATCAGACGTGGATGTCTGCTTCGATGCAGTGACGAAACATGAACTGGCCGGCCGGAGAGTGATTGCGCCCGGCGGAGCTGCCGCAAATGCATGCCGGAGGCATGGCCTCAAGCCACTTGTATCTTGTCATCCAAGCGCCCCGGGGCAGGACATATGAAGACAAAGCCGCCGAAATTTCGGCCGCCATCAAAAGGTTCTTGTAAGGGGTGGCAGATGCTCATACCGCCTCGGTTTGCGTTCGCGCCGCTCAGCGTTCGATCTGATGCCTGGGTCATTTGATGAACGTCACAGTGTTACAAAAAGCTCGTAAGCTGTTGATTCCATTACAGCAACTCAGAGTTCAATCCTCTCTCGCAGCACCAGTTTCAAGGCTTTCTGGAAGGGCTTCTATGCCGCCCTGTGCGCAGCTGCGCGGGGCCGGCGCGGGGATGCGCGAGTGCGCCGGATCGACCGCCGCCACCTTGTCTCAGTTTGGAGTTCGGCCGCGGGTGGCGAAGGTTTTGCCAATCGCGTGATTGCAGCCTATGCTTCGATATCGGCCGCCGGTGCTGCGGATGCAGCCGACAGTAAGAGGGTACGTGCTCTTGCCCGTCCGGGAGAGAGCCGTGTCCCAGTCCCTTCCTCGCAATCATGTGCTGAAAGCCCTCTCCCCAGAGGATTTTGCGCTGTTACTGCCGTCGATGCATCATGTCCAACTGAACCTCAAAGCCCAA
>NZ_JBVVPV010000011.1:0-149612 GCF_055811735.1 Mesorhizobium sp. WSM4850 | reverse complement strand
TCAGCAACCCAACCCTACCGAAGAACATCGATGACCGCCGCTGCGCCGCTCGCTCGCTACAGCGCTGTTGAGGGCGCTCGCGAGCGGCTTCGCTCTCGCCGACCTACACCACGCGGTGGGACACGACCGTCCGGACGGTCATTTTGCGCGCGTCCTGGAGCTTATCTCTCGACTTGGTCTGGTAAGCGCATGGCATGAATTCCACGACGAAAGGTTCGGCGAGGAAAAGTCACCGACCTGCTTCCATCGATGGAAGCAGGATCAGGCCTTCCATATCGACTACATTTTTGTGCCTCGGAACGTTCCCATTCCTTTGTCGAACTCGGCATCTATGACGAGATCGCCATAACAAAGCTGAGCGACCACGTACCCCTCTCGGCGGACATTCGAATCCCCGTCCGCAATTGGCCTTCGCTTTAGCCAAGGCGGGCGCATCCAATCGCTCGCCAAGCAGCCCTTGCGACTTCGGCAATCATCGTGCTCGCCTCGTCGAGGGCGGGCGCATTCGTTGAGCTGAAGAGTCGGGAAGGCCGCGGGATCGCCCGATGGCCGAATTGCGAGGCAGGCCTCGCAATCCCATGGATCGTTCTGGCACCTTCTAACGTTATGTTGTCGCCGAGGC
Source organism: Mesorhizobium sp. WSM4850 (assembly GCF_055811735.1). Taxonomy (NCBI): domain Bacteria; kingdom Pseudomonadati; phylum Pseudomonadota; class Alphaproteobacteria; order Hyphomicrobiales; family Phyllobacteriaceae; genus Mesorhizobium; species Mesorhizobium sp. WSM4850. The sequence goes on along the minus strand of NZ_JBVVPV010000011.1, from coordinate 148,990 downwards.
GGGTGATTTCATCACGGAAGGAGCAAAGCGATGAAAAAAATGCTTCTCGCAGGAATCGTTGCCTTGTCGGCGTCGACGTCGCTGGCGCAGACGAGCACTGCCCCCGAACCCGCGGCTCCAGCGGGTGCAACGCCCGCTGCCCAGCAGCCAGGCGGGCCTGCAAATCTCTGCCAGGAGCTCCTCGCCTTCATGAAGGCGCCTGCCGAAGCGGCCAGCCCGACCGCGGCTGCCCCGGCTCAGCAGGCTGGCACATCTTCTACCAGCGCAGCCGCGCCCGCCAAGCCCGAGACCGGGACGGGCTCGGCGCAGAAAATTACCGGGCAGGCTGGGGTTGCCAGCGATGCTCCACAACCGAGCAAGGAGAAGGTGGCCAGCGGATCGGCGACGAACGCGCCCCAGAAGGAAAGCAGAGCCGCGCCGGTGCCCCCCTCCGATACGTCGAGCACTCCCAAGGATTCCGTGATCAATGCCGCGAAAGCGGAGGAACTGGCCGCCGCCAATGACATTGCACAATGCCAGAAGACCGCGCGGGAAATGCGAGTGGCCGGCGTCGCCATGCCACCGCCGTTGCTTGCACTGGCGGCGCTCGACCTGCAGTATCAGCAAAAGTCCGGTGCGGCCCCTCAGGGATCTGGCAATCCACCTGTGACGGGGCAGGATCCTGCGCCGCAGACTCCAGCGCCGCAGACGCCACCGCCACAATGAGAGCATGACTGCGGACTTTGAGAAGGTGAAAGGGAGAAGGCGGGATGGGTATGATCTTGACCGGAATTGTCGTTTCGATCGCAATCGCGTTCGGGGCCGGCTATTTTCTTCTGAGCGCGCAGCAGCAACAGCCGGCATGGCAGGTTTACAGCAGCGAGAGCACTCGCGTCGGCGATCCAGGACACAATCTGGTCGGTCAAAACTGGACCGGCGAGCCGGGCGCCAACTCCACCGCAGCCGCGGGCGGCGAGGAGACGCCTTCCTAGTATTAGATATGGGTCTAGACTGCGCTCGCTGACGTGGATTTCGCGGCCGCGCAATGAAAGCCTGCTAGCACGCCAAAAAATGCCCGGGACCAATGGCCCGGGCATTTCGATTGTGCGCCAAAACTACTATTCGGCCGGTTCGGCCGCCGAGCGCGGCGGTATCGCACCTTTCGCCTGCTGCATCTCGACCCAAGCGCTATGATGCTCCTTCGCCCAGTTGATATCGACCGTGCCCGAACCCATTGCTTCGTAGGCGCCTTCCATCCCGAGCGTGCCGATATAGATGTGAGCGATAATAACAGCGATCAGGATTATGCCGACAGTCGCATGGACATACTGGGCCGTCTGCATGCCGTTTATGTCGGTGAATGCGAACGGGAACAGCATGAATATGCCGGATACCGAAAGCGCAATTCCACCGAGCACGACGGCCCAGAAGATGAGCTTCTGACCGGTGTTGAAACGTCCGGCCGGCGGATGCGTCCTGTTGGATTTGTCGAAAAAGCCGCCGCCGACCTTGAGCCAATGCGCGTCATGGCGATCGGGAAGGTTGTCCCAGGCCCATGTCACCAGCATGACCAATATGCCGAGCATGAAAGCCCAGGAGACAAAGTCGTGGGCGTATTTCGCCCAGATCGACCAGGTTGAAAATGCATCGGCCCCGATCAGCGGCATCAACAGACGCTTGCCGAAGATAAAGTTCAAGCCGGTGATGGCTAGGATGATGAACGCCGTGGCAGTCATCCAGTGGGTCAGCCGCTCCAGAGCACCGAAGCGCAAAATCCTTACGCTCGATTCGGGCGCCAGTGTACGGATGCGGCCCCTGTAGACATAGAACAGCGCCAGCAGCAGCAAAATTCCTGTTATCGCGATGCCGCCGATCCACGGCAGCCAGCCCTCGTGGAAGCCGCGGTAATCGCGGCCTTGCGGTTGCTCGAGCAAGCCGGCGGCCGTATTGGGCAGGGTGACGCGCCCCTCGATCTTCCGCAGCTCATCAAGAAGCTGCTGTTCGTTCACCGCCTGAGCGGTCGGGTTGCTCCCGGATGGGGCTTGCGCGTACACGGGCCCGGCCACCAGAAGCGTGAGCGTCATGAACGCCGCGATAACCTGCGGAATCAGTCGACCAAGCCTGTTGTCCGGCATTTCTGCATCCTCCGTGATAGCTCCGTTGCGCGCGGGACGAGCCCGACTGCCTCCTACACGTCGATTGTTTCTCGATAGGCCGTCTGCCAGCCCCAGGCGCCCGAACCATAGCCACGCTGCGTCACGCGCTCCTTGTAGATCGCCGCGATGATCTCGCCGTCGCCGGCCAGGAGCGACTTGGTCGAACACATTTCGGCGCAAAGCGGCAGCTTGCCTTCAGCCAGCCGGTTGGCGCCGTATTTGGCATATTCGATTTCGGTGGAATCACCTTCCGGGCCTGCGGCGCAGAAGGTGCATTTGTCCATCTTGCCGCGCGAACCGAAGTTGCCGACACGCGGATATTGTGGGGCGCCGAACGGGCAGGCGTAGAAGCAATAGCCGCACCCGATGCAGAGGTCCTTGGAGTGGAGCACCACCGCGTCGGCCGTGGTGTAGAAGCAGTCGACCGGACAGACCGCCGCGCAAGGCGCGTCGGTGCAATGCATGCACGCCATCGAGACGGAGCGTTCGCCGGGCTTGCCGTCATTGATGGTGACGACGCGGCGCCGGTTGATGCCCCATGGCACGTCGTGCTCGTTCTTGCAGGCGGTGACGCAGGCATTGCACTCGATGCAACGATCAGCGTCGCAAAGGAATTTCATCCTGGCCATTTCTGTTCCTCCCGTTCACGCCGCAACGATTTGGCAGAGCGTGCACTTCGGCTCCTGCATGCCGGTCACCGGGTCGTAGCCGTAGGTGGTGATGCTGTTGACGCTCTCTCCCAGAACATATGGATCGGTGCCCTGCGGATAGTAGGCCCTGAGATCCTTGCCCTGGAACCAGCCACCGAAGTGGAAGGGCATGAACGCGACGCCGCGGCCGACGCGCTCCGTGACCAGAGCCTTCACCCGCGCCCTCGCGTTGTTCTCCGCACCATTGACCCAAACCCAGGTCCCATCGCCGATGCCGCGTTCGGATGCGTCGGCCGGGTTGATCTCGACGAACATCTCCTGCTGCAGCTCGGCCAGCCATCTGTTCGACCGCGTTTCCTCGCCGCCGCCCTCATATTCGACGAGCCGGCCGCTGGTCAGGATCAGCGGGAACGTCTTGGCGATGCCCTTTTCCACCGCCGCCTGCTGCACGCTGAAGCCTATGTTCGGCAACCGGAACTGTGTGGCGTCGGGATAAGTCGGATATTTTGCGACCAGATCCACCCTCGGCGAATAGATCGGCTCGCGATGGGTGGGTACCGGGTCGGGCAGGTTCCACGCTACTGCGCGCGCTTTGCCGTTGCCGTAGGGATGGCAGCCATGGCTGAGCACGACGCGCTGGATCCCGCCTGACAGATCCGTCGACCACGAGACCTTGTTGATGTCGTCGCCGATCTTTTCGATCACGGCGCGTTCTTGCGCCGTCAGATCCTTGTCCCAGCCGAGTTTCTTGAGCACGGCCATGGTGAACTCCGGATAGCCGTCGGTGAGTTCCGAGCCTTGCGTGTAGGAGCCTTCCGCCAATAGGGTCTGGCCGTTTCGTTCGACGCCGAAGCGGGCGCGGAACGGGCTGCCGCCGTCCATGACATGCAGGCCGGTGCTGTAAAGATTGGCCGTACCCGGGTGGCGGATCTCAGGCTTGCCCCAACATGGCCAAGGCAGGCCGTAATAGTCGCCGCCGACCTCGGGATCGTCCTTGGGAGCCCGCATCGTCACCCGGTCGAACTTGTGCTGGTTCTTCATATGCGCCTTGAGCCGCTCCGGCGACTGACCGCAATAGCCCGTCGACCAGCTGCCGCGGTTCATCTCGCGCAGCACGTCCTCCGGCACCGGACGGTCGCCCTCGACGGCTATCTTCTTGAACATCTTGTCGGCAAGCCCGAGCTTCTTCGACAACAGATAGATGACCTGGTAGTCGTCCTTCTGCTCGAAGCTCGGCTTCACGATCTGCTCACCCCACTGGATGGCCCGATTTGAGGCGACGCGCGAGCCTGACGTCTCGAATTGCGTGCAGACCGGCAACAGATAAGTGTTGTCCTTTCGCCCCGCCTCCACCGCCAGCGATGCCCAGGTGGTGGGATGGGGATCGGCGACGACAAGCAGCTCCAGGCCTGTCAGGCCTTTCATCGAATCCGGGATACGGGTGATACTGTTGCTGGCGTGGCCCTGAATGAACATGGCGCGCATGCTGTCGCGCTGCGCTATCTTGTCCTTGGGCAGCGAGACGGAATCGAACCACCTTGTCAGCGGTATGCCCGGGGTTTCCATGGCATCCTTCGAGTCGAACTGGCTCAGCAGGTCCTCGTAGGGGATCTCCCAAACGCGCGACCAGTGCTTCCAGGCGCTTTCCGTCAGCCCGTAATAGAAGGGCAGGGTGACCACATCGAGCCCGATATCCGTCGCGCCCTGGACGTTGTCATGGCCGCGGAAGATGTTCGCGCCCGTCCCCGGCTTGCCGACATTGCCGGTGGCGAGACACAGTATGCAACTTGCGCGTGTATTGGCCGTGCCAACCGTGTGGTGTGTCTGGCCCATGCACCAGATCATCGTCGACGGCTTCTGCGTGGCGAACATCTCGGCGACACGCTTCACCTGATCGCCAGGCACGCCGGTGATCTGTTCAACCTCCTCCGGCGTGTATTTCGCGACTTCCTTGCGGACCTCATCCATCCCGTAGACGCGTTGCGCGATGAATTCCTTGTCCTCCCAGCCGTTCTCGAAGATGTGCCATAGCATGCCCCACAACAGCGCTATGTCAGTGCCGGACCGGAACCGGACGTACTCGGTCGCATGGGCGGCGGTGCGCGTGAAACGGGGATCGATGACGATCAGATTGGCCTGGTTGAGTTCCTTGCCTTCCAGCAGATGCTGCATCGCTATCGGATGCGCCTCAGCCGGGTTGCCGCCCATGATGATCATGGTCTTCGAATTGCGGATATCGTTGAAGGAGTTCGTCATCGCGCCGTAGCCCCAGGTGTTGGCTACGCCGGCGACGGTCGTCGAATGACAGATGCGGGCCTGGTGGTCCTGATTGTTTGTTCCCCACAGCGCCGCGAGCTTGCGGAAGAGATAGGTTCCTTCGTTGGAAAACTTGGCCGACCCCATCCAGTAGACGGATTCCGGGCCGGACTTTTCACGGATCTCGAGCAGTTTGTCGCCAATCCCATTGATTGCGTCGTCCCAGGAGACACGCTCCCACTGCCCTGCGGTGAGCTTCATCGGGTATTTCAGCCGGCGGTCGCTGTGTACGAGCTCGCGTACGCTTGCGCCCTTGGCGCAATGGGAGCCGCGGTTGATCGGGCTGTCCCACGAAGGCTCCTGACCGGTCCAAACTCCGTTCTGGACTTCGGCGGTAACGGTGCAGCCGACCGCGCAATGGGTGCAGACGCTTTTCTTCAGTTCTATAGGCACGCCCGGCTGCGGCGGACTGATGGCCGCCGCCTTCTGAACGGTGCCGAGCTGGAACGACCCGAGTGCAGCCATTCCGCCGGCCGCGAGACCGGAGCGGCGAAGGAAGGTTCGCCGGTCGATGGGAGCGGAGGCGACCGTGCCCATCAATGTGTGCAATCTTGTGCGGCTCGCCTGACCGCTCTTGCGCTTGGTCAGCATGGCGCCCTCATTTCTTCAACGTCTCATAACCGTTCACACGGTAAAATGCCTTGACGTGCTCGGTCTCGCGGTAGCGAGCCCTCGTCTCCTCCTCACCGGGATCGTAAGCTTGCGCTTCTCCTGGGGTGAGCGTCACGGCGGCGGCGGCCACGGCGGTAGTGGATGCGCCGCCGAAGGCGCGAAGGAAACTGCGGCGGTTCATTGCCGTCTGTTGCTTTTCCTGCATCTGCCTTCCTCCCTATGCGTCGACGCGATCAGGTCACGAGCTTGGTCGCGCCTCCATGGCAAAGCCTTCGGCTTCGATGTCGATGAAAATCCGCCCCAACGCGCCGACTGCCCGGTAAAACCTGGCCGAGGCCGCGTTTTCCAGATCGGCCAAGAAACGGCTCGCCCACGGCGCGATGTGACGTTCAAAGAAGTCCCGCTCCTCGCCGGCGGGAACCACGAAATGGGTGGCGGCAAAGCCGCTCATGATCTCGAACAGCGTGCCGAGATGATCTTCCGGGTCAAAATGACCGTCCGCGCGTTCAAGGCCGAGGCGCCTCATGTCCCCGCGCAGGCGGGCAAGCGGCCGTTCGTTGAGAAAGCCGGTCAGGTAGTAGGAGGCATAGGGAACGAGTTCGCCGCGCCCCACCCCGATGAAGAGCTCGAAATACTCGCGACTGACGGCAACCGGAGAGGCTGAAGAAGCGGCCTGGCCGAGTGCGGCATGAGCCTTGCCGAGCGGGGTCTCGGCGTCGCCTCGCAGCCCTGAAAGCCGCGCCATGAGGTTTGCATCCGGAGCGGCCAGGAGAAGCGTGGCCAGCAGCGCGTACTCATCCGCGCGTGCGCTGTTCACGTCGTTGACGTCAGCATCTTCTACGCCGGGAACCAGAGCGTCAGCTCCGAACGACGTGCCGATTGCCTCCTCCAGGCGCAAGTCTGGGTTCATCTACTGACCTCGACCGTGCCCCTCAACGAGTGGGTAAAGTGAATACTAGTGCCCCGCCCGGCAATTGCAACAGCGACTGTGCCAAAATGGCAACAAATCCAGATCAGCGCGGCATGGCGCCGCCATGGCGTCGCTGGCGATCGATCGGCGATGATTCCGCGGCGCCGGCGCCGGCGCCTTCGTCGCGGTCGATGGCGGTTCCGGCGCCGTCGGCCGAAGGAGATTCGGGGTTTGCCGGTTCGATCCAACTGTCCGGCGTGACAGAATCCGACCCATCGGCTGAGGCGTTCACGCCCTCGTCCGCCAAAACGGCGCTGGTCGCTGGCGCCTTCTCCGGCGCCTGCGAAGCCATGGCGGCGGGTGCCGGATCGGTCGGGTTGCCGCCGTTCGACAGGAAATCCACGACAGCTTCGCTGGATGCTTTCAAGGGGCCGAATCCCGCCATGGATCCAGGGCTGTTGAAGTCCCAGGCATATTCGGAAGGCCCGATATGATCACGAATTGCCGGATCGAGCGACCACATCTTGCGCAATGCGGCGCGCTTCAACATTTTGGGCACGCCTTTGCGCAGGAAGGCTGAGAGATCGCTTTGAGCGGTCAGATCCTCGAGGCGAGGGAGGGGCTCGGCGGGCTCGGCGGCCTCCGGCTCGACAATTGCTGGTGCAAGCTGCTCACCAGTATCGGCTGGCGCCGCAACTTCGTCAGGCGAAAGCTGATCGTTCTGCGGCCCCGCAGTCGAACTGTAATGCGCCGCCTGTTTCAGGCGCGACCAGCGGGCGAAGACATTGTCGCGTCCCGCGCTCATTCGGCATCATCCGTCGTTCCGGAACGAGGGCCGCGCCTCGCCAGGGCATCAGGGTCCGCCCGATCGCGCTTGCGCTTGATGAAAGGACGCTCGACGTGATGCGTCTCGACAAAGGCGGCCAGCCATTGCTGAAGCTCGATCGGCATCGGCACGGCCTCGATGATGTCGGGGCCAGCCTCGGTCAGCGACTCGCCCTCGAAAGGGTCAGCGGTCACCAGGTGCAGCACAACTCCGGGTGGAGCATCGCTCGACCGGAGCGCGATCCACAGGCTAGGCCGCCCCGAACGGAGGTTGTCCCGGTACATGCCCGTGTCGCACCCGAAGAGCTCAAGCTTGAAAGTTCCGGCATAGAAGCGCGTCACGCCGTCTGATTCGTGCAGCACCGACCATGGCGCCGCGCTCGGCGCGCCCGCCAGCACGGCCACGGGAACCCAGACATGGTCGATCCACGGGTTGTCCAGAGCCCGTCGCTCGACGATCACCCCGACTTCCGCCGTCTCCTGCACCATGGCACCAATCCTCCTAGTTCACCGTCCCTGGGACGCGAAACGGCAGGCCTGCGACAAGGTTCTGCGGCTTCATGCGGATCGTTCGGTCAGGGGTCATGGCCATTATGAGCCAGACGGGCCTGGCGCCCACCTGCGGCAGTACTTCGCCTGTGTCGGAGAAGGTGAGCCGGAACAGTGCAATCACGCGCTGTGCAGCCTCCGGGTCAAGTTCATCGCCGGCCCAGAGCGTGTTGCCGATGCGGGTCGCTTCGGCGTCGAGGCCGACGAACCAGGCCCAGTCCTCGTCCTCGATCCGCTCCACCGGCTCGATCTCCACGTCCACCGCAAGTAGATGGCGAACCCAGATCTCCATTGCTGTGGCAAGGCCGCGCCGGGTCGGACTGCGCGCGCTGCCCAGCTTGAGCACCATATCGAAAGCGTCGCTCCTGGCGAAGTAACGCTCGGCATTGTTCTCGTCGAGTATCTCCAGTTCGGTGACGGCTGGGCCACCAAGCATGTTCAGGAGTGGCGAGGCATGGCGGTTCTGTTCATGCAGCTCTATGGTTTCGGCATCGGCGAGAAGCACGGCGCCCTCGTTAGACGTCACCCGTTGCGGCCGATAAAACAGCTCCGCGGCTCGCACGACGCAGGCGTCGTGCTGACCATCCAGCGCATTGCGCAGGACGACCTGCGCAAGCTGGTTCATGAACAGCGGCGGGATAGTTTCGGCCGAGCCGCGCGCCAGCGCGAGATATGCGGCCTCGAGTGAGGGAGCGGCCAACACATGGTCGCGAAAGGCGATCATGAACTCCCAGTTCTCGCGCGCATCCGGGTCCTCCAGGGCGGCGATCTCCTGCTTCGCGACCGGCCGGCGCGGATGATGCATCAAAAGCTCGTGATGCAGGCGCAGCTCCGCCGGGCAGGCCGTTTCGGGAGGGAGAAGCTCTGGCCGCGCAAAATATGCCTTCAGAAAGGAGTCGGTCACCAGCAGGCGCCCGGCCTCATCCCTGTCGAGAAGGTGATGACCTGAGGAAACCCAGAAATCCTTCACTTCTGCCTCCCGGCCAATGCTAGGAGATCGAACTTTTCCGTCGACTCCTCCTCGCCGTCGATTTCGACAAAGCGGAATGCCGTTGCCGGCTCCAGCCGGCTCGCCTTGCGATGCAGGGTTCGGAAACACTCTCGGGTGCCGGCCTGTTCGCTGGTGCGGTTGACCGCAATCAGCGTGTTTGGCGGGTGGTCGCACAGCGATTGCGCGAATTCTATCTCCTCTTCGGCGGCGGCGCGCGCCGTTTCGGTGTCCGGCGCACCGCATCGCACCACAAGCTGCTCGGCCAGCCGATCGACGGCCGCCCCGCGATCATGCACGGTCGCGTCCGTGACCACGACGAGGGTGGACCAGCCGAAGCTATCAATGCCGAGGAACCCGGCGCGGAACGCCTGCCGTTGCTTGCCGGAAAGCCTGGCCACATCGGCGCCGAAGAACAGGAAGGTGCCGGTCACCGCCCATTCGCCCGGTTCTGCAGCGCGCGAATAGACAAAAGTATCCGATGGATCGAGGCGGATCGTTCGCGGCAGCTTCAAAGCCATGGCGTGCCCGTCATCGGATCGAGCCAGGAGGGCCTGGCAAGCGCCTCGGGCAGGCTTCTTCGCTCGCGAAGCCCGTGAGAGGCCGTGTCGGAAATCAGCAGATCGCCGTTGCCGGCAAGCTCTGCATGCTCATCGCCGTTTCGGGGCAGCCGGTCGAGCCAGCGGCTGGCGATCGAACCGAAGCCGGTATCGCTCCATTCGTGGAATGCGGCCATCAGATGGCGGGAGAAGCTCGCAACGATCTCACCGGCATCGAGCGCCACGAAGCCGAGTTCGTCAAGCGCGCCAAGCAGCGGCCGCAGACCGGGCTCGCCGGCGCGGATGACGGCGGTGCGGATCATGCCGGAGAAGACGATCCAGTCGGGGATTTCGTTCTCCCGTGCCCCTTCCGGCCAGCCCAGGCGGGCGCCGCCGACGAGAACCCCGTCGACGCGAACAGTGTCGGGCCAGTCGAAGGTGATGGGCCGCGACGGCGGAGCATGGACCGCAAGCGCATCGGCAAGTGCGTTCATGCCGGCATAGATCGCGCGACGCGCATCCTCCAGCGGCTCTTCAGGCTCGAGCACCACTGCGAATTCGGCCAGATCGTAGCGGCGCACCCAGGCAAGCGTGCCTGCCCCTTCGTCTGCCGCAATCGCGCAGGCGTGCGCAAAGGCGTCACCGGCCTCTCTCAGCGGCACGAGGCTGTAAGGCGGTGGCAGTTGGAGGTCGCTGACAGAGGGCCGCATAGGCCGATCCATATTTTGATGACGGCGACTGTAATGTCTTTATAATACTTCCAGACAAGAGGCGCTACCGCGTGGGCAAGGAAGATGCCACGGGAGTCGGGATGAGCCTGGACAAACGACGCACGGTCTTGGTCTGCTCCTGCGAGCGGAGCATGCCACGCTTCGGCGCCAGCGTCGCCCGCGGATGCACGGGCGCACGGGTCGAGGCGGGGGACCAGTTCTGCGGCGCGGAACTCGACCGGGTGCGCAGCGCCCTGAGCGGCGGCCAAGCAGTCACCATCAGCTGCACGCAACAGGCGCCGCTTTTCGGCGACCTCGCCGGGGAACTCGGTTTCGCAGGCGATCTGGTTTTCGCAAACATTCGCGAGACGGGCGGCTGGTCGCAGGATGCTGCTGCTGCCGGTCCGAAAGCGGCGGCTCTGCTCGCCATGGCGGCCGAACCCGCTTCGCCACCCGCGCTGGTTACGCTTTCGAGCAATGGTGTCGTCCTGGTCTATGGCTGCGACGCGACGGCGATCGATGCGGGCCGGCAACTCGCCGAAAAGCTGGACGTCACCGTGTTGCTTAGCCGTCCGCGCGAAATCGCGCCGCACCGGGTCTGGGATTTTCCCGTCATGCAGGGAACGATCCGGCAAGCGCGCGGCCATCTTGGCGCCTTCGAGCTGACAGTCGACGATTTCGCGGCGCCCAATCCATCTTCGCGCGATCGGCTTGGCTTCGGGATATCGCGGGATGGAGCGGTCTCGAACGCCGACATCATCCTTGATCTCTCCGGCGGGGCTCCGCTTTTCCCTGCTCACGAATTGCGCGACGGCTACGTGAAGGCCGATCCCGGCGATCGCGCCTCCGTTGCCGTTGCGATCGCAAGGGCAGCCGATTTGGTCGGCGAGTTCGACAAGCCGCGCTTCATCGATTTTTCCGCCGATCTGTGCGCCCATTCGAGATCGCGCATCACCGGCTGCACGCGGTGCCTCGACCTGTGCCCGACTGGGGCGATAGCGCCTGCCGGCAACCACGTCGCGATCGATGCGGAAGTATGCGCCGGCTGCGGCAGCTGCGCGGCGGCATGTCCCACGGGCGCTGCCGCCTACGCCGTGCCGGATGCCGAGTCGCTGCTTCGGCGGCTGCGGACGCTTCTTGTCACCTATCGTGAGGCGGGCGGCCTGGATGCGATTGTGCTTTTCCATGATCTCGGCCATGGCGAGCCGCTGATCGACGCACTTGCCCGGTTCGGCGCGGGTCTCCCCGCAAATGTCCTGCCGGTCGCGGTGAACGAGATAACCCAGTTAGGGGTCGAGGCGTGGACCGCGCCAGTCGCCTGGGGCGCTTGCGCCGTAAGGGCGCTGTCGTCGGCCAAGCCAAGGCATGAGCTTACCGGAATTACGGCAAACGTCGCAATCGCCAATCTTTTGAGCCGGTCTCTCGGTTATGGCGCGGAGGTCTGCGGATTGATCGAAGCGGACGATCCCGACCTCCTCGCCTCGGCGCTCGACCTGATTACTCCAGATGTTGCGTCGCGGCGCCCGGCGGCATTCCTGCCGCTCGGCAAGAAGCGCAGCTTGCTGACGAGCACCATGCTCGAGCTGCATCGAGCCGCGCCGACGCCGGTCGACCGCGTGGCGTTGCCTGCTGCAGCTCCGTTCGGCGGCCTGGACGTCAATGTCGAAGGCTGCACGCTCTGCCTCTCTTGTGTCTCGGCCTGTCCAACGGGGGCGCTTTCCGATAGCGAACAGCAGCCGGCTTTGTATTTTTCCGAGAGCGCCTGCGTGCAGTGCGGCCTTTGCGCCGCGACCTGCCCGGAGAAGGTCATCACCTTGACGCCGCAGGTGGATTTCCAGGCATGGGGCGCTCGCAGCCGGGTCGTGAAGCAAGAGCAGCCGTACAACTGCATCCGCTGCGCAAAGCCGTTCGGCACAAGGAGCACCGTCGAGCGGATCGTCGCCAAGCTCGAAGGCAAACACTGGATGTTTGCAGGCGAGAACGCACGGCGGCTCGACCTTGTACGGATGTGCGACAATTGCCGCGTCGATGCGGCCATGAATGAGGGCTTCGATCCTTATGCCGGCCCTGGTCGTTCGCCGCCGCGAACCACTGAAGACTATCTGCGGGAGCGCAAGGCCGCGAGCGACAAGGCGGTCTGAGCCTTGGGCTGATCGCCCTCAAAAATGCGTTTCCCGGCGATCGGGGCGGTGAGCCGGCTACGACGGTGACCAAAAGGGTTACACGATCAACACGCAAATAAACGGTTTCAGCAATCAAATCTTAGGCATAGCGTGACATGCTTGCCGCTCGGCTGACCACCGGGTGGCTCGAATGGATGTATGGGAAAGGGGGGCCTCAGGGCCCGTCGATTGGTAGATCGAACGCACCTCGACATGCAGGACGATCCTGCCGTCACGGCGGAAGTTGAGCGACTTCTGGCGCAGCGCACGCGCGACATCCGGCTCAAAGGCGAGATCAAGCGCCTGTTTCAGGCACGTGTCTGGTCGCAAACGGCCAAGATCATCCGCGCCTGGATGACATGGGTGGCGTTCCTGGATGTCCTGACGCTGGCGCTCAACCTGGTGATGCTTCCAAGGTCGATCGCGCTATCCATGCTCTTGCCTGGCGCCATCGTCCCTCCCGTCGCTGCAGCCGTGGTCCTTGTCTGGCGAAAACGGCGCCCGTCCTGGGTCCAGGGGGGTTCCCTGATCACAGGCATGTTCCTCATCCTGTTGTCGATCGTATTGGTCGGCGCAAGCGCCGGCGGCGAGTTCTACGAACGGCACTTGAACATCATGCTGTTCGTAGCGATTACCGCCATCATCATCTTCGGCGTCCCTCAGGCATGGACCGTGACGGTCGCGGCTTTGGCTCTCGGTCTCTATCTCGTCTTCCAGGTGCAGAACCCGGGCCTTGAGATTGGCAATGCGGTGGCTGCCACGTTGTTTTTTGCTAGCGGCATTCTCGCTACGGTCGCCGCGCGGCGTACGATGACAATTCTGGCTCAGAAGACTTTTCTGTTCGAGCTTCGAGACCGACGCAGGGTTGCCGAACTGGCAGAAGCGAACGATCGGCTGGAGCTTCTGGCGAGAACCGATCCGCTGACCGGCGTCGACAATCGGCGCCGGATGACGGAAACGCTCGACCACGTCTGGGGCGGTGGCGGCAAATGCCCCGGCGGCGCCGCCATGCTGATGTGCGACATCGACGACTTCAAGAAGCTCAACGATCGTCTCGGTCATGCCGAGGGCGATCGTTGCCTCATCGAGGTCGCCCGCTTGATCCGGGAGAACGTGAGGCGCGATCGCGATCATGTTGCGCGCTACGGCGGTGAGGAATTTCTCGTGCTGCTTCCAAGTGTGAACGAGCAGGAGGCCGCCATTGTAGCCGAGCGAATTCGCGAGTGTGTGGAAGCTGCTCGTCTTCCTAACCCTGGATCCCGCGTGTCCCGCTATATCACCCTCAGCATCGGCGTGGCGGTCCAGGCGCCGGACCAGGCCATTTCGCCGGAGCAGCTCCAGCGCCAGGCCGATGAAGCACTCTATGTTGCCAAGCAGACTGGCCGCAATCGGGCGGTGTTCCACAGGCTGGAGTCATCGAGCCTTTTGGGCGCTCGGTCAATGCGGTGATGTCGAAGTTCAGTCCGTGCGTGTCTCGGCCTGAAGAAAGCGGATCAGGGCTGCCCGATCCTCGGCATTGCTGATCGTCTGTTCAGGCATCTTGGTGCCGGGGGTGTAGGCGTTCGGACCCAGCTCGAACAGCTCTGACACGGTTTCCGGTGTCCAGACGATGTCCATTTTCCGGAAAGCGGGCGAATAATGGTAACCCGGCACGGACGCTATCTTGCGCCCGAAAATGCCATGCAGCGTCGGCCCGGCTCGATGGCCATCGTTCGGGTCGAGCGTATGGCAGGCAACGCAGGCGCGAAATACTTCTGCGTCCGGATTGCCTGCGTATCTGGCCATCGGATCGGTCCTGCCTGCTGTAGCGGCTCCAAGGCGCTCGCCCGTCTCGACGTTCCATTCCCGCACCAGATGGTCGGCGCCGCCAGCCAGAAGCGTCTTGCCGCCAGCCGCGAACGCAAGCGACCATACCGCCACGCCGGAGGTGTCGAGCGTGCGGATGGTGGAGAGGCTGATGGCGTCCAGCAACAGGATTCCATCACCGATGCCGGCGACGGCGAGATAGTTCGCGTCTGGGGTGGCGGCGAGAGCAATCACCGGTTTGCCCAAGACCGGAACTTCCAGCTGCACTTTGCCGCGCCGGTCGAGCAGCCGCAGCTGCCCGTCAGCACCTGCGACGAACAGGCGGTCGCCGGACGCTCTTGCTAGCGCGTTGAGCGGCGTCGGCATGATGGCCCGAAGCGGAGCCGCCCCAGCCTGGCTCGGCCAAAAGATGACTGTCGCGTCATAGCCGGCGCTGACGAGGGTTGCGTCCGCCAAGAAGGCGAGCGCATTGACGTTTGCACGATGGCCTTCGAGGACGCGCGCTGGCCCACCGGCAAGCGGCCAGAGCCGGACGGTGGTGTCCCAGGACGCCGAAGCCAGCATCGATCCGTCGGGTGACAGTTCGAGGTCGGCGACAGGCCCGGTGTGGCCCTCCAGGATGCGGGCCGGCTCGCCTCGACCGATTTGCCAGATCGCGATGCGACCATCCGTACCGGCGCTGGCAAAGCGCCCGTTTGGCAATGCAGCGACGGCAGTTACCTCACCTTCATGAAAGAGCAGCACGTCGCGTGCTTCGCCGGTCTCAAGCGACCAGATGATTGCCTTGGTATCAAAACTGCCGGTTGCCACCGTTTTTCCGTTCGGCGCCACGGAAATCGCCCGCACCGGACCGCCATGCCCGCGCAGTTCCGCACCATGTGCCGTCGCGCCGGCGAGGAAAACAGCAGCGAGCAAAGCTGTTGCGAGCGTCTTATGCATTGCGCATCATACGTTTCCGTGTTCCGCTGGCGGGCAGCGTCTTTGCCGGGGAACAGCATGCGATCGCGACCCGACCAGCCGCACAGTCCAAGCTATTAGAGGCAATCCTATGACTCAAAACATGGAAACCGATGCCTTCAACGTGTCGATGCGCAAGTTCCTGAAGCAGGTCGGCGTCACCTCGCAGCAGGCGATCGAAAAGGCCGTGGCGGATGCGGGACTGAAAGGGCAGGGGCGCCTGACCGTGAGGGCCGTGATCACGGCCGAACGCGCGGGTCTGCACCACGTCGTCGAAGGCGACATCGACCTTGGCTGAACAGGTTCGGCGGTGCGCCCGGCGCTCCATCGACACCCCACATCAATGGAAGAATCGGACCTGCCCGGCCGGGTCGGTGTCATAGCCCGTAAGTTCTGCGGCGCGCTGGGTGAAGCTGTCCTCGGCCATGAGGCGGATCAGCGCCTGGATCGAAGGCTGGAAATAGGTTCGCTGCCGCATCAGCAGATCGAAATTCTCCCACGCCAATGACACGAATTCGAGGCCGGCGGCGCGCGCGGCGGCGCGTGTGGCGATGCCGCAATCGGCCCTGCCGGTCCGGATCGCGGCAGCGAGTTCCGGCCCTGTCAGGCATGGCGGCTCGAGCCGGTTCAACCGCCTCTGGCTGGCGCCGGCGCGGGCGACCAGGACATCCAGCAGCATTTGGGCTCCGGCCCCGACCTGGCGCATCGCGATCTTGGCGCCGCTTTCTAGGACATCGGCCAGGCTGTTGAGCGATCGGGGGTTGCCCGGCGGCAGCAGCAGCCCTTGTTCGCGCCGCGTGAAACCGATCAGCACCGCATCGTGCAGCCGCGGCATGGCGCGCGCGGCCTCCACATTGGGGTCGGCGGCATCACCGTGGAAATGGATCGCCGCAGCGGCAATCTCGCCACGCAAAAGACGCGCAACGCCGCCTGCCGTCCCCTCGGTAAGCGAGGCGAGGCCAGAGCCCGCCTGACGAAGGCTCCATTCAAGCAGGTCGTCCTGGCTGCCGCCGACTATGGGCGGCGGCTCGGGCGCAATCATTCCGTCGGGACGCGCCAATCCCGACAGAACCCAACGGTCGAGCTCGTTACGCGGAAACAGCCATTTGCCCGTCACTTTGCTGCACGGGATGCTGTTTTTGGCGACCAGCTCGTAAAGCTTGCGTTCGCCAAGGCGCAAATAGTCTGCGGCTTCTGCAGTCGTCAGCAAATCCATCCTGCAATCTTATGCATATTCCTGCGCAGGTTCAATTGTTTGACGAATGCGGAGTAAATGCAGCAGAAATAGCAGGACGACGCAGCGCAGGTGAAAGGGTATGTCAGAAGGCCTAAATGCATGGCAGCTTATCGCGAGTGGCGACGCGACGCTGATCTCGATAGTGCGGCTTTCGCTGACCATTACCCTGGCCGCCATTGCAGTTGCGGCCGTCGTGGGACTGCCGCTCGGGGCGTTGCT
The DNA here is from genome assembly GCF_055811735.1 of Mesorhizobium sp. WSM4850. Taxonomy (NCBI): domain Bacteria; kingdom Pseudomonadati; phylum Pseudomonadota; class Alphaproteobacteria; order Hyphomicrobiales; family Phyllobacteriaceae; genus Mesorhizobium; species Mesorhizobium sp. WSM4850. The sequence goes on along the minus strand of NZ_JBVVPV010000011.1, from coordinate 132,375 downwards.
GGCACTGACCCGTTTTCCGGGACGTTCCGCGCTCGTCGTGCTTGTCAACGGCTTCATGGGCCTGCCGCCCGTAGTCGTCGGCCTGACCGTTTACCTGCTGTTGTCGCGATCAGGGCCGCTCGGCGCGTTCGGCCTGCTGTTCACACCGGCCGCCATGGTCATCGCGCAGGCGCTTCTCGTCCTGCCGATTATCGCGGCTCTGACGCGCCAGACCATCGAGGATTTGTGGCGCGAATATCGCGACGAACTGACGGCGATGGGCGTCGGCCCGACAGGCCGGGTGGCGACGCTCTTGTGGGACAGCCGTTTCAGCCTGATTACCGCAATGCTCGCCGGCTTCGGCCGGGCGGCCGCCGAAGTCGGCACGGTCATGATCGTCGGCGGCAATATCGAGGGCTTTACCCGAACCATGACCACCACGATCGCGCTCGAAACATCAAAGGGAGACCTGCCGCTCGCGATCGGGCTCGGCGTCATCCTGATCGGCCTCATTCTTGCCATCAATGCCGCTGCCTGGGGCCTGCGATTGTGGTCGGAGCAACGGGTGGCTTGATGATGCGGGCCGCGCTAACCGACCTTCCTCTCGTTCTGGACCGGGTCTCGCTCAGCGCCGGCGCCACGACCATGCTCGACCGCCTGAACCTGGCGATTACTCCCGGTGCTCCGACACTGGTGCTCGGTCCCAATGGCGCGGGCAAGACGTCACTGCTTCGGGTTTGCATGGGACTTGCCGCGCCTTCCGCAGGAACTGTGAGCTGGGGTGGGCGCACCGATCGCGGCCTCGGGCGCCGGGCAATGCTGCTCCAGAAACCGGTGATGCTGCGCCGCTCCGTCACCGCCAACGTGGTTTACGCACTGGCGCAAGCTGGCTGTCCGCGCCATCGTCGCGCGGCACGCACCGAGGAACTTCTCGATCGTGTGGGCCTTCTGGGCCTGGCGGCCCGACCTGCGCGGCGCTTGTCCGGCGGCGAGCAACAGCGCGTGGCGCTTGCCCGCGCACTGGCGCGCGAACCCGAGATCCTGCTGCTCGATGAGCCCACCGCCAGCCTTGATCCCGCTGCAACCCGCCATGTCGAGGAGATCATCCTCATGGCCTCCCAATCGGGTACCAAGATCGTCATGGCTTCGCACGATCTCGGCCAGGTGCGACGGCTCGCGGGAGATGTCGTCTTCCTCGTTTGCGGCCGACTGTGCGAGCACGCCAGCGCCGGTGATTTTTTCGATCGCCCCGCATCCGCAGAAGCTGCCGCCTTTACCCATGGGGAACTCGTGCTTTGACCGCGGAAATGGAGCTTCCAGTGCTGAACCGTCGACTGTTTACCGCAATTGCGATCATTTTGACTTTCCTCGCTTCCAGCGTCGCATCGGCCAGCGCACAGGAACAGTCGATCGTGGTGGCCTCGACGACGTCGACACGGGATTCCGGCCTTTTCGACCACATACTGCCTTTGTTCACCACAAGGACCGGCATCGAGGTGAAGGTGGTCGCGCAGGGAACCGGCCAGGCCCTCGACGCCGGCCGCCGGGGAGACGCAGACGTGGTCTTCGTCCATGCCAGGGAGCAGGAGGAGAAATTCGTCGAGCAAGGTTTTGGCGTGAAACGCTTCGATGTGATGTACAATGATTTCGTCCTGATCGGGCCAAGAAGCGACCCGGCCGGCATCAAGGGTTCGCCGGATATCGCAGTCGCCTTGACATCGATCCAGAGCAAAAAAGCTGCTTTTGTTTCCCGCGGCGACAAATCCGGAACCTACTTTGCTGAACTCGGACTCTGGAAGGCGGCAGGTGTCGATATCGCGGCGGTGGGGGACCCCTGGTACAAGGAGATAGGGCAGGGCATGGGCGCTGCGCTCAACACAGCCAGCGCCATGGATGCCTATGTGCTTTCCGATCGCGCCACATGGCTGGCGTTCAAGAACCGCGGCGAACTGGAGATCGTGGTCGAAGGCGACAAAAGGCTGTTCAACCAGTACGGCGTCATGCTGGTGAACCCCGCGAGGCATCCGAACGTCAAGGCCGAACCCGGCCAACGCTTCATAGATTGGCTGATCTCGCCGGAAGGACAGCAGGCGATCGGCGAGTACAACATTGACGGCCAGCAACTCTTCTTCCCGAACGCTGAGCAGCAGCGCTCCTGAAGTCGGTTGCAAAGCGGTTCGCATCTGCCCCATCATCGGACATGATGAGAATGCAGCCTTCCATCGGCGCGCTGACCGGTCTCGAAGCGGCTCTCGCCGCACTCCTCGACGGAGTGGAGCCGGTCGCGCCCACTCTTTTGCCGCTTGACCAGACGCCTGGGAAGATCGGCGCCGCCATGCCGCCCCTGGCACGCGCGCAGCCGGTCCGCGACACGGCAAAGACAGATGGCTGGGCGTGCCGCGCGCTCGATCTTGCCGGTGCGTCGGCATATTCGCCGCTGCCGCTGATGGCATTTCCGGTCTGGATAGAAGCAGGCGGCGCCATGCCGGAGGGATGCGATTGCGTTCTCGAGGCCGATCTCATCGATTGCAGCGGCCCGATGCCCCAGGCGCTCGATGAAGCAGCTCCGGGCCAGGGCGTGCGACGCGCTGGCGAGGACATGGCGGCGGGCCGACCGCTGATCATTGCTGGGCACAGGCTGTCGGCCGCGGACCTCCTGACCGTGCGAAGTGCAGGGATTGGTGAAATTGCGGTGCGGATGCCGCAGGTGCGCCTGATCGATGTCGCCGCCCCAACGAGCGATACTTTCACGGGCCATCTTGTCGCCGACCTCGCAAGAGCTTCTGGCGCGACGGTGTTCGATATCGAAACGGTTTCGCGCGACGCCAGATCCGTCGCCCAGGCGCTTGGCAATGCAGCCGGCGATCTGATCATCCTGATTGGAGGCACTGGTGCGGGGCGCGCCGACGCTACAGCCGACGCGCTTGCCGCGCGTGGGGCGCTCATCGCCCACAACATAGCGCTACAGCCCGGCCGAACCGCGGCGATCGGACGGCTCGATGCGGTCCCGATCATTGCTCTGCCCGGCGCGCCCGATCAGGCTCTTGCCGCCTTTCTGGCGCTGGTTCAGCCGGCTATCGATCGCCTGACGGACAGGAGCGCCCGGCGACAGACGGTCCTGGCGCTGGAGCGGAAAATCTCGTCCACGGTCGGACTGGCCGAGATCGTCCTGCTGAACCAGCAACAAGACAGATGGCGGCCGCTTGCGATAGGAGATTTTTCGCTGGAGGCGATCCGCCTGGCGGATGCATGGCTTGCCATTCCAGGGGGCAGTGAGGGTTGGGCCGCGGGAACACCTGTCGGCGCCTTTGTGTTCGACGATCCCAGATGAGTCGGTGATGACCAGATCCACCCGCCCAGATACCGGCCAGGAGCATACCGGCCAGGAGCAGTTCCTGACGGTCCTGTCGCGCGACGAGGCGCTCGCCCGTTTCGAGGCGGTGCTATTTTCCAGGACGACCCCGACCGAAGAACTGATGCTGGCGGATGCGCTTGGGCTGCCGCTTGCCGATGATGTCACGGCTCCGATCGACGTGCCGCCCTTCGACCGTTCGAACGTCGATGGTTTTGCCGTGCGCGCCGCCGACATCGCCACCGCGTCGGAGGCGCTTCCTGCCAGGCTCCTGCTCAACCGCGAAACCATCGCCTGCGGTGTCGCCCCGCAAATCCCTGTGCTCGCAGGCACCGCCACCTCGATCGCGACGGGCGGGCCGGTGCCGCGCGGCGCCGATGCCATCGTCATGGTGGAGCACACACACCCAGCCGAAGGCGATGCCATCGAGGTCAGGCGCGGAGCCTCGCCCGGCCAGTTCATCTCGCATGCCGGATCCGACATTGCCCGCGGTGAGGTTCTGCTGCGCGCCGGAACGGTGATCGGCTCGCGTGAAATCGGCATGCTTGCCGCCTGTGGAATTGCACTGGTGACGGTGGCGCGCAAGCTGCGGGTGGCGGTTTTGTCGACCGGCGACGAACTTGTCCAACCAGGCGACACCCTGCGACCCGCCGGCATTTACGACGCCAATGGCGCAATCGTCAGCGCCGCGATAACCGAAAATGGCGGCCAGGCGAGCTTTCTCGGCGCCTATCCGGATGACGAAGCCACACTCGAAGCCGCCATGCGCGAGGCGCTGGCGGCGCATGACGTGCTGATACTGTCGGGTGGGACGTCCAAGGGCGCGGGTGATGTCAGCCACCGCATCGTGAACCGTCTCGGCGCGCCCGGCATCGTTGCCCATGGCGTGGCGCTGAAGCCGGGAAAGCCGCTTTGCCTCGCCGTCTGCGGCGGCAAGCCGGTCGTCGTGCTGCCGGGATTCCCGACTTCGGCCATGTTCACCTTCCACGACATGATCGTACCCGTGCTGCGCCGCATGGCGGGCCTGCCGCCTCGGACCGAAGCGAAGGTCGCTGCAAAGGTCCCACTGCGCATTCAGTCCGAACTCGGCCGCACGGAGTTCGTGATGGTATCGCTGGTCGAGGGTGAGCAGGGGCTGGTCGCCTATCCCACCGGCAAGGGCTCGGGGGCGATAACGTCCTTTGCCCAGGCCGACGGCTTCATCAGCATCGAAGCTCTAGCCGACAATATGCCTGCCGGAAGCGAGGCGTCGGTGACGCTGTTCACCCCGCACGTCCGTGTTCCCGATCTCGTGGTGATCGGCAGCAACTGCACCGGCCTCGATCTTGTCGTGGGCATTCTGTTTCGCGCCGGCCTGACGGTGCGGTCCATCGCGGTCGGCAGCCTGGGCGGCCTGGCCGCGGCCAGGCGAGGCGAGTGCGATATCGCGCCCATCCACCTCTTCGATGCCAAGACGCAAAGCTACAATGCGCCGTTCCTGAGCGAAGGCCTCGAACTCGTGCAGGGATGGCGACGCATGCAGGGCATCGTCTACCGCCCGGGCGACCTGCGCTTCCAGGGGACCGACCCAGAGGAGGCGGTGCGAGCCGCACTCGCCGATCCCAATTGCATGATGGTCAACCGCAACCAGGGCTCGGGCACGCGCATCCTGATCGACCAACTGCTTGGTGCCGCGCGCCCCGACGGATATTGGAACCAGCCCCGCTCGCACAATGCCGTCGCGGCGGCCGTGGCGCAGAACCGAGCCGACTGGGGCGTCACCATTGCGCCGGTGGCGCGCTCAGCCGGGCTCGGCTTCATTGCGCTGAAGGAAGAGCATTATGATTTCGCGCTGGTCTCTGCCCGCAAACAGCGACCCGCGGTGCAGGCCTTCCTAACCGCGCTCGCTTCGCCTGAATTCAACGAGGCGGTCGAGCGCATGGGTTTTACCCGACCTGGCCAAGTGTGAGATATCCGGGTTAAGGGTCGGCAAGGTGCCCAACCAGCCGTTCGGCCTCGGCAAAATCTTCGACCGTGTTGACATTGAAGAAGGGATCCACCGGCTTGTCCGGCCAGGACTGGGTTGCAACCTTGTAGCGAGCCGTCCACAGGTCGATCTTGCGAACGCCCTCTTCGACCAGTGCATGGCGTAGCGCATCTCGCATCGCCACTTGCCACAGCCCGATGACAGGATGCGTCCGACCCGCTGACATCGCCACCGCCAGATCCGCAGCTTTCGCCATGCGCGCCCGATGCAGCCGTTCGACGAGGTCGCGCGGCAAGAAAGGACAGTCCGCTGCGACGCTGACGATCCATTCGACATCGGGCCTGTTCGCCGCGGTCCAGTCGAGGCCCGCAAGCACGCCGGCAAGCGGGCCCGGATAATTCTCGACCGGGTCGGCGACGACTGGTAGGCGAAAGCGGTCGAAGCGGGCAGGGTCGCCATTGGCGTTCAGCAACAGCCCGTCGCATTGCGGGCTGAGGCGCTCGAGGACACGCTCGAGGATGGTGAGTCCGTCGATCCGACGCATCGATTTGTCGCCACCGCCCATGCGCCGGGCGAGCCCCCCGGCGAGAACGACGCCCAGGGTCGGCACCTTCTCATTCGCCATCGGCTCATTCGCCATCGGCAGTTCCCTTGCGTCTGTGACGCGGTGCTTCCTCGTCGACGGAAGCGAGGTCCTGGTCGAAGACGATGCGGTCCGCGCCCGATAGCACGGCGAACCGCTTGCCGCGCGCCCGACCGACCAGCGTCAGGCCGGCCTGACGGGCCAGATCTACTCCCCAAGCGGTGAAACCCGAGCGCGAGACGAGGATCGGAATGCCCATTCGAACCGTCTTGATCGTCATCTCCGACGTCAGCCTGCCCGTCGTGTAAAGGATCTTGTCAGCGGCATCGATGCCGTGGCGATACATCCAGCCGGCGATCTTGTCGACGGCGTTGTGGCGCCCGACGTCCTCCATGTAGCAGATCGGCGTGCCTTCCTTGCAAAGCACGCAGCCATGAATCGCGCCCGCTTCAAGATAGAGCGACGGCGTCGTGTTGATCGTGCGGGTCATTTGGTAAAGCCAGGAGGTGTGCAGCGCGGCTGGCGGCAGAGTGATATCGAGCGCCTCGAGAAGATCGCCGAAAGCGGTCCCCTGCGCGCAGCCTGAAGTCTGCGTCCGTTTTCTAAGCTTCTGCTCGTAATTTGTGTTGCGCTCGGTACGGACGACCACGACCTGCACGTCGTCGTCATAGTCGACTTCGGTTACGACGTCGTCGGATTTGAGCATGTTCTGATTGAGCAGGTAGCCCAGCGCCAGATATTCGGGATAGTCGCCGATCGTCATCATCGTGACGATCTCCTGGGCATTCAGATAGAGCGTCAGCGGGCGTTCAACGGGGACGCGGATTTGAATAGCGGCGCCCGTATGATCGATGCCGCTGACCTGTTCGGTCAATCGGATGTCATCCGGGCTCGGCATGATGATGGCGGGGTCTGGTCGGGTTTTCATCTGTTGCATGGCGCTCTCTTGAAATTGCAATCCCGCTCGCCGGAGTGGACGCGTTACCTCCGGCTTGACCTGCACTATATAGCCTGTTCAAACCGATGCCGGTCCACAAAAGCGCGCACGGGCGCAGACTGGGCTTGCCGGATGGCGCCGAGCTGCCGGCTCGGCCAGATCCATAGAGGCTGAAGGCTCGATGGCGCAACTTTCGGATGACTGCTTCGCTTTCGGCGGCCCGATGCGATCGCTCGATGATACAGCCGCACTGATTGCTTCACGGCTGACCGTTGTCGACGAGACCGAAACCGTCCAGCTGGCGATTGCCGATGGGCGCGTCCTGGCGAGTGATCTGGTGGCGCCGCTGCCCCTGCCGCCTTTCACCAACTCAGCCGTCGACGGCTATGCACTGCGCGGCGACGACCTGCCGGGAACCGTTGAAAAAGCCTTGCCGGTGAGCGGCAGGATCCAGGCTGGGATGGCGCCGGATCGGCACGCCGCGCCCGGACAAGCCATACGCATCTTCACCGGCGCTCCGCTGCCGGAGGGGGCAGACACGGTCTACATGCAGGAAGATGTCCGTGTCGACGATACCGGCAGGGTCATTCTTCCGCCCGGCCTGAAAAGAGGAGCCAACGTGCGGCCGGCGGGCGAGGACGTCGCAGCAGGCAAGGTGGTCCTGCAGGCCGACCAGCGCATGCGCCCGCAGGATGTTGCGCTCGCCGCGGCGCTCGGCATGACGCAGATCGATGTACGGCGCAAAGTTCGCGTCGCGATCTTCTCGACCGGCAACGAGATCGTCGCGCCGGGAAAGGTCCGGGGACCGGCCCAGCTTTTCGATTCGAACCGCTTCATGCTGATGGCCATGCTGGCAAGATTGGGCTGCGAGACCACCGATTTGGGCATTCTGATCGACGACAGCAGGCTGATCGCGGATGTGCTGAGCAAGGCTGCGCCAGGACAGGACCTGATCCTGGCGTCCGGCGGGGTCTCGACCGGGGAGGCCGACTGCGTCAAGGCCGCCGTCGAGAGTGTGGGCACCCTGGTCTTCTGGCGGGTGGCCATAAAACCCGGCCGCCCAGTCGCCATGGGGGTGATCCGGGGAACAGCCTTCATTGGGCTGCCCGGCAATCCGGTGGCGAGCTTCGTCACATTCGCCCATATTGCGCGCGCCGCGATCTTTGCACTGGCCGGCGCACGGCAGCAGCCACCAATTTCGCGGCCGGTGCGGGCCGCCTTCTCCTACCGCAAAAAGCCAGGGCGACGCGAATATGTGCGGGTAAGCCTGCGTGGGACGCAGGATGGCACATATGAAGCCGTCAAATTCCCGCGCGAGGGCGCTGGCATGCTGTCTTCTTTGGTTCAAACGCACGGCCTTGTCGAACTCGGCGAGGAAATAGCCGAGGTCGAGCCGGGCCAGACCGTTCAGTTCCTTGCCTATTCGGACCTGTATTGACGAACGCCGTCGAGCCGGTGGGCATGCAGTATGCGGTGCGACGCCTGGCCGCTCTCAACTGCAGTATACCCTGGGTCGGCGACCGTTGACGACCGGTAAGCGGTCCGCCATGGTGCGCCACCATGACGACAAGACAGCTCGATCTGACGGGATTGAAATGTCCCTTGCCGGCGCTGAAAACCCGCAAGGCGCTCAGCGGAATAAGCCCAGGCGAGCGCCTTGAGGTCCGTTGCACCGATCCGCTGGCAGCCATAGACATTCCCAATCTGATCAACGAAATGGGCGACCGCCTGGAGGCGATGCAACGGCAGGGAGACCACATCGTTTTCTTGATCGAGAAGGCGCAAGCTGCCCCGGTATAGGCCGTGCGACAAATCAGGGCGCAGATCAGTTCTGTCGCGGCGCCCCGGCCATGCTAAAATTGTCAAACCGGCATTTGGTTCAACTTGTCTGCCAAGTCGATTTGTGTGCCAAGTCCTTGATCCAAGGTGCGCCGGGCTGAGGGAGCTCACAACCACATTGGTGGCGGGAGCCGCCTTCCTCAGACGAAGGGTCCGGGAGGAGAGAGGATGACAATGCAGCAACGGCGATCTCCCGATCGCGGACCCAAAGGGCGGGCGCTGGATGATGTTGCCCTGGCCGAGGTCCGGGAACTTCTTGGCCATCGCGAACGGCGCCGGGATCTGTTGATCGAATTCCTGCATCTGATCCAGGACCGCTACGGTTGTCTGTCGGCCGCGCATCTGCGAGCGCTTGCCGAAGACATGCGCCTGTCCCAGGTGGAGGTTTACGAGGTCGCGACATTCTACGACCATTTCGATATCGTCAGGGAAGGCGAGGCGAGACCCGCGCCGCTGACAATCCGGGTGTGCGAATCGATAAGCTGCATGCTGGCGGGCGCCGAACACCTGATTGGCGAACTGGCCGCCAAGGCCGACCCAAACACAGTCCGCGTCATGCGTGCGCCCTGCATGGGCCGCTGCGCCGCAGCGCCCGCGGCGCGCATTGGCGACCGTGAGGTCGACCAAGCCAGCAGCCATATCCTCATCGATCTGGCACGCTCGGGCGATACGAAAGTTGTCGTGCCCGATTATGTTGGCCTCGATGCCTATCGGGCCGCTGGCGGCTATCAGCTTCTCCGGAAGGTGAAGGCGGGCGAGACCGGCATTGACGCCATCATCGAGATCATGGAGCACGCCGGTCTGCGCGGTCTCGGCGGCGCCGGCTTTCCGGCCGGCAAGAAATGGAACTTCGTGCGCGGCTATCCAGGGCCGCGGCTGATGTCGATCAATGGCGACGAAGGCGAACCTGGCACTTTCAAGGACCGCATCTATCTCGAAAAGGATCCGCACCGCACCTTCGAAGGTGCGCTTATCGCCGCCCATGCGGTTGAGGCCGAGCGCATTTATTTCTACATGCGCGACGAATACCCGGCCGTGCTCGCCATTTTGCGCGCCGAGATCGCGGCGCTCGAGGCAGCCGGCATCGTCAAGCCCGGTTTGATCGACCTTCGGCGCGGCGCCGGCGCCTATATTTGCGGCGAGGAAAGCGCGATGCTGGAAAGCATCGAGGGCAAGCGCGGCATGCCCCGTCACCGACCTCCCTATATTGCCGAAGTCGGACTTTTCGGACGCCCGACACTCAACCACAATGTCGAGACGCTGTGGTGGATTCGCGACATCGTCGAGAAGGGCCCCGAATGGTTCGCCGCGCAGGGCAAGCCCGGCCATCAGGGAATTCGCTCCTGGTCGGTTTCCGGACATGTGAAGGAGCCGGGCGTCAAGCTCGCCCCGGCCGGCGTCACCGTGCGCGAACTGATCGAGGATTATTGCGGCGGCATGGCAGACGGGCATGAATTCAAGGCCTATCTGCCAGGTGGAGCCTCGGGCGGCATCCTTCCGGCGTCGATGGGCGACATTGAACTCGATTTCGGCGGCGAACTCGCCAAACAGGGCGCCTTTGTCGGCTCACATGCGGTGGTCGTGCTTTCGCAAGCCGACAACATCAGGGATGTGACCCTCAATCTCATGAATTTCTTCAAACATGAGAGTTGCGGGAAATGCACGCCGTGCCGGGAAGGAACCGAAAAGCTGGTAACGCTCTTGAAAGAGAAGGGCGTGCCGAATGAGACGGCGATGCGCGACCTTGAAACAGTGATGCGCGATTCCTCCATTTGCGGTCTCGGCCAGGCGGCGCCCAATCCGGTCAATCACCTTTTGACGCATTTTAGGGATGATCTTTGAAATGGCAGATGGCGTCATTTTCACCCTCGACGGCAAGACGGTCACAGCCGCTGACGACGAGACGATCTGGGACGTTGCAAAGCGCGAAGGCACCAGGATACCGCATCTGTGCCATGTCGACATGCCCGGCTATCGGCCAGACGGCAATTGCCGCGCCTGCATGGTCGATGTCGAGGGCGAACGGGTGCTTGCCGCCTCCTGCATCCGCAAGCCTTCCGCCGGAATGGTGGTGAAGACGGATACCGAACGGGCTACGAAATCGCGCCAGATGGTGTTCGAGCTTCTCGCCAGCAACATGCGGCTGGCGGCCGACGGTCCGGATCAGCAGTCGATGTTCTGGCAGTGGGCTGGTTCGATGGGCATTTCCGGCGCTCGCTACAGCTCGAAATTCGCCACCGATGATGTCCGGCCAGAATTCGACATCACCAATCCCGCCATTGCCGTCAATCTCGACGCCTGCATCACTTGCGGCGCCTGTGTCCGGGCCTGCCGCGAGGTCCAGGTCAACGATGTGCTTGGCATGGCCGAGCGCGGCAATCACTCGCTTCCCGTCTTCGACATGCACGATCCGATGGGCCTGTCGACCTGTGTCACCTGCGGTGAATGCGTGCAGGCCTGCCCGACCGGCGCGCTCTACGAAAAGTCGCTGATGGATGATGCAGGCAAGACCCGGGTCATCCAGGAATTCGACAAGGTCGTCGACACGTTGTGCCCGTTCTGCGGCGTCGGTTGCCAGACCAGCGTTGCGGTCAAGGACAACAGAATAGTTCACGTCGATGGCCGCAATGGCTATGCCAACGAGAACCGGCTCTGCGTCAAGGGTCGTTTCGGCTTCGATTATGCGATGTCGCCTGAACGGCTGACCAAGCCGCTGATCCGCCGCGACGATGCGCCGAAGTCGGGCGATGCCGATATGCGCGGCGTCGATCCGCTGACCGTGTTTCGCGAGGCTAGCTGGGAAGAGGCGCTCGCGCGCGCCGCCGGCGGGCTGAAGACGATCCTCAGGGATCATGGCGGGCAGGCGCTGGCCGGTTTCGGCTCGGCGAAAGGCTCGAACGAAGAGGCCTATCTGTTCCAAAAACTGGTGCGCCAGGGTTTTGGCACCAACAATGTCGACCATTGCACGCGGCTTTGCCACGCATCTTCGGTGGCGGCGCTGATGGAAGGCGTCGGTTCGGGTGCGGTTTCGGCGCCCTTCAACGACGCGCTGAAGGCCGAATGCATCATCGTCATCGGCGCACGGCCGACCACCAACCATCCGGTCGCCGCGACCTATTTCAAGCAGGCGGCCAAGCGCGGCGCCAAGCTGATCGTCATGGACCCGCGCGGCCAGGATCTGATGCGCCATGCGTCGCATTCGCTGCGATTCAAGGCTGGCAGTGACGTGGCCATGCTGAACGCGCTGATCCACGTCATCGTCGAGGAAAAGCTCTACGACGAGCAGTATATCCAGGCCAACGCTTCCGGATTCGAGGCCCTGAAGGCCAAGGTGAAGGATTTTTCGCCCGAGGCGATGGCCGAGGTCTGCGGCGTCGAGGCGAGCGTGCTGCGCGACGTCGCCCGCACCTACGCGACCGCCGAGCGGTCGATCATCTTTTGGGGCATGGGCATTTCCCAGCACACACACGGAACCGATAATGCGCGCTGCCTTATCGCCCTGGCGCTGATCACCGGACATGTCGGCCGGCCGGGAACAGGCCTGCACCCACTGCGCGGCCAGAACAACGTGCAGGGCGCATCCGATGCCGGGCTCATCCCGATGTATTTCCCCGACTATAAATCGGTCGAGAACATCGACATCCGCGGCTCATACGAGAACTTTTGGGGTCAGACGCTGGACCCGAAACGGGGCCTGACGGTCGTCGAAATCATCGACGCCATCCATGACGGCGAAATCAAGGGCATGTACATACTGGGCGAGAACCCGGCCATGTCCGATCCGGACCAAACCCATGCCCGGCAAGCACTGGCCATGCTCGACCATCTGGTGGTGCAGGACATCTTCCTGACCGAGACCGCCTGGCACGCAGATGTGGTGCTGCCAGCCTCGGCGCATGCCGAAAAGCTCGGCACATACACCAACACCAACCGGCAAGTGCAGATCGGCCGGCCGGCGCTCGACATGCCGGGCGAAGCGCGCCAGGATTGGGAACTGATTGTCGAACTGGCGAGGCGCATCGGTCTGGACTGGAATTACGGCCATGTCTCCGAGGTCTATGCGGAAATGGCGGCCGTGATGCCGTCCTTGAAACATATCTCCTGGGACCGCATCGAGCGCGAAGGTTCGGTGATCTATCCGGCCGACGGTCCCGACAAGCCCGGCAATGAGATCATCTTCTCGTCCGGATTCCCGACCGCGGACGGACGCGGCCGCATCGTGCCGGCCGATTTGCTGCCGCCTGACGAAGTGCCCGATGAAGAGTTTCCACTGGTGCTCACCACCGGCCGCCTGCTCGAGCATTGGCACACCGGCTCGATGACCCGCCGGGCGGGCGTGCTGGACGCGATCGAACCACAAGGCATCGCTGCGATGAACCCTTATGAGATCAAGCGGCACGGCCTGCGCCAAGGAGAGATGATTGCGGTCGAGACCCGGCGCGGGACGGTAGACGCCATCCTGCGCGCCGACCGGGAGGTCGCCGACGGTATGGTGTTCATGCCGTTCTGCTTCAACGAAAGTCCGGCCAACATGCTCACCAATCCGATGCTGGACCCCTACGGCAAGATCCCGGAGTTCAAATACTGCGCCGCGCGAATTGCGCCGGCGGCGAGGGCCGAAGCTGCCGAATAAACCAGTACCGCGCGCCATCTGTGAACGGTTGCCAGCTGCCGCCCGCCACGGGGTAATCCATGCGCTAACCGGGGTTCTCCAAGCGGTTTGTTTTGCGCCACTCCTCGTACTCCCCGCGGGCATCGTCATGCAGCGGATAGTAGCGTTGCAACGGCCCGCCCTCCATCAGCTTCACTCGCGAGAACTCCTCCCAATCGTGATGCTTCTGTGATTCTTCGATTACCGCCGGGGCCATTGCGACGGGAAGCACCACCACCCCGTCGTCGTCGGCGACGATGATGTCACCGGGGATCACCGTGACACCGCCGCAGGCAATCGGAACGTTGACGGCATTGGGATAGATGCTGGTCTGCACATGATAGTTCGGCGTCCAGCCGCGCAGCCATAGAGGCAGATCGAGCTTTTCAACATTGGGCCGGTCACGCATGCATCCATCGATGACGATGCCGGCGCCGCCCCTGCCTTTGAAATACGTCGACATCATATCGCCGAAGACGCCCGAGCTCATGTCGCCGCGCGCGTCGACCACGACCACATCGCCCGCCTGTGCGTGATAAAGCACGTGCCGATGCAGCTGCGTCTCCGGATCGGCATATTCTCCCTCGGTGAACAGGTCCGGCCGCTGTGGCATGAACTGCAGCGTCAGCGCCGGCCCGACGATCGACTTGCCGTGGTTCTGCGCCACCGGTCCGACCATGTGCGGATTGCGAAAACCCATGTGGCCAAGCGTGCCGGCAACCGTCGCGGCGCCGATCCCCCTCAGCGCGTCGATCAGGTCTTTTGGCGGCCGCGTGATGTCGGGAGCATGTGTCATGGTGGACTCCGGTTGAAAGGCAACTACCAGTTCGTAACAGAACCGTCGCGGCGCTTAAGGTGAGGCGCTTCCCAAAAACGAAAGCTCGCCGCCTGGATCGCCTCCTCGTTGACCTCGACGCCGAGCCCCGGCAGATCGCCGACCGGATAGTCGGTCCCGTCAAGCCGTGGTTGCACGGGGAAGAAGTCGGAATTGTCGAAGCCCAGCTTTGTTTCGGGTTCCCTGGTCTCGAGCCACGCGAAGTTGGGTACCGCGGCAGCGAGATGCACGGTCGCGGCCGTGCAAACCGGACCAAGGGGATTGTGCGGCATCAGGTCCACATAGTGCGCCTCGCTCCAGCCAGCGACTTTCATCGCCTCGGTAAGCCCGCCGACATTGCAAACATCGAGCCGGTTGAACTCATGAATGCCGCGCTCGATGTAGGGCAGGAACTGCCACTTGCTGGAAAACTCCTCGCCGATGGCAAAGGGGATGTCGGTCATCGTACGCAGCGATTCGTAGGCACCCGGTGTCTCGTCCCGTATCGGCTCCTCGAGGAAATCAAGCACGCCGCGGCCGAGCTTGTTGCAGAAGCTCGCCGCCTCGGCCACCGACAGCCGATGATGATAGTCGATGCCGAGGACGACGTCATCGCCCAGCGCCTCGCGCGCCCTGTTGAGGATACTGGCGGTAGCGCCGATCGACTCGCGCGGCTCGAAGATGTCCCTGCTGTTTTGCCCGGCGGGGAAGAAGCGGATCGCCTGCCACCCCTGTGCGCGCAGCTCGCGGGCTCGTTCGATGGCAGCGTCACCTTCGGCCTCGTCTCCGGTCGAGGCGAAGGTGGGGATGCGGTGGCGCTGCTTGCCGCCTAGCAGCTCGTAGACCGGCACTCCCAGCGCCTTGCCCTTGATGTCGTGAAGGGCGATGTCGATGGCGGAAATCGCCGCCTGCAGAACACGTCCGCCTTCGAAGTACTGGCTGCGATAAAGCTCCTGCCAGATCCGGCCGATCTGCATTGGGTCGCGGCCGATGAGAAACTCGCGATAGTGCTCGACCGCGCCGGCCACCGCCTTCTCGCGACCACTCAAGCCGCTCTCGCCCCAGCCGAAGATGCCCTGGTCGGTCTCGACCTTGACCAGCATCTGGTTGCGCGTTCCTACCCACACTGGATAGGGCTTGATCGCGGTGATCTTAAGCTTCGTAGTCATCCACGCCCACGTTCCAAACGCATCCCCCTGTTTCAGTTGGCGCCCTGTTTCAATTGGCGCCTTGTCTCAGTCGGCCTTGAGGGCCATTTCGGTTTCGCCGTCGAACAGATGCATCCGCTCCTGGTCGAACTCGAGCCAGATCTGTTCATCGGGGGCGACGGCAATGTTCGGCGGCACGCTGACGTTGACGATGGCGCCGGACAGGAACGCCTGCACGAAGGTGACGTCCCCGGTCGGCTCCACCGTGTAGGCCTTGGCCGGAATGGCACCGGGGACCGCGGTGTTGCGCAACTTGATCGTCGAGTGACGTGCGCCGAGCACGACTTTCCTGGTCGTTGCCCTTGCGACCTTCCGGGCGTTGCGCGGCGAGAGCTCGAAGCTCCAGCCCTCCGCGCTGGTCAACACAGAGTTGCCGTTTGCCGTCGATGCCTGCAGCGGAATAAGGCTCATCGCCGGACTGCCTATGAAGCTGGCGACGAACATGTTGACCGGATGGGCAAAGACCTGCGCCGGCGAATCATATTGCTGCAGGTAGCCGCCGTTCATCACCGCCATCTTGTCGGCCATGGTCACGGCTTCGAGCTGGTCGTGCGTCACATAGATGATCGTCGCCTTGAGGTCTTGGTGGAAGCGCTTGATCTCAGACCGCATCTGCACGCGCAGTTTGGCATCGAGGTTAGAGAGCGGCTCGTCCATCAGGAACACGGCGGGGTCGCGGACAAGCGCACGGCCCAGGGCCACCCGCTGCTGCTGCCCGCCCGAAAGTTCGCGCGGCCTGCGCTCGAGCAGGTGCGTCATGTCGAGCACTCGCGCCGCTTCCTTGACCTTCTTGTCGATCTCGTCCCTGGGCAGTTTGCGCATCTGCAGCGGGAACGCCAGGTTCTTGTAAACCGATTTCTGCGGATAGAGCGCGTAGTTCTGGAACACCATGGCGATGTCCCGGTCCTTGGGGTCGAGGTCGTTGACCACCCGGTCGCCGATGACGATGTCGCCCGATGTCATCGGGATCAGCCCCGCGACGAGATTGAGCGTGGTTGTCTTGCCGCAGCCTGAAGGGCCGACGAGCGCAACGAACTCGCCGTCATTGACCGTCAGCGACACGTCGTTGACAGCCTTGAAGCTGCCATAGGACTTGACGAGATCTTTGAGGACGACGTGGGCCATCGGCAACTCCCTAGTGCTTGACCGCGCCTTCTGTAAGGGCGCGTACGAAGTATCGTTGCAGGACGAGGAACAGCACGACGACGGGCACGCTCATCATGAAACTGGCCGCCATCAGGCCCGGAAAGTCCGTCGTATTTTCCGAGAAGAAGCGCTGGATGCCGACGGGCAGTGTCAACTGGTCGTTCTTGGTGAGGAAGGTGTAGGCGTAGATGTACTCGTTCCACGCGCCGATGAACGAATAGATCGCGGTGGCGATGATCCCCGGCGTCGAGAGCGGCATCACAATCAGGATGAAGGCCTGGAACCGCGTTGCCCCATCGATGCGCGCCGCCTGCTCGAGCTGCACCGGAATGTTGTCGTAAAAGCCCTTGAGCAACCAGATCGCCAGCGGCAGGCCGAAGGTGAGATAGGTGAGAATCAGCGAGCCATGCGTGTTCATCAACCCGAGCAGGCGCATCAGGATGAACAGCGGCACGAGAAAGATCACCGCCGGGAACATGTTGCGCAGCAGCACGGCGAAGAACAGGAAGTTCCGGCCGGGGAAACTGAAGCGCGAAAACGCGTAGCCCGCAGGGACGGCGACGATCACCGAGAGGATTGTCGTGACGGTCGACACGAAAAGGCTGTTCCAGAAGAAGCGGAGGAAGTCTTGGCCGACGCTGTTCTGGGGATCGAGCAGCTTCTCATAGCTGGCGAGGGTAGGTTCGTCCGGCCACCATTGCGGCGGGAACTGCAACGCCGCGAACCCGGATTTGATCGAGGTGATCAGCATCCAGATCATCGGCACCGCGGTGTAAAGCAGCATGAACGCGAGGAAGATGCGCCCGGTCCACCGCCATCCGTCGACGCGCATCCGGCGACGGCTCAGGGCTCGCGGGGCGGTCTCGGCAGTCGTGCTCATGCGTTCCCCTCCTGCCGCTCGTTACCGCTTAGCGCACGAACGTAGAAGTAGCCGAGCGTCATCAGGGTGAGGAACAGGAGCACCGAATAGGCAGATGCCACGCCCCAGCGCTGCCGGCCGAAGGCGAGCTCATAAATGTGGGTGATCCAGATATGCGATGCGTTGGACGGCCCGCCGCCGGTCATGATCCAGGGGATGATGAAGGAATTGAAGTTGGCCACCGCGAGCAGCAGGATCGTCACCGTCGAGACGTTGCGCAAGTGCGGAAAGGTGACGTGCCAGAAGCGCTGCCAGGCGCTGGCGCCGTCGACCTGCGCGGCGCGCAGCAACTGCTCGGGCACGGTCTGCAGGCCGGCCATCATCATGATCATGGCAAACGGAAACTCGCGCCAGATATTGACGACGATCAGGGAAGGCAGCACCGTGTTGACGCTGTCGATGAAATTCGGCGGTCGCTCGGCCAATCCGAGGCCGACCAGCACCGCACCGATGATCCCGAAGTCCGAATGATAGATCCACTTCCAGATATAGGAGGCGGCGACCGCGCTGATGACCCAGGGAATGATCAGGATTGCGCGCAGCACACCGCGGCCGACAAACTCGCGGTGGAGCGCCAGCGCGGTGGCAAACCCCAGGACAAAGGCAATCAAAGTGGAGCCCAGCGTCCAGATCAGAGTGTTCCAGGTGACTCTCCAGAACACCTCGCTGGTGAGGATGGTCGTGTAGTTGTCGAGGCCGACGAAGGTCTTGTCGCGAAGCTGCAGGCCAGGCGGCGTCTTGAAGAACGACAGCTCGATCGTGTAGTAGATGGGGTAGGCGATGACGATGAGCATCACGGCGATCGCCGGGAGCACGTACGCGTAGTCGGCGCGATGCTCCCATATCTGGCGTAGCACGCCGGACCTGCCGGATTGCACTCTTTGGCGAGCCTCGGCCTTGCCGGTCACGATCGTCACTGTGGCGCGCCCCATTTCTTCTGAACGAACCGGGTTTCCGACCAACCGGCTGCACGGTCAGTGCAGCCGGTCAGGCTTGGACTAGAGTCCGCCCATCAGGTCTCTTACCCTCTTGGCCGCGTCGTCCGCTGCCTCGTCGACAGGCATCGCTCCGGTCAGGGCATTCTGCAGCATGTCCGGAACGATGATGTTCATGATCTCGGGAGCCTGCGGCAGCGCCGGGAACGGGATGCCGTATGGCAGCATCGAGGTCGTCACATCGAGGAACTTGATGTTGTCCAGACGTTCCTTCATCCATTTGGTCTTGAAGCCGTTAAGGTTGCCCGGGTTCGAGCCGGCATAGGCCATCTTCAGCGACCATTCAGGGCTCGTCCACATGCAGATGATAGCCTTTGCGGCCGGCTCGTCGACCTTGCCGCCCTCGACATATTCAGGCTTCAGGATGTGAATGTTCGAGCCGCCGAACACGACTGCGCGCTTGCCGTCGGGGCCAGTGGGAATCAGGCCGTAGCGCATGTTGTCGATGACGGTCTGCGCCTTATCCTTGTCGGCGCCAGTCGCCTTCTTCTGCAGGTCGAGCATGACATCGTAGTCGGACGGGTGCGAGATCATCATGCCGAGCTGGCCGGCGAGGAACAGGGGCTGGTTATCGGCCTGCTGGTTGGTGAGCGCCGAAACCGGAACCGACTTGTCGCGAACATACATGTCGTACGAGGCTTGCAGGGCGGCCTTGCTCTGCGGGCTATCGAGCTTGACCTCCTCATAGGTCGGGTTCGCGGTGGCTTCGTCGAACACGCCGCCGCCGTAGGCCCACAGCTGCGGCATGAAGCGGTACGGCGTATTGCCGGCATTCTTGCGAGCCACGAGGCCGTAACCGGCAATGCCGAGCTTGTCGTGGATCTGCTTGGAATACTTGACGACGTCGTCCCAGGTTGCCGGAGCCTTGTCCGGATCGAGGCCCGCACGCTTGAAGATGTCGGCGTTCCAGATGAACGCCATCGTCTCGTTGTTGGTTGGAATGCCGTAGGTCACCCCCTCCCAGGTCACGGCCTTCATGGCGCCGGGCCAGAAGTCCTCGGTGGAATACCCGACATCCTCGGGTTTGAGCGGCTCCAGATAGCCTTTTGAGGCGAACTCGGTACCACCCAGGATTTGCAGGCGGACCGCCATCGGCGCTGCATTGCCGAGGAGCGCCGTGCGGAATTTGTCAAGAAGGTCGTTATAGGTGAGGGCTTGTTCCTCGAGCTGGATGTTCGGATAGGTCTTGCGGAAGGTCTCGAAGAAATCCTTGTAGTACTGGCGCAAGAGGTCGGGGTCGCCCTCGAACACGCCCTGATACCAGAAGGTCAGTCGCCCCTTGTAGTCGAGCGGGGTGACCTTGGCGCAATCGGCCGCCGTGTCAAAATCCTCTGTGCCCGCAATGGAGCGCACATATTCCGGCGACCACTTGCTGAGGTCGACGGGCGCTCCCAGCGCCGATGTGGACATCAGCGATGCCATCAAAGCAGTGGCGACAGTGCCGCGCAGGACCGCACTGCCGAGCGTAATCCTCGTCATAGGTATCCTCCCTGGTTCTCCATGCCGCCCTGCGCCGAGGCAAGGCGGTCTAGCTCGTTCGACCGCGGGACGCCTTTCTGTTCTATGTATCCCTTCGATCATTTTGTACGTTTTCAGATCATGGATTGCCTGTCAACGCGCGGGATCGTACATTGTTTGTGAAATCCGTGTGTGATATCGGGCAGGGTCTGTATTGATCAGGGGAGCCGGCTTTGGCCGAAATAGATGATTTTAAAGCCATGCCACCGGTGGCGACTGACCCCATGGCCTCCAGCGAGGGCGCCTCGCTTTATCAACTGATCAGGGAAGACATCATTGAGGGACGGCTCGCCGCCAACGAACGGCTTGTGGTCACCGATCTCGCCCGGCGTCACGGCACCTCGACAAACCCCGTACGCGAGGCCCTGCAGCTCTTGCGCGGGGAGGGTTTTGTCACCTTTCTCCCCAACCGCGGGGCGCGCGTGCGACCCATAGATCAGGATTTTGTCCGGGATATCTATGAAATCGGTGTTCTGATCGAGCCGGCCCTGACGCGATGGTTTGTGAACATGGCGACCGGCGAGGACATCGCCGAACTCGAACGTCTCCAAGGCCTGATTGAAGAGAACAACTTTGCCGACACCTTCAGGCACAGTGAACTGGATACCGCCTTCCACACCGTGATGTACCAGCGGCACTATAACCGCCATGCCGCTGAACTTTGGTGGAAGCATCGCGAAGTGCTGCGAGCCGTGAGCCGGCGTTTCAATTTCACGCTGGCGCGTCGTGCCGCGATCATTCGCGAGCACCGCGAACTCATCGCGCACGTGAAAGCGGGAGAAGCCGACAAGGCGGCCGAACTCGTTTCCCGCCATGTCGAGGGTTCCGGCCGGCATATCCTCGAACAGATGCGTGCGCGCAACGCCGCTCGGGCCGGATAGGAACGAAGGTCCAGTCTCGAACACCGTTAGCCCTAAGCATTTCAGATAAAGGGATTGAGATGAAAATCACGAGCATTCGGCCGTGGCTGATCAAGTCCGATGCTTCTTATTGGGGAGAGTTCCTGTTCGTCGAAGTGACGACCAGCGAGGGGGTGAGTGGCTGGGGAGAGATCACCACCACGACAAGGCTCGCCAACCGCGCTCTCTGCACGATCCTGCGGCAGATCGGCGTCGCCGTGACAGGCGAGGATCCAGCGCGTATCGAGTATCTCTGGCACAAGATTTTCCGCAGCTTCACCTATATGGGCAGCCGCGGCGCCGCCGTCGAATGTGTGAGCGCCATCGATATAGCCCTCTGGGATATCCGCGGCAAAGTCCTCGGCAAGCCGATTTACGAGCTGCTGGGCGGACCGGTACGCGACGAAATCGCGCTCTACACCCATCCCAACCAGGCCAGATTCATCAGCAAGGAGGCTGCGGTCCGCGAAATTCTGGACATCGTCGAGTCCGGACACACTGCGCTCAAGTTTGATCCTTTCCCCCACCAGGGCCACAGCGCCGATGGCCTGTCCCGCGAACAGCGGGACGGGTACCTCGATGGCAGCATGACCCGCAAGGACGAGCGCGAAGCCGCCGAACTCACGGCGCTGATCCGCGAAACGGCGGGGCCTGACGTCGACATTCTCATAGACGCGCATGGCCGCTTCGACGTTCCCACCGCCATTCGCCTCTGTCGGAGCCTCGAGGAAGCCGGCCAGATCGACTGGTTCGAGGAGCCTTGCCCGCCCGAGAGCCTCAACGCCCTCAGGCAGGTGCGTGAGAAGGTCAGTGCCGCCATCGCGTGGGGCGAGCGCGGCCACACGAAGTGGGATTTCGTGCCGGTACTCGAGAACAAGCTCGCTGACTACATCATGCCTGATATCACCTGGACCGGCGGCATTACCGAACTCAAGAAGATTTCTGCCCTATGCGAAGCCTACTACATCCCGGTCTCGCCGCATGACGCCGCGGGACCGATCAACGTGGTTGCGGGAGCGCAGGTGATGATGACCGTTCCTAACTTCTACAGGCTCGAAACGTCGGAGTGGAACCTGGGCAAATACGATCACCTCATCGACAGACCGCTCGACGTCTCGAACGGCAGCCTCAAGCTGACGTCGAGGCCTGGTCTCGGTATTGAGATGGACCGTGACTACCTGCAGGCCCATGAGATTGAGCTGGGCTAGCGACGCTCCATGCCGGCGTGCGGGCGACGACGACCAGCCCCACCCACCAGAACGAGGATAAGTCATGGCAAAGATGGGTGGCGCCGACGAGGCGCTCAATCGGGTGAACGCAAACTCCAAGCCATCCCAGCTTCGCATCACCGACATGCGGGTAGCCGAAATCGTCGGCGCGCCGTTCACCTCGACCCTGCTCAAGATTTACACCAACCAGGGCATCGTCGGACTTGGCGAGGTGCGCGACGGCGCCAGCGCCACCTATGCGCTGATGCTGAAGAGCCGGCTGCTTGGCGAGAATCCCTGCAACATCGATCGCCTGTTTCGCCGGATCAAGCAGTTCGGCGGGCACGGCCGGCAAGGCGGCGGCGTCTCGGCGGTCGAAATCGCGTTGTGGGATCTCGCCGGCAAGGCCTATGGCGTGCCCATCTACCAGATGCTCGGCGGCCGGTTTCGAGAGAAGGTGCGCCTCTATTGCGATACCGACGCCACTGTGCCGAGCGGCACCGAGACCGGCAAGCGCCTCAAGCAGCGCATGGCGCTCGGCTTCACGTTCCTTAAGATGGATCTGGGATTGATGCAGATCGCCGATGTCCCCGGTGCGGTTGTGTCTCCTGCCGGCTCTCTTGATGGGTATCGCGTCCAGCCCGGCCGCGGCCAGGTCAAGTCCCTTGAAGAGCGGCGCGCCCGCAACGCCGCCTACGATTTGCACAACGTCCCCCACCCGTTTACCGGCCTCCACTTTTCCGACAAGGGCCTCGACTTGCTTGAGCAGTACATTGCCGAGGTTCGCGAGGTTATCGGCATGGATATTCCGCTCGCTATCGACCACGTCGGCCACATCTCGCTGCAGAACGGTATTCGCCTCGCCAGGCGGATTGAAAAATATGTGCCGGCCTGGCTCGAGGATGTGATCCCATGGCAGTACACCGAGCAGTACCGACAACTGCAGGACGCCACCACGGTGCCGATCTGCACCGGCGAGGACATTTATCTCAAGGAGGGCTTCGAGCCTCTGCTCAAGAGCGGCGGCCTCTCCATTATCCACCCAGACCTGCTCACCAGCGGGGGCATCCTCGAAACGAAGAAGATCGGCGACATGGCGCAGGACCACGGCGTCGCAATGGCCATCCATATGGCAGAAAGCCCGATCGCGGCAATGGCCGCGGCACATGTCGCGACTGCGACCGAAAACTTCGTGGCGCTCGAATACCACTCTGCCGATGTCGACTGGTGGGACGATATCGTCACCGGCGTTGCCAGGCCGCTCGTGAAGGACGGCTTTATCACTGTTCCCGACAAGCCGGGCCTGGGGATTGACGACGTCGTCGACGAGGTGATCTCGCAGCACCTGCAGCCAGGCGTCACCGGCATCTGGCAGCCCACGGATCACTGGGACGACGAATATTCCTGGGATCGCACCTGGAGCTGAGGCGAAAGGAACCGAAGATGAAGATCACCGACCTCCGCTGTGCCGTCATCGGCAAGCATCCCATCGTTCGCGTCGTTACCGACGAGGGCCTCCATGGCCTGGGCGAGGTCGAGTACACCAAGCCCTATCTCAAGCCCTGGGTCCTGCATTTTCGCGAGGCGCTGATCGGCGAGGACCCGACCGACGTCGAACGGGTGATGCTGAAGATCCGCCAACGCGGTTCTTTCAAGCCCTATGGCGCGGCGGTAAGCGCTATCGAGCATGCGTTGTGGGACATTTCCGGCAAGGCCGCAGGCGTGCCGGCCTACAAACTGCTCGGCGGCAAGGTGCGCGACCAAGTGCGCGTCTACAACGGCTCGATCCGCAGGAAACGCACGGGCGACCGGCCGGAGGATTACGCCGCTGACGTCAAATGGATGATGGAGCAGCCGCAGAACTTCTTCATGATCAAGCAGGGAATCTCGTTCCACTCCAACATGAAGGACACCATTGATGGCTTCCATTACGGCGTGACGCAGAAGCAGGCCGGCTATCACGGTGCCATGGATCAAGGCATGATCAGCGAGCGCGGTTTCAATCACATGCTCGACTGCGTGATCGCGATGAAGGAAGTGCTGGGCGACAAGGTGAGCCTGGCGCTCGACTGCGGCCCGGGCTGGATGCTGCCCGACGCGATCAAATTCGCTCGCGCGGTC
Organism: Mesorhizobium sp. WSM4850; assembly: GCF_055811735.1. Classification (NCBI taxonomy): domain Bacteria; kingdom Pseudomonadati; phylum Pseudomonadota; class Alphaproteobacteria; order Hyphomicrobiales; family Phyllobacteriaceae; genus Mesorhizobium; species Mesorhizobium sp. WSM4850. Next base: position 108,240 of record NZ_JBVVPV010000011.1, on the reverse strand, counting down.
GAGAAGTACAATTTAATGTGGCTGGAGGACATGCTTACTGGCGACTATGTGCCGTGGGTCAATCCGCAGGCCTATCGGGAGCTGACAACCTCCACCTCGACGCCAATCCATACCGGCGAGCAGATTTACCTGCGGCACAATTTCAAGGAGCTGATCGAGACGCAGGCGGTGCGCGTCATCGGCCCCGATCCTGCCGATATTGGCGGCATTGCCGAGCTCAAATGGGTCGCCGAGCACGCCCATATGCATTCGATCCTGATGGCGCCGCACGGCACGGCGAACGGCCTGCTTGGCCTCGGCGCGTTGATCAATGTCTGCGCCACCTTGCCCGCCAACTACATCGCCTTCGAATATCCGAGCGCCTCCGACCCCTGGTGGGAGGACCTCGTAATCGGCCTGCCGTCGCAGATCGTGACGGACAGCATGGTGGATCTGCTGGAAGCGCCGGGGCTGGGCCTCGATCTCGACGCCGAAGCAGCCCGAAAGTATCTCAGGGAAGAGGATGCGGGCTTCTTCGACTGAACCATCCCTGGATGCCACTATCGGTATGGCAGACCGGGCCGGATTTTGTTTCCCTAAGGATTGCGATGATCATTCATTTGGTAGACGGCACATACGAACTGTTTCGCCACTTCTATGGCCAACGCCGGTTCAACAATGGCCAGGACAAGCCGTTTGGCGCCGTCGTCGGCGTGCTGAATACAGTGCTGGAGATGATCGAGAACGGCGCCACACATATTGGGGTGGCCACCGATCATGTAATCGAATCGTTCAGAAATCAGCTCTGGCCCGGCTACAAGACCGGGGATGGCATCGAGCCGGCATTGCTCGCGCAGTTCCACCCCCTCGAGGACGCCCTGGCGGCGATGGGAGTGGCGGTCTGGCCGATGATCGAGCTGGAAGCCGACGACGCGCTGGCATCCGCGGCACACAGCGCGGCTGCCGATGAGGGCGTGCAGAAGGTGTGCATCTGGACGCCGGACAAGGATCTCGCGCAGTGTGTGCGCGGTGATCATGTGGTCCAGGTAGACCGCAGGACCCAGAAAATTCGCGATGCCGCCGGCGTGCGCGAGAAGTTCGGAGTTGAGCCGGCCTTGATCCCAGATTTCCTCGCGCTCGTGGGTGATGCCGCCGATGGCTACCCGGGTCTCGAAGGCATAGGCCTGGTCTCGGCCGCCCGGCTGCTTGGCCGCTACGGCCCTCTTGAAAACTTTCCGCCCGAAACCCTCGGCAAGCGGAGAGAGATCGCGCTTTTGTTCAAAAATCTCGCGACGCTGCGCACCGACGCTCGCCTCTTCGATAATGTCGAGGAGCTGCGCTGGCACGGCCCGACCAAAGCGTTCGAGATGCGCGTGATCCAGCTAAATGACGCCCGGCTCCTCACCCGTGCGCTCAAGGCTTGGCGTTGCTGACTGCGGGAGGCGAGGTCTGGAAGCGGCCTCTTAAGGCCAGCCTCGAGTCCCCAATCGAATAGGGGCACTGTGCTCGCGGCAGGAGTCCGGCTGAAGAACTAAGCGTTGTTCAGCGCGAAACCAACGCTTTGCCCTACAAGAACGGGCGCATGAGATGCCGCCGACAGGACCGGTCGCCGCGTCCGACGAGCGGATCGAGATAGGCCGTCCGGTTCGCAGGCGGAAGATCGGGCCGAACGGGCGAGACGAGTTGAGGGTGATCCTGCGAACGATCCTTTGGAGCAGAGATCGCTTCGGGTCCGCAGTGCCTGATGCCCAACACGACCGCATCTCGTCGGCTCGCCGCATCCCCCGACTGGATTTCACCAGCGTCGGCCCATTGCCGAATCCAATCAGACAGTTCGGCATGATCACCGAATTAACCACATTCGAAGAAGGCGAAAGGCGGTTGGGTCTGTCACCGATCCGTCTCGCGTAACATGTTACTGTTGGAATTGGGGGCATCCGCAGCACGTCCAGCGCAAAGGCAAGGAAGAGACAGGATGCCGACCTTAAGCAATGGCAGTGAACTCATCGTATGGAACGAACCCGAGAATCCCAATCCGACCCCTGACTCGGTCCTTTTCAGCATTACGGAAACAGACGGCGACGTAATCGGACCGATAGGGGCAAAGCCGGATTTCCCTTTCGGTGGGATCGAACTAGCTTCGGTCGATGTCTTCGATGGCTTCTTCACCATCACCAGCTTCACCCACGAGGGCAGGACCGAAACCTGGACGACAGTGGAAACGCAGGTCTTCGACAACGAAGGCAATTTTCTCCGCACCGTGTCCGACCAGGCGGCCTTCCAGTCGGTCCGGATCGTCTCGATCAGCGCCGACAGCCCCGACGACCTCACGCTGACATGGATCGGGGCGAACGAATATTTCGGCGGCGAAAACACCCAATACGGTCAGCACCAGATCATCTTGAAAGGGGGCGTGCTTCAGCCCGACACCTTCGTTAATCACGCGCCCACCGTTGCCGACCTGGACTTGTCGATTTCGCAGGCGCAATCTCTCGACGACGTCAAGTTCAGCGCGACAGATGCCGACTACGATCTCTTGAACTTTATCGTCTTGGACGGGCCGGACAGTGGCACCCTGGAGCAGGAGACGAGTTTCGACGGTAACTACTACCCGTTTCACCAGGGTCATTATGGCACTACCCTGCACTATCATGCGGATTTTCTGAGCGGAAACCTGTTCGACTACACACCGGAGGCAGGGTTCATCGGCACCGACAGGTTTACGGTTTACGCTACGGACGGCCAGGGCCACAGCAATGTGGCGACGATTACGATCACAGTCACTCCGCCGGCCGAATCCATTACCCTGACCGACGCCAAAAACATCGCGAGCTACGAAAGCCATGATCATGCCGTGCTCGTCGCCGCGCTGGGCGGGGGCGACCGCATCAGCGGCACCGCGTTCAACGATACGCTCGACGGCGGTGCCGGCCACGACCAGCTGTTCGGCAGCGCGGGCGCGGACGACATCATTGGAGGCGCGGGCACCGATTGGCTGAAGGGCGGCGCTGGCGATGACGAGATCAGCGGTGGTGAGGGCGCAGACGGCGTCCGCGGTGATGCTGGCGACGACGTCCTCGACGGCGGCGCCGGCTCCGACGACATGCGAGGTGGTGCTGCCGACGACATCCTCAATGGCGGCGCCGGCCGCGACCGGCTGGCCGGCGAGGGGGGCAGGGATGTCTTCGTGTTCGACGCACTTGGGCCGGCGAACTACGACAGGATAGAAGACTTCAATGCGCTCGACGATGTGTTCTGGCTGGACAGCTCCGCATTCGTCGGACTGTCGGCCGGCTCGCTTTCCGCTGCGGTTTTCGTCGTCGGAAAGCACGCCATCGATGACAACGACCACATCATTTACGACAAGGAGACCGGCGATCTGCTGTTCGATGTGGACGGGGCAGGAGGAGCGGCGACTGTCAAGTTTGCCGCCCTGGACCCGAGCACATTCCTCACAGTGGACGAGTTCTTCGTGTTATAGGCGCGCATGGTGGGGCGCAGCTACATAGACCGGGCGTGATCGCGCCCATGCGCAGGATTTCCTCCCCGATTGCGCAGTAAGGGGCGTCAGGGCTCATCCGAGCCCTTCATGACCCGACTGGCTGGTGTCTGCAACGGTGAGGCATGATTTCGACGAACGCGGCTATCTTTTCATCCGCATTGAAAAACCTTGCATTTGACGGATGCAGTGGTGCCACGCGGCAATCCATCGTCGTAAGCCAGCCAATGCTATTGTGCTAGTTTCGCCGCACTGCGGGTGGCTATATCGTCCAAGACAGCATGAAGAAGCGTTCCGACTTCCTGTTCGGCCAGCCCGGGTGCAATTCCTGATTCGGATAATTGAACGAGAATTGACTTGGCGGTGTTGCGCCAGAAGGCGTTCGCGTCCTCCCCGTTCTTGGACTCCAGGACCAGGGCGATCCCTTCGACCAATTTCCGCCGCCGATGCAGCGGAAATGCGCTTATGTTTGAATCGCACATCGATCACCTCACCTCTTCAGTCGCGCGAATAAGCATTGGCGGGTTAGAAAATTTGGTTAACAGCGCTCTTTTTGACGGTGGTCAGCCATGGAACAAAGCGTCCGCTGGGCTCGATGGTCGGTGCCGCGAATAGCGGCTGGACGCAGCTGCATGGCGAGTTCGAGTCCCTGTTGAAGTATTACGGCCTAGGCCTGACGGCGCAGGAGTCCGGCATGAGTGCCAGCATGCGGCTCAGCTGGCGGCCGATCGACGCCTGAGGCTTACCGGATCGGCGTCTCGCCGCGAAACAGCGGGCTGGTGCGCCCGCATCAAGGCGGTAATCCGGTCGGCGACTTTTCGCACCGGCGGCGAGTGACGTTCCTCGTGATGGGTGACGATCCATTGGTCGGTTTCCAGCTCGGGGATAGGCTGAGCGACGCGAACCAGCCGCGGATCGCTGTCGCCGACGAAGCACGGAAAGATCGAAAGGCCGGCGCCGGCGGCCACAAGTTCGCGCACCGAATGGCTGTTGTTGCCGCGCACGGCGATGCGGTCGCCGTGATGGGCTTGCAGCCAGCGCGCCGAGGCAATGTTTGCCGCTTCGCCGGTGACGCCGACGAACAACCCGGCGGCGATGCCGTTGATCAGGCGGCGTCCGGAATAAATGGCGTCGGCGACCTTGCCGCTCTGACGGCCGGCCAGCCACTGCTCGGTCGGGCGCTCGCTGCGTATGCCGATGTCGGCGGCACGGCGGCCGATGTCGACACGGTCGGTGGTGGTGACGAGCTCCACCCTTATGCCGTCATCGACCGTCCAGATCTCGCCGATATGGGCGGAAACGAAGGCTGAGGTCCATGGCCCGGCCGAGACGCGGACAATGCGGTCGGGCAGGTTTCCCTCGCGCCAGCGGGTCAGCGACTGCATTGCTGCCTCGACGTCTTCGGCGCGCCGCAGCAGTTCTTCACCGATCGGGGTCAGCCGGTAGCCTGTCTGCTGGCGCACGAACAGCGGTTCGCCGATCTGCTTTTCGAGCGCGGTGACGCGTCGTCCAAGGGTGGCTGCGCTGAGGCGCGTCGTTCCCGTCGCTGCGCTCAAGCCACCCAGCCGCGCAACGTCGAGAAACAGCCTCAGATCGTTCCAGTCGATGTCCATTTTGCAGAAATGAAAAACTCCTTGCGAGCGTGGCTGTAGCGCGAAGCGGGCATCACGCGCAAGCATGCACGCATTGAAGGCGTTGGACAATCCTGCCTGGAGCGACAGTGACAAGCGCCTCTGCTGGCCAAGAAGTCAGCGCAACCCTTGCGAAACGCGCATGCGCTTCGCGCAGATGCTTTGCGCTTTCGACCAACCTAGGCGCGCGGGCTTTCTGCGCGCAAAGGAGACGATCATGTTGTATAGACTTCGACACCGTTTCGCCCGCTGGCTTGCCTATCGCCAGACGCTTGCGAGCTTGAGGCAGGCCCCAGACAGCACACTGGCCGATGCTGGCATTTCTCGCGAAGAGATCCGCGAGCATGCCCGCCACGCCAGCCTGCGTCGTTGAGGAGGCGGGGCATGCAGATGATGACGCCCCAGACGGGGCTAACCAACTTCTAACTCACAGCGATGCGCAGGCCTGTGTCATCGAAAAGATGCAGATGGCTGGTATCGAACTTCAGATCCACCGTGTCGCCAGAAGCCACCGGATATTGTCCGGCGACGACCGCAAGCATGGTCTGGCCGCCGCTTGTCCTGGTGTGGACGATTGTCTCGGAGCCGAGGGCTTCCACCAGCGCGACGCGGGCCGCAACGTCTCCGTTGCCGGAATCGGCGAGGCTGATGTGATGCGGCCGCAGCCCGAGCGTCACGTCGCCATTGGCCGCGCTGACGTTCCCGTCGATCTCGAATCCAGCTGAACCGTCCAGCGTGAGGCTTGACCGGCCAGTGCCCCCGGGCGCCACCTTTACCGGCAGGAAGTTCATACGCGGTGCACCGATGAACCCGGCGACGAACAGATTGGCCGGATGATTGTAGAGCTCGAGCGGCGTGCCAATCTGCTCGATGCGGCCGGCGCGCAGCACGACGATGCGGTCGGCAAGCGTCATCGCCTCGATCTGGTCGTGCGTGACATAGACCATCGTCGCCGACAGCCGCTCGTGCAGCGCGGCCAGTTCGGCGCGTGTCGAGATGCGCAGTTCGGCGTCGAGATTGGACAGCGGCTCGTCAAGCAGGAAAGCGGTTGGATTGCGCACGATGGCGCGGCCGATCGCGACGCGCTGGCGCTGGCCGCCGGAGAGCTGGCCGGGGCGCCGGTCGAGATATGGCGCGATTTCCAGCATCCGCGCGGCTTCGGCGATGCGCGCATCGATTTCGGCGCGCGCCATACGGGCGTTCTCCAGTCCGAAGGCCAGATTCTGGCGCACGCTCATGTGCGGGTACAGCGCGTAGGATTGGAACACCATCGCCAATCCCCTGTCGGCGGCCGGAACGGTGGTCACGTCCTTGCCGTCGATCGCGATGACGCCGCCTGTCGGCCGGTCAAGCCCGGCGATGAGCCGCAGCAGCGTGGACTTGCCGCAGCCGGAGGGGCCGACGAAGACGATCAGCTCGCCGTCAAGGATGTCGAGATTTATGTCGTGCAGCACGCCGACCTTGCCGAAAGCCCTCGATACGCCGGTGAGTGTGATCTGGCTCATGGTAGCCTCTATTTCAGACCGGAGCCGGCAATGCCGGTGGTGATGAAGCGCTGAAGGAAAATGAACACCAGCACGACCGGGATCATGGTGACGACGGTCATGGCCAGGATGTAATGCCATTGCACGTTGAGTTGGCCGGCATAGGTGTTGAGACCGACCTGCAGCGTATAGACCTCCTTGCGCGACAGGACGATCAGTGGCCAGAGGAAGTCGTTCCAGCGCCAGACGACGGAAAAGATCGCCAGCACCGCCAGCGCTGGGGCGGTCAGCGGCAGGATGATGCGCCAGTAGATCTGCCATTCCGACGCCTTGTCCATGCGCGCTGCATCGATCAGCTCGTCGGGGATCGTCAGCATGTACTGGCGCAGCATGAAGACGCCCGTGGGCGTCGCCACTGTGGGCAGGATCACGCCCCATAGCGAATTGAACAGTCCCATTGCCGAGATGACCGAATAGAGCGGCACCAGAATGACAGAGAGCGGCACCATCAGCGTCGCGACGATGAGCATCATCACAGCGGAGCGTCCCCGAAAATTGTACTTCGACAGTGCGAATGCAGCCATCGAATTCGTCAGGAGCGTAATCAGGGTGGCGACCACGGTGACGAAGACCGAGTTGCGCAGGTAGAGGAAGAAGTCGAAGGCGAGGAAAGGCTGGACATAATTGTCGAGCGCGAAGGCGATGCTGCGCTTGGGCGTACGGTTCCGGATGTTGACGCGTATGATCTCGCCCGGGCTGGCGGGATCGACCATCTGCGCGACGGTGCCGAGGCGGCGCACTTCGGCGAGCACGCGCACGCTGCCGTCGTCATTGCGCACTTCGAAGAGCTGCAGCGGCTCCTCATACCCTTCCACGATCGCTTCGGCGGTGACATAGGGCAAAACAGTCGGCGGGAACTCGGCCAGCGCCGCAGGCGTCTTGAACGACGAGTTGACCAGCCACAGCGCCGGGCCGAACATGACAAGCAGCCCGCCGATCAGCCAGAACCAGGTGAAAACGTCGGTCCAGTGCCAGCCGGCGCCGCCGCGCCGGCGGAACAGAAATTCCGCAACCCTGCTCATCGCATTTTGCCCCGCTGCTCGTTGCGCCTTGCGATGCCCAGCTGGATCAAGGTCAGCACGACCAGCACCGCTCCCATGAGGATCGAGGCCGCGGAGGCGAGCCCCGGATTGCGCAGCATCGAGGCGAAGCCGACCTCGTAGATGTACTGCGTGAGGAACAGCGTGCTGGTCCCGGGACCGCCGCCGGTCAGCACATAGACTTCATCGAATATCTGCACGGCGCGGATGAGTGTCAGCACCAGCACGACCAGGAGGTTGGGCGCCAGCAAGGGCAGCGTTATGCGCCAGAAGACGCGCATGGGCCGCGTGCCGTCCATCTCGGCGGCCTCATAGAGGTCTTTCGGAATGGCCTGAAGGCCGGCGAGAAGGATCAGCGCATAGAAGCCGACATGGGCCCAGACCGACACCATGATCGTCGCCGCGAAGGCCCAGTTGCGCTCCACCAGCCAGTTGACCGGGGTTCCGCCCCCCTCGAACACCATCAGGTTGAGCAGTCCTTGCCGCTGCAGGATCCAGCGCCAGATGAGACCGACCACGACCGGCGACAAAAGCACAGGAAAGAAGAACACGGCGCGCCAGAAACTGCGCGCACGCAACTCACGGTTGAGCACGAGTGCGGTGACAAGCGCCACGGCGACCATCATCGCCACTTGCAGCACGACGAAGGCCAGGGTGTTCCAAACCGCGATCCAGAACAGGTCCTCGGTGCAGCTCTTCGGGTCGAGATAGCTGCCGCAACTGAACAGCCGCCCATACTGATCGGCGCCGACGAAGGTGCGGTCGCCGAGGAACAGCGCCCCGCCACCGGTCATCGAATAGAGGATGTTGATGACCAGCGGAAACAGCACGAAAATGCCGAACACCAGCATGTTCGGCGCCAGGAAGAACACGGCCATGCCATTGCTGCCCGTGCGCCGTTGCAACATGCGCAGTGGCGCATCGAAAACATTCGCAAGCCAGCCGACCGGCGCCAGGATCATGGCGCCGGCGCGCGTTGCTATGCCGTTTCGGACGTCTCCCATGACACTGCCGCGACGCTACTTCGATGCCTCGGCCACCTGTGCCTTGATGTCCTCGTCGATGCGGACGAAAGCCTCGTCGAGCTTCAGCTCGCCGGCCATGACCTGACTGATGCGGGTCACCAGCGCGCCATAAACCGGAGTTCCCCATTTCCATGCCGGCAGGGCGGCGGCATTCGGCGCGATCTTGCCCGATGCCTTCAGGAAGGCTTCGAGCGACGCCTTGACGTTCTCGTCATCGGTCTTGTAATCGATCTTGCCGGCGAGAACGCCCTTGTGTGCGGGCAGGAACAGGGTGCGCTCGGTGAATTCGCGCATGATGTCCTCGCGGCCCAGGAAGTCCATCACCTTGCCGACTTCAGCGGGGTTCTTGGTGTATTTGACGGCGACCAGCGCGGCGCCGCCCGGCATGCCGGTGCAGGCGGCGGTGCCGCACGGCGAGCCCGTCGCCACCCAGTCGAAGTTCTTGCCGATCTTGCTGGCCAGGTTTGCGACCTGCCAACTGCCCGAATAATAGTAGGCAATCTGCCCATTGATGAAGTCGTCGGCCCCGGCGCGATAGGTGGTGCCCGACGCCGACACCCAGATCTCCTTGTTCATGCGGCCGTCGGCAACCCAGTTGACCAGCTTTTCGGCGAAGGCTTTCGTGCCGGCGTCGATCGGCGCCGGCAGTCGATCGCCGCCGATGTAATTGGCGCCATAAGAAATGTTCGCCGCCGAGATACGATGGCCGCTGCGGTCGATGGCAAAGGCAGCATTGAGCTGCTGGCTCTGCTGCACCTTGCCGGCGGCCTCGACCCATTCGTCCCAGGTTGCGGTGTCGGCCGGGATCGGCACGCCGGCCTGTTCGAAAAGCGTCTTGTTGACGAAGCCGCCGGTCAGCGTGATCTGGGTCATGAAGCCCGGAATGATCTTGGAACCGTCAGGGCGCATCCAGTCGAACTGGTCGCCGAAATTCGTCTGCCAGTATGCCGGATCGGCAATCACAGGCGTCAGGTCGAGCCAATGATCGGCGAGTTCCTTGATGTTGGTGACGCGGGCGATATCAGGGCCCCGTCCTGCCTCGAGTTCGACCGGAAGCTGCTCCTGAACAACCTTGTAGGCGACATTGTCGAGAATGACGTTGATGTCCGGATTGTCTTTCATGAAGCGGTTGAGCAGGTCCTGTATAACCTCGCCCTCGACGCCGTCCGAGTACCACATCACGCGAACGTCGCCTGCGAACGCGGTCGACGACAGAAGGCCCGCCGAAAGGCCCAGGATTATCGAATTCATTCTCATGGTTCACTCCTCCGCTTTTGCGGTCTTCACCGCTTGATTGTCGCTGTCCGAGCTGCTGCTTGTTGGGCTCCTTTTGATCCGATCCTCACCTGGTTGCGATCGAGTCGGCTGCGAAGAACGTGGCTTCGCCCGTGACCTGCCAGTCGGCCGGATCGATGACACGGCCCTCAGCCTCCATGCGGCCATCCGGATGAAACAGCACGTCGCCGTATTCCAGGTCATTGACATGCAGAAGGCCGTTTTTTCCGTGGCCGAGCGCGAGCTGGGAAAACTGCGCCTCGAATTCCTCCAACGACCCGTATTGCCGGCGCCGGCCCAGACGGATGATCCACGCGGCTTGATGGCCCGGCACGCGCAACTCGTTTCCAGTCATCGGCCCGCGGCCGACGAGCTCGAAGGCGCTGTCGGCCTTCAGCATCGCGAGCCCATCGCCGCCGCGCGCCGAAGCTATATGTTCCTTGACCCTCGCTTCGTCGAACGCGCTCTGTGGGAACCAGGCATGGGTAAAGTCGGGTTGCTCGGCAGCGCAGCTGAACAACACAACCGCCAGGTCGCGGTATTGATGCACGCGCGGCAGAGATCCGGAGCCGCCCCAGTAAGACGGACGGCCATAGCCCGAATGAATTGTCTCGCCCGGATGGTTGATCCATATCTGCGCGTCGGGATTGCCGCCGAGGCGCAGGTGCAGCACCGTTTCCTGATAACCCCATTCGTTCCAGCGATAGGCTGCTGCGCTTCCCATGGCGAAATCGCGGGTCTTGTAGTGGTAGAGCTTGGCGATCCGGTTCTGGCCCTGCGCGAAGCACCATTCCTGCGCGTCGTCGCCGGCCATGCAGGCGATACCGGTCAGTTCTTGCGGGACGTGGAGCCCATGGTCGCGCAGGCAGAGCGCAAGCTGCGGCAGGGCGTGGAAGCGCATGCCGTAGAAACCTTTGCCCCACAGCATGCGTGCAATGCCAGAAAGTTCCAGCGAACGGGCGGCGCGCAGCGTGTGTTCGTAGGAGCGGCCCTGTGCGCCGGTAAGCATGCCCTGCTGAGCCGAGCGGGCGACGATCTCGAGCAGGCGGTTGATCGCAGCCCCGGCGCGCCGGCGCACATCGGCGTCTGGCCCAAGCGCGTACAGGATCGTCAACCCTTTGAGATCGATCGGGAAATAAGGGGCGGAGTTGAATTCCGCCATCTCCCATGCCTCGAAATGATCAAGCCAGGCGCGCACGCGCGCAAGGCCCACGGTCGACTGCTCCGCGCCGGTGCGCCCCGAGCGGACAAAGCGGGCATCGGGCAGGAGATGGCCGCCGAGATAAGCCGCGGTGTGAAACAGAAGCGCGTGGTTTTCGGAAAAGTACCACTGCACGTCGTTGCCCGGCTCATCCATCCAATAGCGATAATTGAGGATCGCCTCGTCAATGCGGTGACGGAGATCGACCGCGATCCTGTTGCCATAGGCACGACGGCACCAGAGCAGTGGAACCAGGATGAAATCGGCGCAGTCGTGGCAATCCTCGATCGCCGGCAGTGCAGCAGCAATGATGGCGTCGGTTTCGGCGCCGCCACGGCCGGTCGCCAGCCGCGCCAGCGCCCGCACGGTATCGGCCTCTGCGAAGTTGGAGACCTGTTCCAGGGCTTCGCCGATCCTGTCGGCAAGGACGGCGGGAGCGCGGCCCTGACGCGCCGCATGACAGATCTCGACGCCGAAGACCCGCTGGGCAACAAAGCCTGAAGATGAGAGCGATACGGCAAAATGCCGGAAGTCGGCGGGAAGGTCTTCCGTGGCGGCAATCGTGATGCGTCTTGCCCCCGCTTCGATGCGGCGGCGGAAGATCACGGGCGCCTCGATCGACATGAAGTCGCCCTCGATCACAACAGCTACATCCACCGCAACCGGCAGCGCGACATCCGTCACCAGCGCCACTTCGCCGCCGGAATAAAATGGACGCTCGAAATGCATCGCGTCGAGAGCGGCTTCCATGGCCGCCGCGACGTCGCCTTTGACGGTCGTGGGCAAGACCTGTTCGGCAGTTGGGCCCCGGAGATAGTCGAGTTGGAAGAAGTAGCGTGCGTCACGCTCGGCGAGATCGTCGAACCAGATGCTGATCTCGTTGGCGCCGGCGACGAGATCGACCTCGAAATCCTGAGAAGCCTCGAGATTGCGCCCGTAGGGCGCCATCCAGCCGGCCTCTATCCCGTTGACGAACAAAACGGCGCCGCCGCAGGTGCGCAGCCGCAGCCGCGCCTGGCCGTCCGAGCCTGCATCGAGCACGGTACTTGCCCAGGTGGCGACCACGGTCGGGCGGAACCAGAAGCCCGACAGGTCGACACGGGGCGAGCCGAACGGAAGCCAAACACGGTCCGGCTCGAACACGCCCTGCGGCTCGGGCCGTTTCCCGCGGCGTTCGGCGGCAAACTCGGTTCGGCAGGGATATTCGTGCGGGATGAAATTCTTGTGCTTGGTCAGGAAGAAGAAGGGATCCATCTCCCCTTGCATCGGCTGATCCGCAACATCGTAGCGCTGCTCGGACGTCGTGCCGACGAGCCAGTAAACGACGGGGCCGCCGAGCGCGAGCGGCCGGCGCAGCGTAAGATCGTGCGTGATCGGTTCCACGGTGTTCATCGCAGCGTCTCAACGGGCACGGGCGACACGTCGTTATAGGCCTGGTTCTCGCCGGTCATACCCCAGACGAAGGCGTAGGGGCCGGTTCCGCTGCCCATATGGATCGACCAGGCCGGCGAGATGACACAGTCGCCATTGGCCACGATCAGATGGCGGGTATTGTCCGGCCGTCCCATCAGATGGATTACCCGATCTTCCGCCGCGAGATCGAAATAGAGATAGGCTTCCATGCGCCGCTCATGCAGGTGAGGGGGCATGGTGTTCCAGACGCTGCCCGCAGCGAGATCCGTGATGCCCATCAGCAACAGACAGGAAGGCGCGACTTCCGGATGAATGTACATGCGCAATGTGCGCTTGTTGGCGCGTCGCTCCTCGCCGAGTTCGAGCGGCTTCGCCTCGGATTTCGTGATCAGCCGATGCTTGATGTCTGCGCCGGCCGGAACCGAGTTCATGTAGAACCAGGCGGGGTGCGCGGCGCTGTCGCTTTCGAGCGTCACTTGCTTAGCGCCGCGCCCGACATAGAGCACATCGCGGTTGGCGAGCGCGAAGCGCTGCTGGTCGACGCTCACCGTTCCTGCGCCGCCGAGATTGGCGATGCCCATCTCGCGCGCGGTGAACAGATGAGGCGTGCCGACGTCCGCGCCATCGCCGAAACTCAGCGGCTCTCCGGTTGGGCACGCGCCGCCGACGATCATGCGGTCGACATGGGTGTAAGCGAAGGCGATACGGCCGGGCTCGAACAGCCGCTCCACCAGAAACTCGGCGCGCAGCCGCTCCGTTCCGTAGCCATCGATGTCGCCCGGACCGGCGCCGAAGAGAACGCGCATCGTCATGCCGCTGCCTCGTCAGCTTCGGCATGGATCATCCCCTCGGTGAGGCAGAGGATCGCCAGGGCCTGGCCGTAGCCGGTAGGCTGGATCGGGATGTCGCGGTAGAACTGGAGATCATGGCCCATGCGGGTGCCATAGGAAACGTTTCCGAGCACGCCGTTCTCGTCGATGCTGGCCAGCACCGCGTCGAGTGCGCGCCGGCCCGCTGGACCGCACGCCTTGGGCCCGAAGCCCAGGCGCGCAGCTTTCATGAGACCATAGCCGATGCCGGCGGTGGCCGACATCTCCTCATAGGAGGTCGGGTCATCGAGCAAAGTGTGCCATGCTCCCGATGGCGCCTGCAGGCGCAGCAGCGCTTCGATCTGCGCTTCCAGCACGCCGAGCAGATAGGCTTCGACTGGCTTGCCGACACCACCATTTTCGATCAGGTCGAGGATGCCGACCGTGATCCAGGCGTTGCCGCGGGCCCAGAGAGCGCCGGCAAAATTATGTCGGCCGGCAAATGTCCAGCCATGGAACCACAAGCCGGTTTTCGGGTCGGCGAGATAGCGCGCATGGACGAGGAACTGGCGAACAGCCTCGTCGATGCAAGCTTGCCGGCCGGCCGCGCGGCCGTGGAAAGCGAGGAACAGGCCGGCCATGAACAACGTGTCGTCCCACAATTCGTCGTCGTTGATCTTGTCTGAGACATTGTGCTGGAACCCGCCCTCGGGCGTGCGAGGCATGTCGCGAAGCAGCCTTTCGGCCCATTGGCAGAGAGGCGTTTCCCAGCGCTGGTCGCGTGTCTCGCCCCAGAGCAATGCCAGCGCCATCATCGGAGCGGTGGTGTTGATGTTCATCGGCGGCAGGCCCGCCCTTAAATGGCGCTCGTACCAATCTTCGATTGTCTTCAAGAGTTTCGGGTCGCGATTGTGCCGCCAGAGGCAAACGAGGCCGTAGAGGCCTACACCCTGCGGCCATTCCCAGGAATCGAAGCTGATGTAGTCGCCGGCCGTGCCGTCGAGGTTGGGCTCGTCGAAACGGCCGTCATGGCGCAGGCCGGTCATGCCGCGCACGAGCAGGTCGAGCTTTGAGCGCATATCTCTCATGGACGACGCCACCACTCCTCCCAAGTTTGCGCGATGTCGGGCAAATGGGTGCCACAGGAATTTTTATTGCGCAATCTGAAATTTTTTTGCAGCATGAGGCCTGGTGAGGAAACAGCCTATGGTCGTCAAGGTCGAAAGCGGGAAGCGCGGCACGCCCAGCCGGCGCGTGCGGCTCGAAGACGTCGCCGCGCGCTGTGGCGTATCCGTCAGCACGGCGTCGCGGGCGCTTGCTGGCGGCAAGGGCGTGCGCGGCGACCTTCGGTCGACGATCATCGAAACCGCCAGGAAGTTGAACTACACGATCCCCACGTCGATCGCCGGCCGCAAGGTGATCCTCGCCGCAAGCAACGCTGCGAGGATCGACTATGGCCGCAACCAGTTCACCTTCTATGTGCTCGACGGACTGAACGAGCGCGCAAAAACTCTCGGTGTCGAGTTGGTGTCGCGCTCGATCGCCGACGCCGGTGAGCAGATCGCGCTGCTCAATGAGGCCAGGCAAGACAAGAGCGTCGTCGGTTGCCTGTTTCTGACGCTTGACGACGAGGCGGTGCTGACGCTGACCGGCGGTTTCGGCAAGCCGATCGTGCTCATAAACGGCGACGACCCGGCGATGCACTATTCGAGCCTGACGCCATGCAACCGCTCGGCGGCGCATCTCGCGACGCAGCACCTGCTCGACCTCGGCCACCGGCGCATCCTGTTCCTGATGCGACGCGGGCGGCGCACGATCGAGCGTCGCTTCGAGGGCTGGCAGGATGCACTGCGAGAGTGCGGCCTGGCGGCCGGCGACCTGGCCGTGGAGGTGGCGGATTGGCTGCCGGACCTTGCGGCGGAAGCGATTGCGCGGCGCATCGAGGCGCGTGGCCTCGATTTCACAGCCGTGCTCGCCGCGGGCGACAGTCTCGCTATCGGCGCGATGATGGCGATCCGGAAGTCGGGTTACGAGGTGCCTGCCGACGTGTCGGTCATGGGCATGGATGACCTTCCGCAGGCAGCTTTCCAAAACCCGCCCCTCACGACGATGCATATTCCGATGCGCGAGATCGGCGCGGCGTCGCTCGACCTCCTGCTCGCCGATCTCGGCGGGGACCTGCCGCCGCGCCGTATCGAATTCGCCTGCCATATCGTGCAACGCCAGTCGACCGGCCCGGTTCGCGCCTGAGACGTATGGTTCACACCGCTGTCCGGGCCAGGCCATCGCTACATCGGTGTGGCCACGTTCGAACCGTCTTCGAAGCGTCCGTAACCTCCGCCGAAGAAAAGCAGAGGTTCGCCGTCTCGCAAGGTCGCGGCGGTTACGCGGGCAACGACGATCAAATGGTCGCCGCCCTCATGCCCGGAGATCCGCACGCATTCGAACCGCGACAGACAGTCACCCAGCAGCGGCACGCCGGCATCGTTCAGATCGTGCGGGAGGCCGTCGAAGGCTTGACCGGCGCGAGCGAAGCGCTGGCTCAGCTCGATCTGCTCCGCGCCCAAGACATGAACCGCGAAATGCTCGCAACCAGCGAAGGCGGCAAAGCGCCTCGAATGCCGCCGATCGACCAGAGCACGATCGGCGGGTCGAGGGACACCGATGCAAAGCTGTTCGCGGTGATGCCGACGGGACCATCAGGCGTCATCGTGGTGACGACGGTGATACCGGTCGCAAACCGGCCGAGCGCGTCGCGGAACTCGCGCTTGCGGTCGGGGCCGGGCACGAAGCTTTTCATCGGTTGCTGCTCGGGGTTGAGGAAGTGGTACATCAGGCGCCCTCCTGGCCAAGGGCTGCGGTGGAAGCTTCAATCTCGTTGACGCGCCTTCGCAGCATCATCATCGCCGCTCCCCGGTTCCGAGCGGAGTCGCCCGGGTGATTTCCGGCACCCGGCTATAGACATGCGGCAGCGAGCAGGTGTTGATGTTCGGCAGCACGCGCTTGCCGAAGGACAGGGCCTCGTCGAGATGCGGATAGCCGGAGAAGATGAAGGCGCGGATGCCCATTTTCCGGTATTCCTCGATCTCGCACATGACTTGATCGGTCGAGCCGACGATCGCGGCGCCGCAACCGGAGCGTGCGCGGCCAACGCCGGTCCACAGATGCCGCTCGACATAGCCTTGTGCGTCGGCGCCGGCGCGGTTCTTTGCCTGGTGCGCGACGCCCAGGGATGTCGCGTCCAGTGCGCGGCCGCGGATAACGCTGCCCTGCTCGTCATCGAGTTTCGAAATCAGTTCCTCGGCATATTCGCGGGCTTCGGCTTCGGTGTCGCGCACAATCACGTGGACGCGCAGGCCATAATCCAATGTGCGGCCATGGGCGGCTGCACGCTCGTGAACATCACGCATGCGGTGCGCCAACACGTCCTTCGCCTCCGGCCACATCAGATACACGTCACACTGTGCGCCGCAGAGTTCGAGCGCGTCGGGCGAATAGCCGCCGAAATAGAGTAGCGGCCCGCCATTCTGTTGGTAGGGCTTTGCGGGGTCGGCGGTTACTTTCCCGAATTGGTAGACCTCGCCCTGATGGTTGATTTCATCGCGCGTCCAGGCCTGACGCAGGATCTCGATGACCTCGCGCGAACGCTGATAGCGGAAGCGGCTGTCGGCGAGTTCGCCGGGAAAGTCGGAAGAGATGACGTTTACAGTCAATCTGCCCTTCAGCATGTGGTCGAGCGTTGCGAGCGTGCGCGCCAGCATGATCGGTTGCATTTCGCCGCAACGCACCGCCGCGAGAAGGTTGATCGAATGGGTTATCGGAGCGCAGCCCGCCACGAAGGACAGAGTATCCTGGCCGACCTGATAGGACGAGGGGCACAGGATATTGCGAAAGCCCAGTCCTTCGGCTGTCTTGACGATATCGGAGCAGTGCTCCCAACTCGACCGCAGCGCGCCATCCGGTACGCTGAGATAGCGGAAATCATCGGAGCACAAAGCGGAAAACCACGACACTTCAGCAGCATCGAGATCTGCGGACGTCACCGGAACGACCGTCAATGTCGGCACTCCTCGTTGTCAGAGACTGGATTTCCCTGTTGCATATCATTCGTGTTTGTGTAGATCAATAGTGTATCAATTTTGCGTTGGAGACAATGTGACAACGTCCAGAAACGCCTATGCGCTTCCGATGCATCAGCAGGTCAGCGAAATGCTGATTCGCGAGATCGCGGCCGGGCGGATGATTGAGGGCGAAAAGCTTCCGCCGGAGCGCGACATGGCTGCGGGGCTCGGAATAGCGGTCGGTACTTTGCGCAAGGCACTCGGCGATCTCGAGCGCAAGGGCTTGCTCAGTCGCATCCAGGGTTCCGGCAACTACGTACGTTCGCAACCTGACGTGGCCAGTGTCTATTCCATGTTCCGGCTGGAACTCCTGGAGGGAGGCGGGCTGCCGACGGCGCACGTTCTGTCAGTCGATCGGCTGGCGAAACCGATGGACCTGCCGGTGTTCGGGTCGAGCAGCGAGGCCCATAGAATAAGGCGGCTGCGGAGCCTCAGCGGCAAGCCGGCGGCGCTGGAGGAGATCTGGCTCGACGGTGCCCGTGTGGAGACGGTTGCTATCGAAGAACTGTCGGATTCGCTCTATCTCTACTACCGCAAGGCGCTCGGCTTCTGGATCTTGCGTGCAGAGGACCGCGTCGGGGTCGGCCAGGTGCCGGGATGGGCGCTGCCAGAATTCGGCCTCGCGCCGGGCGCTGCCGCCGGCTTCATCGAGCGTACCGGCTGGATGCAGGACGGCGCCAGCGCGGAGTTTTCCAGGACCTGGTTTGATCATGGCGTCGCGCGCTATGTCGCGCGGCTGCGATAGGGAACGGATATGGCGAAGCACATTTCCTACGGCATCATCGGCTGCGGCATGATGGGGCAGGAGCATCTTCGCAATATCGCGCTGCTGCCCGATGTCGGGGTCGCGGCGATCTTCGAGCCCGACGCGATGATGCGCGCACGCGCGGCAGTCCTCGCCCCGCAAGCGTCGATCGCCGGCTCGGTCGCGGAGGTGGCGGCCGATCCGCGCGTCGACTGCTTGCTCATCGCCAGTCCGAACTATGTGCATTTCGCGCAGCTTAGGGAAGTCGCTGCTATCCGTGCGCTGCCCATCCTGGTCGAGAAGCCGCTTTTCACCGATCCGGTCGACGCAGCCGCGGTGAAGGCGTTCGCCGCGACCTATACCGCACCAGTCTGGGTCGCGATGGAATACCGCTATATGCCGCCGGTCGCTCGATTCATCGAGCAGGCGCAGAACGCCACCGGCGGCATCCGGATGCTGACAATCCGCGAACATCGCTACCCGTTCCTGGACAAGGTGGCCCACTGGAACCGCTTCAACCGTCGATCGGGAGGCACGTTCGTCGAAAAATGCTGCCATTTCTTCGATCTCATGCGGCTAATCCTGAAATCGGAACCGGTAAGAATCATGGCGTCGGCCGGACAGGAAGTGAACCATCTCGACGAAAATTATGATGGCGAAACACCCGATATCTGGGATTGCGGCTACGTGCTGGTCGATTTCGCCAGCGGCGCGCGCGCCATGCTGGAACTGTGCATGTATGCAGAGGGCAGCCGCTATCAGGAGGAGATCAGCGCCGTCGGTGCGCGAGGTAAAGTCGAATGCCTGGTGCCGGGTCCCGGCCGCTTCTGGCCAGCCCATCTCGGCGCGGCGCCGACGCCGCAGTTGATCGTCAGCCCACGCTTTGCGCAGGGACCGTACACCGTCGAGATCCCGGTCGACCCGCAATTGTTGACGGCCGGCGATCACAACGGCTCGACGTTCTATCAGCATCAGAGGTTCTGCGCCGCCCTGCGAGGCGAAGGGCCGGTCGAGGTGACGCTGGATGATGGCTGGAAAGCTGTCGCCATGGGTATGGCCGCACAATTGTCGGCAAACCAGGGCACGGCCATTTCCAACCCACTCGATGCCTGCGAGAGCGCAAGATCCACGGCGTGAGCCGCCTAGTGGGATCAGTCAACCCTTGCCTCCGATTGCCGCTATGGTTCTGACCAGCCTGTCCGCGACACAGGTCGATGCTCCAGCCGCCATGAGCATCTGCGGCAGGATCAACCATTCCAGCGTCCAGGCTGCACCGGAGCGCTCTTGCTCATGGATCAGCGCATGATGCATTCCCGACAATTGGACCGCGTTGTAGCGGGCAAGCGTCACCAGCATCTCGGCGTCGACGGGATTGCGCTTGTGCGCCATGGCGGACGACGAACCGCCGCCCGCCCTTTGCAGCTCGTCGCCTGCCTGCGCCATCAGCGCAATGTCCTGCCCCAACTTGCCGAGGCCGCCCGTCACAAGCGACAGCCAGTTGGCCAGCTCAGCGATGCGGTCGCGCTGGCTGTGCCATTGCGGCGCGTCGCCGAGGCTTAGCTGCCGGGCCAGCGCGGCACGGACGGCGGCGCCCTTGTCTGCAAACTTCTCGAGTGTCCCGGCGGTGCCGCCGAACTGGACGACGAGAACCGATCCCCGCACCGATTGAAGCCGCTCATGGTGGCGCACGAGCGGTTCGCGCCAGCTTGCGACGCGGTCGGCTACGGAAATCGGAATTGCTGCCTGCATGCGGGTTCGGGCCATCAGCGTGCGATCGCCAAACCGATGGCCGAGATCGGCGAAGGCGACCACCAGAGCCGAAAGCCGTTCTTCCAACAGGTCGATACAGGCGCGAATTCTCAGGATCATCACCGTGTCGATCACGTCCTGGCTGGTCGCACCGAAATGCACATGCTGCGAATGCGGCTCTCCGACAGCATGCCTGATCTGCCGCACGAGCTCCGGCACCATGACGCCGTCGCGCGCCGTTGCGTCTCTCAGGGCCTGGATTTCCGGCCGGAAGTTGTCGAGGACGCGCCCGATGACGCTTGCTGCAGCCGCCGGGATGATGCCGAGCGCAGCTTCTGCGTCGGCGAGCGCCTTCTCGAATTGCAGCATCGTCGCAAGTTCGGCCTCGACGCCGAGCAGCGTCGCCATCTTCTCATCGCCGAGAAGCCCGGACAGGAGGGGATTGTCGAATGCTGCGATCATATGTCGAAGAAGACCGTCTCGTTGATGCCCTGGAGATGAATGTCGAACTTGTAGATGTCGCCATCGCGCGGCGCGACCAGCGTTGACACGCGCTCTTTCTGCTCAATGCGCATCAGGACGGGATCCTCGGCGTTGGCGGTTTCCTCATCGCCGAAATACATGCGGGTGTGAAGGCCAATGTTGATTCCACGCGCGACGATCCAGACCGTCAAATGCGGCGCCATCTTGCGGCCGTCAAAAAACGGCACGCGACCGGGTTTGATGGTTTCGAACAGGCATTCGCCCGTCGTCATGTCGGTGGGCAGCCGGCCCCAGCCGGTAAAGTTCGGGTCGGCGGAGCCGCGCAGATCCGAGGGCGAATTGTAGATGCCGGCGGCGTCCGCCTGCCAGATCTCCACAAGTGCGTCGTTCAGCGGCGAGCCGGCGCCGTCGATCACCCGGATATTGACCCTGATGCGTTCGCCCCTGGTCTTGTCGTTGACCATCGCGGTGCCAAGGTCGCGTTCATAGACGCCCGAGATACCGGCAAAGTTGGGCGTCAGCCCGATATGGACATAGGGTCCCGCGGTCTGCGAGGCGCTTTCCTTCAGCCGGCCGAGAGCCTGGACCATCAGTTGCCCTCGATGCGGTTTTCGAACAGCGTCGAGCGGCGGCCGCGCAGTACAATGTCGAATTTGTATGCCCGCGCATCCATCGGTATCGTTGCCTCCATGTCGAGTGCGGCGGTGAGGCCTTCAATAGCGCGGCGGTCGTTGATGGTCCGCACGATCGGGCACCTCCAGATCATCGGGTCGCCCTCGAAATACATCTGGGTGATCAGGCGCTGCGCGAAGCCGTGCCCGAAGATCGAGAAATGGATGTGCGCTGGACGCCAGTCGTTGGGTCCGTTGGGCCAGGGATATGGCCCCGGCTGGATCGTGCGGAAACAATAGGAGCCATCCTCGCCGGTGATGGTGCGGCCGCAGCCGCCGAAGTTCGGATCGAGCGGCGCGCGATAAGTCTCCTTCTTGTGTCGATAGCGTCCGCCGGCGTTGGCCTGCCATACCTCCAGCAACGCACCGGCGACGCCGATGCCGCGTTCGTCGAGCAGGTGGCCATAGACGAGGATGCGCGGCCCGATCGCGCTTTCGCCCGGCCCGGCAAAATTGTGTATGAGGTCGTTGTCCAGTTCACCGAGAATGTTGTGGCCGAAGACCGGCCCGGTAAGCTCCGACAGCGTGTTGTCGAGGGAAAGAAGCGGCCGTTGCGGTGAGCGCAGCACGGAAGTCTTGTAGGCCGGCGTGAAGGCCGGTGGATGCCAGTTGCGGTCGCGCGGAAAGAAGGCGCCGATCTCCGGCGTGCGGTTGGCGGGAAAGCGCGACTTGGTCATGATTAGCCGGCTTGAGCGTCGATTTCGTCGAACGTCTTCCTGGCGATCTTCATCGCATGATTTGCCGCCGGTACCCCGGCATAGATTGCCACATGCAGCAGCGCCTCGCGTATGTCGTCGCGCGTCGCCCCGGTATTGACGCTGGCGCGGATATGCATCGCAACCTCTTCGTCCTGCTTCAGCGCGGCGAGCAGCGCGATTGTGATCATGGAACGCTCGCGCCTGGTGATGTTCGGCCGCGACCAGACGTGGCTCCATGCAGCCTCCGTGATCAGTTCCTGGAAAGGAATGTCGAATTCGGTCTTGGCCGCCTCTGCGCGGTCGACATGGGCGTCACCCAGCACCGAACGGCGCGTCGCCATCCCTTCGACGTATCGGTCGCCGTGTCGTGGCTTGCTCATTTGCGCTCTCTTGGCATGTCGTTCAGGAAGCCACGGACCAACCCGGCGAGCTTTTCCGGCTGCTCGACGCATGGGATGTGGCCCGCACCAGCGATGACCTCGAACCGTGCGGCGGGGATTGAGCGGGCCAGCGATTCCACCAGTTCAGGCGGCGTCGATCCGTCCTGATCGCCGACAATGCACAGTGTCGGCACTTTGATCGCTGCGGTCGTCGCGGTGAAATCGGCGTCGCGGATAGCCGCGCAGGCAGCAGCGTAGCCGGCCGGATCCTGGCGCGTCAGCATCGTTTTATAACCCGCCAGTTCCTCGCCGCGATTCTTATGGAAATCCGGCGTGAACCATTTTCGCATCACGTCGTCGGCAAAGCTGGCGATGCCCTCCGACAGGGTCGCGTTGATGCGCCCGTTCCACATCTCGGCCGTACCGATTTTCGCTGCCGTATCGCAAAGGATCAATCCCTCGATCAAATCCGGCCGCGTCTTGTAAAGGCATTGCGCAATGACGCCGCCGATCGAAAGCCCGCAGATCACCGCGCGCTTTACGCCAAGATGGTCGAGCAGCCCTGCAAGGTCCGTCGCATGGGTCTCGATTGTTTGCGGCGCGCCACCCAGTTCGCTCAGGCCGTGTCCGCGCTTGTCGAACGCAACGGATGTACAGTCGTCGGCCAGCCTTCGCTCGACCTCGTTCCAGATGCGCATATCCGTGCCGAGCGAGTTGGCGAAGACGACCGTCGGCCTGCCAGTTTCGGGACGATGCCGGTAGTGGATCGTCGCGCCATTGATGTGAGCAAAGTTCATACTTGTCATAGCTTTGGCATTCCTTTGGGCCGCATCAGCCGTTTTTGCGCGGCGATGCGGAATGGTGCGTTCGGCGCACCATAGCCTGCATACGCGCCGCGCCGTTCAACGAACTCGATGATGAATCCCTCTCCGAATGTCGGCGCATAGAGCTGAAAAAATTCGCCGTTGTCGTCGCGGTCATAAAGGATGTTGGCCGAGCGTAACCGATCGGCGACTTCCGGATCCAGACCGAAGCGCGCTTCTACGTCGTCGTAGTAGTTCATCGATATCTGAAGCGGTTCGAAGCCGTTGGCCTGCAGCTTCGCCGCCGTCGCAAAGATGTCATCCGTCGCGAGTGCCAGATGCTGGACGCCGGAACCAAAGGTTTCGGCGATGAAATGGCCGGCCAGGGTGCGGTGACTCTCGGCGCCGTTCAGCGTGAGGCGGAAGCGCTTGTCCAGACCTTCGATGACCTGGCTGCGCACGAGGCCGGCCGGATCGACGATGTCGACCATCGGGGTCTTGGTCGTCCTGAAGATCGAGACATAGAACAGCAGCCAGCTCGGCATCTCCTCCTGTGCCATGGTCTGCCCGACATGATCGATACGGGTGAGGCCGACGCCATTGCCGGAACTTGCCGACGTGACCGGCGTGAACTCTATGTCCCAGACCTTTGCCAGATCGGTCTTGGCATCGAGGAAGTAGATCAGTCCGCCGCCGACGCCGCGGATCGCCGGGATCGACAACTCGCCGGGCCCGACCCGCTGGTGAAAGATCTCCGCGCCCAGCGCCTCGGCGCGCGCCACCGTGGCGGCGGCGTCCTCGACCTTCAGGCCCATCGCGTATGCCGACGTGCCATGGACAACAAAGGAAGAATGGGCAAAGCCCTGCCGCTCGGTGTTGATGACGATATTGATCTCGCCCTGGCGGTAGAGCGTGACCTCCTTAGAGACGTGCCGACCGGCCTCGACAAAGCCGAGTATGCGCAACAGCGATCCAAGCTGTCCGGCGTCCTGGCGATCGGCCGCGAACTCGATGAACTCGACCCCTCCGACCCCGATGCGGTCGGGCATTGGCGGGATGGCCATGTCAAGTGCCGGTTCTTCACGCCGCACCTGGTCCATCAACCATACGAGCGAACGCCGTCCGTCGACGGAGATCGCCTTTGCCGACCCGCCACGGAACTGGTCGTTGAAAATCTCGAGCGACAGATAGCCGTCATAACCGGTTGCCGCGACCGCCTGCATGAACTGTCGCACCGGCAGATCGCCTTCGCCTGGCATGTTGCGGAAGTGCCGGCTCCAATAGAGCAAGTCCATGTCGATCAGCGGCGCGTCGGCGAGTTGGACAATGAAGATCTTGTCCGCGGGTATCGAACGGATGGAGCCGAGCTCAATCCTGCGGGCCAGCGTGTGGAAGGAATCGAGAACCAGCCCGACGTTCGGATGGTCGGTCCTGCGCACGATTTCCCAGGCATCGCGATGATCGTTGACGTGACGCCCCCAGGCCAATGCCTCGTAGCCGACGCGCAGACCGCGCCTGGCGGCGCGCTCGCCAAGCTCGCGAAAGTCCATGGCCGCCCGGTCGATCCCGCCAAGCGAGACCGGCGACACCGACGAGCATACCAGCATCAGATCGGTGCCGAGTTCCTGCATGACGTCGAACTTGCGCTCGGCACGATCGAAGGCGCGGTTGCGCTGCGGCTCCGGCAACCCCTCAAAATCCCTGAACGGCTGGAAGAGCGTTATGGTCAGACCTGTGTCACCAGCCATTCGGCCGACGTCGCGCGGCGAACCGTCAAAGGCGAGGAAATCGTTCTCGAAGATTTCGACACCGTCGAAGCCCGCGGCGGAAATTGCCGCGAATTTCTCCGCCAGGTCACCGGCGATCGACACCGTCGCGATCGACGTCTTCAAACGCGCCTCCTCCCCGGTTTGTCTTGAACGAACCAGTTCGTACATAACTAAGGCAACGCTGGCAGCACCGCAAGTTTCGGCCGCTCAGCGTTCTGCGGGAGCTTCGTCCTTCGCGACAAAACGCAACAGCATATCCACGCTGTTGCGTTTGAGCCGCTCGAGTTGTGCCGGCGCGCCGAAGTCGCGTCCGAAGATCATCGAAAAGGTGGTGCGATTGGAAACGTTGAAGAAGCACAGCGCGCTTACTTGCCAATGGAGTTCGATCGCGTCGAGTCCCGGCCGGAAGACCCCCTCTTCGACACCGCGTGAATAGATGCGAGAGATGTGGTCGATCGCCGTCACGTTCAGTTCGCGGATCGCATCCGATTGCTGGAGGTATTGGCCGTGATGGATATTCTCGATCATCACCATGCGGATGAATTCCTCGTGTCGGTGATGGTGGTCGAACGTGAACTCCACCAGGCGCGTCAGTGCCGCCACGGGGGGCAGACCTTCGATATCAAGTTGAGCCTCGCCCTCGCGCACCTGACCATACGCGTTCTCGAGCGCGCGCAGGTAGAGGCCTTCTTTATCGCCAAAATAGTAGTAGATCATGCGCTTGCTGAAGCGTGTGCGCGCCGCAATCTCGTCTATGCGCGCGCCCGACAAACCGTTCAGGGCAAACTCCTTGGAGGCGATCTCCAGGATGTTGCGGCGCGTGCCCTCAGGGTCCTGGATACGCGTCGTGCTCGCGTCCGGCTTCGGCTTTCGTTCTTTCTTGATAACGGCCATGCAGTTTGAGTTCCCGCCCCGGCGCAGCCGGCATTTGACTAAACTAACCAGTTAGTACATCATTCGCAAATCGCGACCGGCTCATTTACCGGCGCGTTTGGCGTGAACACAAGGGCGATCCAGGAATTGCCGCATTTGGGCAGGGAGGCGGCCCGCACAGGGAGGAATTTCGGGAGATGGGCGACAGCCTTGTCGACCTGCTTTGCCGTCTTGCCGACGAGCACAAGGGCGCCGTCAGCGGCCACAGCGAAAAGGTCGTGATCGGCCTTGTCGGACGCGGTATTCAGTCCTCGCGCACGCCCGGCATGCACGAGCGGGAAGCCCGGCGCCTCGGCATCGGCTATTCGTACCTTTTGCTCGATTTCGATCGGCTAGGATTTCCGGACGCGGCGATCGGCGACTTGATCGCGGCGGCGGAAATTGCCGGCTTTCACGGCCTCAACGTCACGCATCCGTTTAAACAGGCTGTCATTCCCGTCCTGGATGCGCTGTCGCCGGAAGCGCGCGCGATAGGCGCGGTGAATACGGTCGTCTTCGCTGGCGGACGCAAGGAAGGCCACAACACCGACAGCTGGGGTTTCGCTGAGAGTTTTCGCGAAGCGATGACAGGCGCATCGATGGGCAGTGTCGCGATGTTCGGCGCCGGCGGAGCGGGCGCCGCAGTCGCAAACGCGCTGATGCAAATGGGCGTTGGCCGGCTGTTCGTCCTCGACAGCCAACCCGGTCGCGCCTCGGATCTTGCGTCGCGCATGGGCGCCTTGTTCGGCGGTCGCGTCGAGACCTGGCCGGACCCGGCCGCAGCCGTGCGCATGGCAAACGGCATCGTCAACACGACGCCGGTGGGCATGGCGAAATACCCCGGAACACCGTTCGACACGGCTCTTCTGACAGCCGAAAAATGGGTCGCCGACATAATCTACTTTCCGACCGAAACAGAGTTGCTGGTGGCCGCCCGAACGATCGGCTGCAGAACGCTGCCGGGCATCGGCATGGCGATCTATCAGGCCGTCCGCGCGTTCGAACTCTTCACCGGGCGCAAGGCCGACCGCCGCGCCATGGCAGATCACTTCGAGGCCGCCGCATGAAGGCAATGACGTCTATAACCATATGAAGACCATAGGGAGGAAATCGACATGAAAGCTGAAATCAACCGACGCCTGTTCATGGTCGCCGCCGGCGCACTCGCCGCCGCGACCGCCGTTCCCGCCTTCGCGCAGGACAAGCCGAAGCTGCGTTTCTCGGCCGTGTTCTCGGAACAGGACATCCGGGCCGAGATGATGAAAATGTTCGCCGACGCCATCAAGGACGACTTTGCCTTCGAGGGTTATTACGGCGGCAACCTGTTCAAGCAGGGCACCGAACTTGTCGCCATCCAGCGCGGCAACCTCGAGATGGGCAACGTCGCCCCGCAGGACATCTCCAAGCAGATTCCGGCGTGGTCTATCGTCACCGCCGGCTACCTGTTCCGTGACGCCGCGCACGTGAAGGCGTTCTTTGCCAGCGATGCCGGTGCGGAGCTGAAGAGGATGACCGAGGACCAGCTCGGCGTGAGGGTGCTCGGCCCAACCTATTTCGGTCTGCGCCAGGTCGGTCTGAAGCCGGACAAGGAAATCAAGACTCCCGCCGACATGGCAGGCATCAAGCTGCGTATGCCGGGTGGCGACGCCTGGCAGTTCCTCGGCCAGGCGCTCGGTGCGAACCCTACGCCAATGGCCTACGCCGAGGTCTATACCGGCCTGCAGACAGGCGCAATCGACGGGCAGGACAATCCGTTGCCCAACGTCGAGAACATGAAGTTCTACGAGGTCATGTCGCAGATCGTGCTTACCTCGCACCTTGTCGGATTCGACCTTCTCAGCATCTCGAAAAAGGTGTGGGACGAGATGGGGGCCGAGAAGCAGGCAAAGGTCCAGGCCGCGGCGGACAAGGCGATCGACTTCTCGACAGAGAAACACCTGACGCGCGAGAAGGAACTCGTTGAAGCATTCAAGGGCAAGGGCCTGAAGATCTACGAACCCGATGTCGCAGCATTCCGCAAGCATGTGCAGGAGCAATATCTTGCCTCCGACCTGGCCAAGGAATGGCCTGCCGGGATGGTCGACAAGATCAACGCGCTTTGACGCGACGAACGCGCCGGCCGGTCCGCTTGCGACCGGCTGGCCGGTTTGGCCAGACGCCCGTCAGGGAGGCATCATGAACCCGGGATTGAGAAAGGTCGGCGGCTGGCTCTACCGGCGCGCCGAGAACGCCATCGCCATCGCAATCGGCGCCATGTTCGCCGCGTTTCTGCTGCAGGTTGCTTTTCGCTACCTTCTCAACTGGCCGACCGGCTGGAGCAACGAGCTCACCGTCGTACTCTGGATCTGGGTTGTGCTGTTCGGCGCAGCGTTCGTCGTTCGTGAAGAAGAGGAAATCCGTTTTGATCTCCTCTACGCCACAGTCGGTCCGGACATCAGGCGGGTAATGACGCTTGCCTTCGCAATCGCTCTCGTCGCGCTCTATGGCTGGTCCTTTCCGGCCGTCTTCAGCTACGTGACCTTCATGAAGGTCGAGAGCACCGCCTACCTCAAGATACGCTTCGACTGGCTGTTCTCGATCTATCTCGTCTTCGTGGTCGCCGTGATCGCCCGCTACCTATGGCTGGCGTGGCGTGCTCTGCGCGGCCAAGCACCGGCGGAATTTGACCCCACGAAAGCGAGCTCCGGCGTATGAATCTCGCGAGCCCCTTTTCGCTGTCAGTCGTTGCGATCACAGCGCTGGCCCTGCTTGGCCTGCCGATCGGTCACTCGATGATCGCCGGATCGATCCTCTATCTCTGGCTTGCAGGGCTCGACACGGGCACCTCAGCCGAGCAGCTCCTCAACGGGCTCTACACAAGCTATATCCTGCTTGCCGTACCGATGTTCATTCTCGCCGCGGAGTTGATGAACGCCGGGACCATGACCGACCGGCTGCTGCAATTCTGCAACGCCGTTGTCGGTCGTTTCCGCGGCGGCCTGGCGCAAGTCAACGTGCTGCAGTCGATCATCTTCGCCGGCATGTCCGGCTCGGCCATCGCCGACGCCGCGGGCACCGGCAAGATGATGCAGCAACTCATGACCAAGGATGGCAAGTACCCGGCGAGCTATGCCGCGGCGCTGACAGCCGTCACCTCCGTCATCGGCCCGATCATTCCTCCGTCGATTCCGCTGGTCATCTACGCGCTGATCTCGGATGCATCGATCGGCTACCTCTTCATCGCCGGTATCGTGCCGGGCCTTCTTCTCGCCCTGACGCAGATGATCATCGTCGCCATCGACGCGCGCCGGAAGAACTTTCCGGTCGAGAAGTCGGTGCCGCTCAGGGAATTGCCGGGGATAACCTTGCGCGCATTTCCGGCGCTGATGCTGCCGGTCGTCCTGCTGGTCGGCATAAGGGGCGGCGTGATGACCCCGACCGAGGCCGCGGCGGTCGCCGCCGGCTACGCGCTGCTCATCTCGGTCGCGATCTATCGCAGCGTGACGCCGGGCCAACTCTACCATGCGCTTCTCAACAGCGCCCGCACCACGGCCTCGATCGGCATGCTCATCGCCGGCGCCCTAGTGTTCAACTACGTTGTCACGGTCGAGAACATTCCGCAGTCCCTGTCGGTGATCCTGAAGTCCTGGGATCTTTCGCCGATGGGTTTCCTGATCCTGGTCAACATCCTGCTGCTGATCCTGGGCTGCGTGCTGGAAGGCACGACCATCCTGCTGGTAATCGTGCCGGTGCTGATTCCGACGGCGCAGGCGCTCGGTGTCGACATGGTGCATTTCGGCGTAATGGTCGTCGTCAACATCATGCTCGGGCTGGTCACCCCGCCCTACGGCTTGCTGCTGTTCATCATGACCCGCATCGCAGAGGTGCCGCTGCGCGACCTGGTGCACGACGTAATGCCGTTTCTCTACGCCATGATTGCCGCCCTGATGCTGATCACCTTCTTCCCATCGCTGGTGCTGTGGCTGCCGCGCCTGCTGGGCTATCAAGGATAGGACCATGACCAAGCCAATCTTCGTTCTCAACGGCCCCAATCTCAACCGGCTCGGCATGCGCGAGCCGGAGATCTATGGGCGGACGACGCTCGCAGAAATCGAGGCGATGTGCCGTGAAGCCGCCGGCGACCATCCGATCCGTTTTCACCAGTCGAACATTGAGGGCGAAATCGTCAACTGGGTGCATGAGGCGATCGACAAAGGCGCGGGCATTCTGATCAATCCCGCGGGTTTGAGTTTTATTTCGATCCCGGTGCTCGATGCGCTCAAGATGTTTCCGGGCCCGATCGTCGAACTGCATATCTCGAACATCCATCGCCGCGAGGAGATCTATCATCGGTCGCTGGTATCGAAGGTCGCCACCGGCGTGATCGCGGGGCTCGGCGCCGAGGGGTATCCGCTCGCGATCCGCTGGCTCATGGACCAGGTCGAACGATAGTGTATCGCCATGCCTGAACCCTGTATCATCGCTGTTGCGATCACCGGCTCGCTGCCGCGCAAGGAAGACAATCCTGCGGTGCCGATCAGCGTGGACGAACAGATCGAGTCGACCCAGGAAGCCTTTGAAGCAGGTGCGTCGCTGGTGCACATCCACGTGCGCAATGACGATCAGAGTTCATCGTCTGAACCAACGCGCTTCGCTGCCGTCCAGGCGGGGGTGCGTAGGCACTGCCCCGGCATGATCGTCCAGTTTTCGACCGGCGGGCGCGGTCGCGATCCTGCCGCGCGTGGCTCGGCACTTTATCTGAGGCCGGACATGGCCTCGCTCTCGACCGGTTCAGTCAACTTCCCATCCATGGTCTACGAGAACCATCCCGCCCTGATCGGTGATCTCGCAACCGCGATGAAGGAAAATGGCGTGCTGCCGGAGATCGAGATCTTCGACCTGTCGCACCTTCACACTGCCAGGCGGCTGACCGACGCGGGACTTTTGGGTGAGCGCCCGCACATCCAATTTGTCATGGGCGTGCAAAACGCACTGCCTGCGGAGGAGAGATTGCTCGATGTGCTCCTCAGGGAAGCGAAACTCCTGTTTCCACAATCCACCTGGACAGCGGCCGGAATAGGCCGCAACCAGACGATCGTAATGCAATGGGCGTTGGCGCGCGCAGCAGACGCAGTGCGCACCGGACTTGAGGATAATATCAGGATCACCAGGGAACGCCTGGCGCGCAGCAACGCCGAGCTCGTCGAACGCGCGGCGGCCTCAGTCGAGAAGTTTGGCCGGCGCGTGGCCACCGTCAACGAGGCGCGCCAAACACTTGGTCTGGCGTCAGGATCGTAATTCCTGGGCCGCAGCTTCGCGCCCCGCTGTCGGACCTGTTGCGCCTTGGCAACGTCCTCGTCGATCCTTCAAGCGTTGCGGCTTCGGCGGCAGGTGAGGGCGGAGCCACATCATGGATGGAAAAAACCGCCCCGGAATCTGGTCCGGCTGGACGGGGACTGGGAGGGCTGGATCGGATCGACTTCTTTCTCGATGGAGTCGGTTTCGACACACGGCTTGCAACGTTCACCCGCAATAGCCTGACGAGTGGGCTCTCACGGCTCGCCCAGCACATCGGCAGCCCAGGCCCGCTCAAACCTGGCTTCAGCCTCGTGCTGGACGTTTCGAACGCTGGCGATATCAGCGGCTTCGTATTCGCAGATCATGCGCAGCCGGTCGGATGACCAGTAGCTACGGATCCAGCGGACATCGTAGAGGTCGAGGCACGGCGCCATCCGCGCCTCCACCGCGTCGAGTTCTTGCTGGGTGAACGGGGCTTCAAAAGACCGCTCGATGATTATGCGAGGCATGGTGCTCTCCTGTTCGATGGCTCGTTCAAGTCTGAAGGCCCGGCGTGGGTGCGGCCGTTGGAACGCTGCGCGCCGGTTCGGCAGGATGGCGCAAAACTGCTCGCGCCCTCGCGCCGAAATCCTCAAGCTCGATCGATGCCCGGCAATCGTCGTCGATTTCCGCTGCCGAAGAACCGTTCGCGGCCGCGCTGAGCAGGGCCTTGGCAATGGCGATCTCGCAACGTCGGCGGATCTTGGAGGCGACTGTCAGTGCCTCGCTGGCGTGGAGTCGGACTTGCTCCATTCGGCCGGCACGACAGTAAAAACTCGCGGCGCTGTTGAGAGCGTAAGCCAGGTAAGACTTGTCGTCGGCGGCACGAAGCCGCGCCAAGGCGCTCTCCAGCGCCTCATCGGCTGCATCATCCGCCGTCATGACGGCAGCAAGCGCCTGCAGGGCATCGACGAAAGGCGTCTCCTCGCCAATCCGTGCGGCAACCGACCGCAGCTCCTCACAGCGGGCGTGCATGTCGGCATATCGTGCCATTTCGAAATGAAGCGTCGCCAGCCAGGTTAGGCATTTGTACTCGCGCCAGCGGTCTTCGCCTCGGCGCGCCAAGGCAAGAGCGCGAGCAAGATGAACGGCGGCTTGACCCTGCCGACCGTCCCATCGCTCCAGCAGCCCGCTGGCCCAATGCAGTTCGCACAACTCTGTACCGAGCGACTGCGCGATATCGCCGGCCTCCGCGATCAATTCGCGCGCGCGCGCGATTTCTGTCTCCAGCTCAAGCAGGCAGCGAGCCGTGTTGGCGAGCTGATGCGCCTGGATCTTGCGGTCAGCGTTGCGCCCTATCTCGGCCGCACGAAGCGTGCTGGCCTCGGCCCGCTCTATTTGTCCGGCCTGCTGATGGAGAATGGAAAGCAGATAGTGCCCTGTCGCCGCGGCAGCCTGCAGCCCTTGTTCCTCCGCTGCGTTGGTCGCGTCGGCGATCTCGTCTTCAATGGGCGGAAGTGATCGCAATCCGGGACCAGTCGCGGCAAGAACGCGGATCTTGAGCAGCGCAATCCGGGAAACCAGCTTCTCCGGCGCTTCCGGCAGCCGCGCGACATGCCGCAGCCCTCGCTCGGCCAGGCCGGCGGCCTCGGCATTGGCGAAGAGCCGAAGCGCCCGCTCGCCCGCGACGATGCAAGCTCGTGCTGCCATCTCGTCATCCTCGGCGAGCACGGCGTGATGAACGAGATCGGCCGCAGCATCACCGCCGCGCTCCGCCGCCGGTCGAAGCGCGCGCGCGATATGTCGATGCAACAGCTTGCGCCTGGGATGGGACAAGCTGCGGTAGGTGACTTGCCGGACGAGGTCGTGGGTGAAGTCATAGGCGTCGCCGCCTGCCGGCCGCACCAGCCCGCGCCGCTCAAGCTCCCCCAGTGCCATCAGAAGCCCGGCAGCATCAAACGGCCCCAAGCGCGCAAGATCCTGCGGCGTGAAGGTGCGGCCATGCGCTGCAGCCCAGACCAGGGTTTCGCGCACCTGGTCGGTCAGCCCAGCCAGTTGTCCTTCTATCAGGGCTTTCACGGTACGGCCGGGGCCGGGATCCCCGCGCAGGTGAGCGCGGGCAAGTTCAAGCGCAAACAGCGGATTGCCATCGCTCGCGGCGACGATTTGAGCTGCGTCGAGAGCCGGGTCGAGCCGCCGGACCAGCTCTGCCGTGTGCTCGGCGCTCAACGTATCGAGTTCGATCTCCGTCAGTCGGCCATCGCGGGCGAGTGAGCGCAGCACCCGCGATACTGCAATATTGTCTTCGACTTCTCCAGAACGTGCTGCGCAGGCGATGACCAGACCGGGGGCTGCCTCCGTCCGGCGAGCAACATAGTGAAGCAGCGACGCGGACGCATCGTCGAGCCACTGGACGTCGTCGAGGGCAATACCCACCGGCTCGTCGGCGGCGAGCCCGTAAAACACGTCGACAATGGCGTCGAACAGCTGAGTGCGATCCCCGACCCCGCCTTCGCCGCCTCCAAGCTCGGGGAGCAGCGGGCCGAGAACCGAAGGCAATCCATGGCGCGGTCGCTGCCGCTGGACCGAGCGCAGGAGATCGATCCAGATGCCATAGGATCGTGCCGTCTCGGCTTCGAATGCGCGCGCGCTGAAGGCGCGCCCGCCGGCAGCGGCCACCCGTTCGCTGAAATAGCCTAGCATGTGGCTCTTGCCGACGCCGGGCTCTCCAGTCACAAGGATGACATCCTGG
The DNA here is from genome assembly GCF_055811735.1 of Mesorhizobium sp. WSM4850. Taxonomy (NCBI): domain Bacteria; kingdom Pseudomonadati; phylum Pseudomonadota; class Alphaproteobacteria; order Hyphomicrobiales; family Phyllobacteriaceae; genus Mesorhizobium; species Mesorhizobium sp. WSM4850. The sequence goes on along the minus strand of NZ_JBVVPV010000011.1, from coordinate 74,485 downwards.
CCGCTGTCGGCTGCCATCCCGACGAGGCGATCGATGGTTGTACGCTCGGCGTCGCGCCCAACCATGGGCCCGGAAGCCGCAGGCCGCGGGACGTCGTCCAGGGTTCGCCTGGCTGCACCGGAAGGGGCGGCTCGGGCACCTGCGATTGGGGTCGGTCGCAGCGCCTGCCTCGCCGCCTTCAGTTCCTCGCCTGGCGGCGCGCCAAGCTCGGCTTCGAATATGCGATGCGCCCGCTCGTAATGAACGAGCGCGTCGTTGGTCCGGCCCAACTTCCCAAGCAGCCGGACCACCGCAGCATGACCGGTTTCGGATAGCGGGTCGGCCGCAACCAATGCGTAGGCATAGGGCAGGGCATCCGTCGGGACGTCTTCCAGTCGCGCGACAAGCGCGGCGAGAACCCTGAACCGGAGCTGGCTCATCGCCTCCCGCTCCGCTATGCACCATTCCTGGTAGCGGTAACAGAGCGGCAGATCGAGCCCGTCGAGGAACTCGCCTCCAAACAGCGCCACAGTCTCGGTCAGCACCTCGGTGGTCGCGGCGGAGACTCTGCTTGCGGCAAGCGAGCGCACGACCGCATGGTCGACCAGCGCATCGCCAAGCTCGATGCCGACCCGCTCACGATCCGCCACGAGCCGAGCTCTGCTGCCTTCGCCGAGCAGCGCGCGGATCTTGCTGAGGCTCCAGCGCAACTCGGCGCGCGGATCGTCCGGTCCGTCCCAGAACAGATCGCAGAGCCGTTCACGCCGGTGCACCTGGCCGGTGGCAATGAGATAGCCAAGAAGCGCGCGCGTTTTGCGGGAGGCGGGTAAAGCAAGGGCCTTCCCGTCGGCGCCGACAAGCCGGAGCTCGCCGAGCAGACGTACCTGGAGAGGGATAGGACGTTGCATCGCTGGCCTGCCTGCTCTGCATCGAGATAATTCGACGCCGGTTTCCACGGGCGCTCCCACGATCGTAGGCAAGTTTAGCCGTGAACACGGTCTTGCGAAACAGCCTTGAGGAGCCAGCCGATGACAACGACAACGGCGACGAAACCATTCGATCCTGCACAACACAAGGAGACGACCCTCGACCAATGGCGGGCTGCCGCCGCCGCCAACCGCGAAGCCACCATCAACAAAGCGATCGAAGCCGCTGATGTGGCGCCACACTGGTCGTCTTTCCCTAAGCATGGATACCGGGATATCCGACTGGGGTGTGAAGGCTGGGGTGACTGAACAGGAGATCATTCGCACCCGCCATCGCATTGCCGATTGCAGAAGCTGCTGCCGTCGCTGAAAGCCGGCGGCTAGGTCTTCGTGTTACGGCACACCGACACCGACAGGACTGCTCACAAGAAAACCATTGCAGCTGAAGTGTAGTGGGAACGTGAATTGGGAGTAGAGGAAACCGCCATGCAAGCAAAAATTGCCGTCGTTCAGAAGCCGCCGGTCTTTCTCGATCGCGAGGCGACCATCGCCAGAGCCGTCGAGGCGATCGACGAAGCCGCCGATGCCGGCGCCACCCTGGTGATCTTCCCTGAAGCCTGGATATCCGGATATCCGACGTGGGTCTGGCGGCTGAAGCCCGGCACGGATATGGCGTTGTCCAGCGAGCTTCACGCCAGGCTGCGCAGCAACGCCGTCGATATCGAGCGAGGTGATCTTGAAACTCTGCAGCAGGCCGCCAGCCAGCGTGCGGTGACGATTGTCGTCGGCCTGAACGAGATCGATAGTCGATTCTCGGGCACTACGCTGTTTAACACCGTGGTCGTGATTGGACCGGATGGCACGCTCCAAAACCGACATCGCAAGTTGATGCCGACCAACCCCGAACGCATGGTCTGGGGCACGGGCGACGCGAGCGGCCTCAGAGTTGTCGACACGCCGGTCGGTCGCCTGGGGTGCCTGATCTGCTGGGAAAGCTATATGCCGCTTGCGCGCTACGCTCTCTACGCCCAGAACATCGACATTCTCATCAATCCGACGTGGGACAATGGTGAACTCTGCCTCGCCACATTGCGTCACATCGCCCGTGAGGGCGGATGCTGGGTCATCGGCACCGCGACGGCAATGCAGGGCAGCGATCTCCCCGCCGACTTTCCCGATCGCGACCGACTGTTCAAGCCCGAAGAGTGGATCAACGACGGCGACGCCGTCGTCGTGAAGCCGGGCGGCGCAATCGCGGCCGGACCGCTGAACCGCGACAAGGGAATCCTGTTCGCCGAAATTGACCGGGAGGCGGTCGGCCGCGCCCGGCGGTCGCTCGACGTCGCCGGGCACTATTCCCGGCCGGATATTTTCTCGCTGTCGATCAGCCGGAAACCGCTTACACCCGTCGCGTTCACCGACTGAGCCGAAACAGGCTGACGACCGCGCCGGCGCTGGGCGGAAGCCGGGAGCCGGAATGTCGTGGAGCGCGTCCCATGACGCCGTCCAGTTAGCCGGGCGGCTGACGCTTCGCTCGTCTGCCCTGCCTGGCTCAACGCGGTCGCCGCAGCATCGGGACGAGCGTCGGCGATGAACCGATCTGGATCGCGCCGAGCGGTTCGAAGCCGTGGCGCTGGTAGAACGGAATGTTGCGCGGGTTCGAGGATTCCAGATAGGCGGGCGCGTGATCGCGATCGCACTGCGCGAGCGCGTACGCCATCAAGGCGTCGCCGTGACCTTCGCCCTGATGCGCCGGGTCGACGCCGATCGCGGGCAAGTACCAATGCGGTTCGGTCGGGTGGTACTTGGCCATCTGCTCGAATATAGCGGCGACTTCAGGGGCAAGGGAGGCCGCAACCGTGCTCTCGACAAGCGCACCAAGCCCTTCCTCGTCGGGATGCACCCCGGGCGACAGCCACAGCGCCGTCCCGACATAGCCATCGGTGCAAAAGCCGCTTCCGTTTGAGAATGCCCTGGCCCCGAACGCGCGGACCAGTCGCGGCATGGCCGCAAGGTACTGGTGTGCATGCGGCCAGGTCCATCGCGCCATGGGATCGGCTGCAAACGCCAGCACGATTGTTCCGATCGCCGGGTCTTCATCGGCCGCGGCCATGACTCTCACTGTCGGCGATTTCATGCTGCCCTCCAAGCGACGCAAATGGTTCGACGAGGCGCCCGCGCCCGCAATGGGCGCCGCAACAAGCGGGCAGGGATCAGGCAGTGCATCGGAAACCGCAACATCCAGCTGCCATGTTTCGCCTCCGGCATTGAGTTTAACGCCTGACGCAACAAGTTGTTTCGAGAAACGGAAGGGAAATCCCCCGAGGAAGGAGACAGCAGCGATGATGAAACACAAGACCGGAACACGCGAGGAACGGCTCGGAGCGCGGCTCGCACTGCTCGAGGCGGAGAAAAGGCTCATGCGGCAGAGCGACGAGCTGGCGCGACAGCGACAGGAACTGCCGTGGGTTCGGATCGACAAGGAGTATCTGTTGGAGACCGAGGAGGGCAGCGCCTCGCTCGCCGACCTCTTCCAGGGGCGCTCGCAACTCTTCGTCTATCATTTCATGTTCGGCTACGGATACCGGCTCACGGATGAGCGCCAAGGATGCACCGGATGCTCCTTGATCGCCGATCACTTCGACTGCGTCATCCCCCACTTGAACGGCCGCGACATTACCCTGGTTTGCGAATCGATCGCGCCGTTGCAGGAGATCCAGGACTACAAGCAGCAAATGGGCTGGCGCTTCCCGTGGGTTTCGTCGCTCGGGAGCGATTTCAAATATGACTTCGGCGCCGCCTTCACCGAAGAGCAGCAGAGAGACGGCGCCGACTACAACTATCAGCATGTCGACAGGGCCGAGCCGCAGAAGGAGGGAATGAGCGTCTTTGCGCTCCAGGACGGTGCCGTCTACCACACCTACTCCACCTACGCCCGTGGCACCGAGGCGTTTATGGGGGTCTACCGTTTCCTCGACCTGGCTCCGTGGGGAAGGAACGAGAACGGGCTCGAGTTCCCCCAGGCGTGGTGGCGCCGCCATGACGAGTACGGCAATCGCTGAGTGTCATGGGCACGACCGCGAATTGCGTCACAGGGGCTCGCTGTGTAGTTCCCTATAGACGCGGGATCATAGGATCGAGTTCCTCCTGCTCCAAGTGTTTTGCACCAGGTTGGGAAAGGTATGCGATCAGCTCAAAGAGAATCGATCCGTCAGCCCTGGCAACTCTGCTCGCCACCTGCACCGGCGGATTGCCATGCTTTTCTGCCAACTCAACGGTCATAAGGTGCGGGATCAGCCCGCGGCCGAACGCTCTCTCAACCGTAAGGAAAATCCAGATGCCATCAGGATCAATGTCGGACCAATGGTAAAACGGAACCTCGTCTGGTAAGCGGCGGGCAATCAAACCAAACGCTTTCTGGATTCCCGCCGACGGATAGCCGCCTCCGTAAAGGACGAGTCCTCGCCGATCCGGGTCTGCCTCAGTCACGTGTCTGACGAAACTCGTGTAGTTTTCAACCACGAGGACGTACTCCGGCATGCGGCTGAAGTCGACAGTATCGATTGCATCGGCTGGGAAGCCAAGGAAGGAAGCGTCCGGTTGGTGCGCCCCAAAGGTGATGGGGCCAGAAAGGAGGAGGGGTGGAGACACCTTTTCTAGTCCGAGAGCGCCCAGCGCCTCGCGGGGAGTTGCGCCCTCCGGAATGTCTGGAACCGCGCCACGCAAGGCCCTTACGACCGATGCCTCCAGCCGTTCCAATGCCTTACTGTCTGACACAGTCCGCCTGGAGAACGTGCGATAGTCCAGTCCGGAATGTTGTTGTGCGTGAATCGCTTGTGCGAGGATAAGCGCCTTCGCGAGCGAACCAATGTCACCGGGAGCGATGCCTGCCCACTTCCGATTTTTGGACCAGGCCCCCGCAGCTTCTCGACCCTGCTCTGCGAATGGGGTGGACAGCTCTGCACGACGAAAAAGTTCCTCGAGCGCTGAGGCAGAGCGTTCACCGGAAGGAATTCGTTCGACGAAACGATAGAGGTTCGCCGCGTCAGCGATGCGCACGAATTTGACCTCGCCGGCTCGCCGCCCCTTATCCATCCGAAGCTCGACCGCACCCGCCCGACTTGCCTCCTCCAACTTCTTCCGGAAGCGGTCGGCCTCAACTACGCTCGAAAAAGCAGCGTTGTCCGGATAAGCGCGTGCGCCCGCTCGACCATCCTCGTGCCTGTCCAGGAGATGAGAGAGAAGGGCACTCGGATCGGTGAACCTCACTCCGCTGCCATCCTGCGCAACGCTTCATCGTCCATGAGCTCAGGGTTGATCCGCAGCAGCTCCTTGCGGGCCTTTTCCCTCACTTGAACTACTGTCGTCTCCGACTGCCCGTTGCCAATATTGTCTACCTCGACGATGGCATGCATGTAACCGAGCAAGGAAGGCCGCCGCTCAGGTGGCGCAGCCACAACCACCTGCAGGCCAAGGCTCTCATAGAACCTCATCATCTGCCGCTGGTTCTTGCCGTCGAGCTTGGCAAAGGCTTCGTCGAAGACGGCAAGGGCCATTCCAAGACGCGATCCAAATCTCCCCTCGGCGGTTCCGTAAACGGAAGCCAGCGAGGCACCGATGGCAACGTAAAGCGGGACTTGTTGCTCGGCTCCGGAACCCGTTCCGCGGCGAGTTTCCCAGCGTGTCTTGTGTCCGGTATCAAGGTTCTCCATATGGATCTCGAATACGAAGAAGTTTCTATAGTCCTCAAAACTGTCAAAATCGGTGTCGGGATGCTCCAGGATGCGCTTCACCTCATCGAGCACGGGTTTGTGGGGAGAGTCTTCGGGAATTTCGCCCTTGAACAGAAGTTCCAGTGCATCCTCGGACGTCACGTAAATCTCGACCGCTTTCAGGATGGGCGCGTACTGAGCCAATTGCGTCCTGCTGAACGAATATCGCTCGCCGTGGAACGTGTGATTGCGCAAGCTATGGTTCAGCGCGTCGATATCTCTCTTAAGCTTAGAGATGCGCGAATGGAGGGAGTTGACGAACTCGCCGCGAAAGATGGATGAGACCCGCTCGGAAGCTTCATCCGCCAACGCTTCATGCCGTGTGAGTTCGTTCTCTTCGATGTCGCGAATCGTGGCTTCTGCCCATGGTAGGATGTCCTTGAGGATGTCGCCTTCTACTCCAACAACAGAACTCAAGGGGGCAATGTCAAAGTAGCTCCTCATGGCGGCCCGCACACCTCTATCGGCCTCCATCATTCTGTCCCTAGCTTGCTTGGAGCGGTCCTCCGCGCGCTGTCCGATCGCACGATGGATCCCGGCCAATGCTGCGTAGCGGGCCGACGAAAAGCTTGGGATCTGTTTATCCGCCATCCGCTCCCGATACCTGCGGTTGGCGGGCACTGCGGCCGTCAGGCGCCAACTATAGTGGAACAGGCGGCGGGCGAGGTTCCGCGAATGGCGCGATCCTTCTTGGCTTGTAAGGCTCTCGAGCGTCTTTCTCGCGGTTTCGGCCTGTTTCTGATAGGCTCCTTGCCTCTTCTGGATCGACGTGAGTTCGCCGTTCCTGGCCTGAATGTAGGCCTGTTGAACTTTCTTCTTCTCCTCAAGTTCGTAAAGGCGCTTGAGGTCGCCCTGATCCACCGCCTCCAACCTGGACCGAGCCTCTTGTGCCAACCCCTCCTGCTCCTGCGCCCTTGCAAGTAGGCCTACCACTGTCTCGCCGTCCGCAGTCGAAGCCAAGATGGCAGCGGAGCGGTCAACCTCGGAAAGGACGTGCCTGCGCTGGGACAGGGTTTCGATTTCCTCCTGCAATTCCTCCAAACGCCTTTTCTGCTGGAGGAGCAGCTGCTCCTGGGCTGTCTTGCCGATCTTGAGGCGGGAGGCTTCCTCCAGTCGGGTCCCTCGTACCAGCCCATCATCATACAGGCCGTCAGCCATAAGGGCGCGGCCGGGCTGATTGAACCCATCCATGGTGCGGGCCAGCCGCACATTGCCATATCTGCGCTGCAGGAAGGCGAGCGCGTCTTTGTCATCGGACCTGAAAAGAGATGGGAACCAACCTGCTTGAGCCGGATCTTGGTATCGCTCAAGCTTGTTTAGGCTGACCAAGGACGCCTGGCGGAGTTCCCGTCTATTTTCCCTCAGGATGGCCGTTGCCCCGTGGATGTGATCGCGATCGACGAAGATCGCCTCCCTGTCCCGACCGAGAAGACCTTCAGCCGCTTGCGCCCAGTCCTTGTCGGTAAGGTCAATGATGTCGCAAAGCGCTCTCGGAATCATCCCGGCCATGCGAAAGAGCCTCATCAGCTCGCGGGTATGGTCGCCGAGGTGAGAATCCCGTGAACCGGAAGCGGCCGCCTCAATAGAGCGAGACAGCTTACCGACGTCCTCAGTTTTGGTATGCAAAGTCGCTTCCGCCTCGCTACGCGCTCTCCCAATTCTCTCGGCGATGATGGGGAGCGATGCCAGGAAGGCTTGTTCGATGACCGCCGTGGCTCCCGTATTGCCACACCTGACGGCCTCGGCCAGCGCGGAGGCATGAGCCGCCAATTCGCGGGAGCTTACTTCACCCTTTCCGAGTGCTTCGGCCGCCGCGGCGATCCGCTGCATGTGCTTCACTCGCTCGGAAACCCGCTTGAGGCAATCTGTGGCGGAATAGGAATGGCTGTCTGCCATCTTCTTCAGATCGTCGATGCCCGTCCTCGCTTTGATCGCTTCGATCTGCTTGATGATGCGATGCACATCCTGGTTCGCCTCCGTGATTGAGTGGTTCAGGTCGGTGATTTCCTCGCTCTCGGCTAGGAGAGATGCCTCGGCTTCCTTGATCTCTTCTTCAAGTGCCCGCATTGCCGCCGAGGCCGCTAGATACCTCGCCTTGCGATTAATCCAATCCTCCTCGTCGTGTTCGTTAAGAGAATTCCTAAATTCTTCCGCACGCGCTTTGACCACCTTCAGCCGCTTCGCGCGCTCACGCATGTTCTTGATGGTCTGATTGACTTGCCGGTAAGTCTTCAGTGACTCTCGCAGTTCACTAATCCTCATGGGCGACTCCTCGAGGATGTAGCTCCTGACGAAGTCTGTTGCGGACAGGCCTTGGTTAAGAGTCATGCCGTTCACAATCGCCTTTGCAAGCGCGGCGGCGTTTCCCGAGGTCGGCGCCGATCTTGGAACCAAATCGCGCATGTACTCGCGGATGTGATCAGTGGCGCTGTCGCGATGATTCACGAAGCCGCCACCGCATTCTCTCTCCAGGGATTGCCTGACTTCCTCCCATTGCGCGAATTCTTGCCGCCCTTCCCGCTCACGCAGGAAATCCGTCGTCTTCAATATTTTGCCGCGGACGACGAACCGGCCGAGTACAGTTTCGGCTGGCTGTGTCTTCCTCGCCTCCATGGCGAGGCCTACCGTCAAGTCGGGTTTCACTCCATCGGCGTCGCGAAAACTGATAGTCACGTAGGTAAGGCAGGCTTCACGCCGAAAATCACCCTCTCCATGGGCACCGAGGCAGTACCCCTGTACCGTGCGCCTCGGACCGCTTCTGCGGCGACTCTCACCAGCGACTGGGTTGAGGTTCATGTAGCGTCCGCTAGCGCCGGTGAGCACCACCTGGATCATGTCGAGGATTGTTGATTTGCCCGAGGCGTTTTCACCGAGGAAACCGACGTGGCCAGAAACCGGGATATCTTCGACGTTGAACGCATGCCAGTTCACCAGCGCGAGGTGCACGAGTTCCATCATTGGGCATTTTCCCCAACGGGAGCTAACTGGCGAGGCTCGTAATCTTCCAGCGCAACCTGCTCCTCAATTCGCTTCAGCGCGTCGGATCCGGAAACAAGCTTGATTACCGGCCGGACCACCACCTCCCGATCCTGAAGGGCGCGATCGAACTCTCCAAGCCAGATCAGGTTGCGTGCAGCAAGAGCCTCAAGAACATCTTCGAACCTTGACTGGGCCACCAGCATTTTTGTGCCTCTTTCGGCCATTTCCCTGTACTTCTCGTAAAGGACGTTGAACGTGGTCAAGACCGTCGCGCGCTCCTCAACGTTGCCCTGGTTCGCTTCGTCCTGCCAGTGAGCCGCCGCCACCAGGAGAACGATGGTCTCATCAGCCTTCATTTTTGGCGTTGACGATATCTCTTCGTCACAGAGCACGATCCCCGCCCACTGTTCCTCTTGCTCGCGGTGGACGCGGTAGCCGATGCAGTCAAAGAATCCGTCAATCACTCTTCTGAAGCGACTATCCATAATTACATCATAGATAGTTGCCACGCCCCGGTCGCCCGAATACACGAACTGATGACGCAGGAGGTATCGGCAGGCCTTGCGAAGATCGGCGCCCTTGTCCGCGCCGAATCGGGTCTCTACTTCTTCGAACTCAGCCAGCATCGACGCCTCCAGCCGGGACAGGCCTTCTCCGGATAAGGAAATTCCCGCACCTGATCCAATCGCTATCGTGCTGCGGTCCGTCAGAGTCATCCACGATCTCAAACGCCACCGCGATAGAGGGCGGAATATCGCCCGGCTTGGTGAACCTTCGGATCGCATCGAATGCAATGAATGAGTCCACGTCTTCGATCTTAAAGAAGTGCGCCTCTTTCGTCACAGCAAGAGGGACGTTCTCATGCAGCCATTGGAGCAATCGTCTCTCGTCCGGAACGATTCTTTCCATGTACTCCTTCTTGAGTCTTTTACGCAGCGCCAGCAATGGATCCACCAATTTGGGTGGAACCGCCATTGACTCCAAGGCCTTGCGAGATTGCCGCGGTTGCGCGAGATGTCTTTCCGACCACGGCGTATGCATCGGTTCGACCGGCAGGGGAACCCACGCGAATTCAGAGAGAGCGGGGCGCTGGTCCATCACCTTGTGGAGCCGGCGCACGAGTTGCGAGGCCCGGCTTGAAATACCACCGCTCCCTTGCTCCGCATACTTGACCGTGTTCCGGAGACGCTGTTCCAACTGCCGCCGGAAGACGGCGATTCGATCGAACATCTCACCGATCCCATCAAAGACCTCCTGGATGGATAGAAGATCGGTCTCAGCCATTCTGAGCCCATTCTCAAGTGTATCGGCCATTCCGTTCTCAACATACCCCGAAGCGATCGTCCTCATGGTTCCAGGATCGAGAGAAATGTCGCGGGCAAGATCGAGGATATGATCCTTGAACCTAAAGGGGTGGTTGAAAGTGTGGATCGCTTGGAAGTCCTTCAGAACCAATTCGCCGATGAATTCCTGAAAATAGGCGTCCACTCTCTCGCGCATGCTCCGCGATTCCATGATGGTACGGCGAATACGCCTGAGGTCGGATAGGATTGCCCTGAGCGTTTTAAGAAAGGCGGTGGCCTGTTCTCTAGCCTGCACTACGGCATATGCAGCATCCACGGCCTCCTTTACGGAAGAGCCCGGCTGGAGTTTCGCCGCTAGTTCCAGACTCTGCTTCACGTTGACAACGACGCCGCCGAAGCGCTGGCTCACGTCGGATTTCAGGCTGGACAGGAGCTGCATGACCAAGCTTGCTCCCATGGGCATATCTACCGTCACCCTTAGCCCATATTCTTCCTCTTCGAGCCAACCGGTCTGGAGCAGTTTCTGGTAGGCAATGCTCGCGACCCGCAACGCTGCCTCCGCAGCCTCGTTCGCCTCGCCAGCGAACTTCAGGCGCCGACGACGCTTGGACACTAGGTCAGGCAGTCCTTCGCCAACGTCGTCGCCCTCGGCAAGAAGCTCGGGCATTCGCTTGATGAGATCGTAGATTGCATGGACGACCTCCTGGGGGGTGGGGAAGGACGCTCCACGAGAGAAGAAACGCTCGTAGGTGTCCAGTAACGCCGCCTCATAGAGGAACCGGAATTTGCGTGAGAAGATCAGAAATGCGTCGTCACTAAGATAACGAAAAAGTGCCATCTGTGGCGTTTACCCCAAGCTGCCACGAATTGTATGCCACTGCTTGGCGAACCAAACAACCTGAGAAACGCGCCGTCGAGAGCAACATTCGGAGGTTTATTAACGAACATTTCTATTGAATAGCCGGAAACGGTTGTCTCACGTTGGCTCCGAGATCGGCTCCACGTACGCGAGCACAAGCGGAATCGGTTTTGCTTCCGGCGGTGCGGCCTGTAAGTCGAGCCATGCCTTCAATCCACACACAGCGACAGCCAAGCGGGGCAAAAAGTGCACTGTCACCGTAATGCACCGTGATGCGGAGCAGTCATCGAGGTCGGCCTAGCCCACCAGCCGATCCGCGCCTGCGGTGGGCGCAGATCCGCCTCCTGAAGATTGTGCGCGTCCGCCCTGCCGCCGGCCGGTCAGCCCGGCGGCATCTTCTCGAAGGTCTTCAGCGCGCTATCCATCTTGTCCCAGGGGAGAGCCCGGCTGCCGTAGGTGACAACGGTCGGATTGAACCGGCTCGGATCGTCGAGACTTCCAGCATAGACCGCGATCGGCTCCGGCATGGCGGCGAATGTCAGGTAGACCGGCGTTCCGCAGACCGGGCAGAACGAATGGATGTTATCATTGCCGCTGTCACCCGCGATGCGCCAGTCCGTCGCTGTGCCGGTGATCTTGACGTCTGCCCGCGACGGAAACGTCAGATAGGATTGGTGACCGGTGCCGCTTCTTTTCTGGCAATCGCGGCATTGGCAGTGGTTTTCGAAGATCGGGGCTGCCTTTGCCTCGTAGCGGACCGCGCCGCACGCGCATCCGCCGGTGTAGAGAGTGCTCATCTGCTCGGTCCTTTGTCCTGGGTCAGGCCGCCAGTTCGGACGCGCGCGGCTTGGCGAAGACATCGATCGCCTGACCCGTTTCGAGAAAGGATTTCAGGCTGGAGAGGACGATCGGCCAACCCTTTTTGATGCCCATGCCGCTGCCGGCTTCGAGGTCGTCATGGCTGACGGTCAGCCGGACCATGGCCTCGTATTCCTCGAGCTCGAAGGTCACCCGGCTGTAGCTCGCCGGATCGGACGCCTGCGAAGCGTTTGCCCAGGTGATGACGAGACGGGTCGGCGGCGACACCTCGACGACCTTGCCGACGAGCTCGACGGTCCGTTCGTCATTAGCGCGGATGTGCTGCCAGCTCGAGCCGGGCTTCCAGTCGGAGACGTTCTCGTGGCCCCAGTAGCGCCGTGCGAGGTCCGGTTTGGTTATGGCCTCGAACACCTTTCCCGGTGTCGAGACAATATAGGTCGTGTAAGTAAAGCTGATCGTTTCCCTGGTCATTGCTACGCTCCTTTTGTTTCGCGAGCATAGGTAGATGGGGAAACCGGGTTCGTGTGAGTGACAATCTTGTCGCGAATTGCATCTGATATGAAAATGAGATGAAAAAGGTTGACGCATGACGCGCTGGCAGCTTGCTCATGGACGGCATCTCGATCTTGGCGCGCAATCGTTGCTGATGGGGATTTTGAACGTCACGCCGGACAGTTTTTCCGACGGCGGAGAATTCGACCGGCCGGAGCGGGCGCTGCAGCAGGCGCGGCGCATGATCGGCGAGGGCGCGGCGATCATCGATGTCGGCGGCGAATCCACCCGGCCCGGCGCCGGCGCCGTTTCTGCGCGCGAGGAACAATCGCGCATCCTGCCGGTCATCGAGGCGCTGTCGTCCGACGGCGACAGCCTGGTTTCAGTCGACACCTACAGGGCCGAGACGGCGCGGCTGGCGGTCGCCGCCGGCGCGCATATCGTCAACGACGTGCATGGACTGCAGCGCGAACCCGACATCGCGCAGGTCGCGGCGGAAACCGGCGCCGGCCTCGTCATCATGCACACCGGGCGCGGCCGCGAAAAACTGGCGGATGTGATCGCCGACCAGTTCCTGTTCCTGAACAGATCGCTGGAGATCGCGCGCGACGCCGGCATCGCGGACGAGCGGATTGTGCTCGACCCCGGCTTCGCTTTCGCCAAGGACGGCGAGGAAAACCTCGAGCTCATGGCTCGCTTCGGTGAGTTGTGCGCGCTCGGTTTTCCATTGCTCGTCGGCACGTCACGCAAGCGCCTTGCCCGTCAGCTGGTCGGCGGAAGTGACGAGGGGCGAGACGTCGGCACAGCGGCAACAAGCGTCATCCTGCGGCTGAAAGGCGCTTCGATCTTTCGCGTGCACAACATTGCCGTCAATCGCGACGCACTGGCATTCGCCGACGCGGTGCGCGAGCGCGAGACCGGGGAAGAGATCAGGCGGGCTCGGTGACGACGCCGATCCGTCGGTAGACGAATTGTTCGTCGTTCGAAGGAACTGCCGCAGCACGCTGGGCTTCGTCGATCAGCATGGCCATGCGCGCATGGATCGGCGATTTCGCGCAAGCCGGGTCCGTCGCGGCGGCGTCGCCGGCAATCGCCATCGCCTGGCAGCGGCAACCGCCCCAGTCGATCTCACGCCGTTCGCAGCTGCGACAGGGCTGCTGCATCCAGTCGGTGCCGCGAAAGGCGTTGAATGCCGGCGAATCGGTCCAGATTTCGGCCAGGCTGCGCGGGCCGAAACGCTCAAAACTGAGCGACGGGATGGTCTGTGCGGCATGGCACGGCAGCACGGCGCCGTCCGGCGCCACCATGAAGGCGTCGCGCGCCCAGCCGCCCATGCACGGCTTGGGATAGATGGCGAAATAATCCGGCGTGACGAAATCGATGTTCATGATGCCGGTGAGCCGTTCGCGCGCCGCCGCGACGATCTCCGCCTGACGGTCGACCGCAGCACGCTCGGGCATCAGTTGATCGCGATTGGTCAGCGCCCAGCCGGCATACTGCACGTTGGCGATCTCAAGCCGCTCCGCGCCGAGCGAGAGCGCCAGGTCGATGAATTCCGGCACTTCCTCGATGTTGTGGCGATGGATCGGCGCGTTGATGGTAAGCGGCAGGCCGGCTGCGCGGGCGCGGCGTGCCGTCTCCAGCTTCTTTTCGTGGCCGCCTTTGTGATTGCCGATGCGGTCGGTGGTCGCCGGCCGTGCGCCTTGAAAACTCAGTTGCAGATGGTCGAGCCCGGCTTCGGCAAATGCCTCGATGCGGCCTTCGGCAATGCCGACGCCGGCGGTGATCAGGTTGGTGTAGACGCCGCGCGCCGAAAGCCCGGCGATCAGTTGCTCGAGGTCGCGGCGCAGCGTCGGTTCACCGCCCGACAGATGCACCTGGAGAACGCCGAGATCGGCGGCCTGCGAGAACAGATCAAGCCAAGTCTGTGTATCGAGTTCGCGATTGGCTTTCAGCAATTCGAGCGGATTGGAGCAATACGGGCATTGCAGCGGGCAGCGATGCGTCAGTTCCGCCAGCATGCCGATCGGAGGGAGAAGGGGCTCGCTCATAGTTTTACCAGCAGCTTGTCCGACCATTCTTGCAGGAAGGCGACGACGTCGGCCGCCACCGCCTCCTGTTCGGCGTCATAATCCGCGGCAAGCTCGGCGATGATGTGGCCGACCGTGGACCGTCCATCGCAGCGGCGCAATATATCGAGGCTGATGTCGTTCGGCCAAAACACCTTTTCCGGCGAAAGCACGGCGAATGCCTGCCGCACGGGATCGTACTGTATGCGCACGTGCTTCGGCAGCGACGGCACCGATCGCGGTGAAACCAAAGCTCTTTCGCGCAGCGCCATCATCGGACTGGCTCCGGACGGAAGGCGCCGGGAGGGATGTTTCCCGGCTGGCCATAGGCGTGTTGAAGCGCGTCGAGCATGGCCCACAGTATATCGCATTTGAACACCAGCGCATCGATCGCCTGCTGCTGGCGTTCCGCCGTGTCGGCATGGCCGAGCACGTAAGCGAGGGCGAAGTCGGCGTCGCGCGAGGCCTGTTCGGGCCGTCGGCTGAAATAGGCCAGCGTATCCTCGGTGATGTAGTCGTATTTGGCCAGCATCGCCGGGACCCGTTCGCCGATGATGAGCGGCGAGAACATCTCGGTCAGCGACGAGGCGACCGCCTCGAACAGCGTCCGGTTCGTGCAAAAGGCGAGGTAGGCGCCGACCGCGAAACGTGTCGCCGGCAACGCCAGCCTTTCGCTCTTCACGTCATCGGCATCGAGGCCGAGCGAGGTCGCCAGATGCAGCCAGCGCGCGATGCCGCCGCTCCAACCGTCCTCGCCATCATGGTCCTCGATGCGTTTGCGCCAGGCGGCGCGAAACGCCGGGTCCTGCGCATGTGCGAGGATCATGGCGTCCTTGCGCGGGATGACGGCCTGGTAGCAATAGCGGTTCAGCGCCCAGGCCTGCATCTCGGTCCTCGACAGCGCACCGCTGGTCATCCTGTGGTGGAAAGGATGGCGGTTGTGATAGCGCTCGGCGCCGACCTGCCGCAGCACGGCTTCGAGCTCGCTGGAGGACAGGCCGTTCCTGGCCGCGTCGTGGAAATCACTCAAAATTCCATCTCCATCCCATCGCGGGCGACTTCCCAGCCAGCCGCTTTGACCGCTGCGTGCTCGGCCGAATTCTCGTCCAGAACCGGATTGGTGTTGTTGATGTGGACGAAGACACGGCGGCCGATCCCCACATCGGCCAGGCCGGCGATCGACCCCTCGTCTCCCGACATGGCCAGATGCCCCATGCGCGCACCGGTCTTTTGGCCGACGCCGGCGGCAATCATCTCGTCGTCGGTGTAGACCGTGCCATCGAACAGGACGCAGGCGGCATCGGCCAGGCGCGTGCGCAGGGCTGCATCGATGCGCGCGCAGCCTGGGATGTAGAAGACGGAGCCGTGACTGCCGGCACCGCCGATACGGACGCCGATCGTGTCGCCGGCGTCGGAACTGAAATTGGCTTCCGGCCGGCTTCTTTCCTCGAGATAGAGGGCTATCTTGCCGGGCACGGGAAAACTCTCGACAGTCACGCCGGTGTCGTGGCCGTCTGCGTCGCATATCGCCAGTTCTTCGGCCGGCGGCAAGATGCGTCGCGGCACGAGCGCTGGATCGAGGACATTGAAGATCGAGTTCGCTTCCAGCGTCTCCAGCACCTGTGTCGTTGCGTAGATGGCGAAGGGCTGCCGCTCACGCAGGCTGAGCAGGCCGGCGACATGATCGACATCGGCATTGGTCAGCACCACCGCGCGGATAGGCGTCGAACGCAACGGCGCATCCTGCGCCGGCTGCAATTCAGGCGTTTGCGCAATCTGCTGGCGGATATCGGGCGAGGCGTTGAAGAGAACCCAGCCGGCCCCATCCACTGAGGCGGCGATGCTTGATTGGGTTCGCGAATGCACGCCAGCCATCCCGGTGCGAGCCGCGCGGCTCAGGCGATAGTTGCAATTCCACTGCGGGAAGCCGCCGCCTGCCGCCGAGCCGATGATCTTCAAGCGCATTGCAATGCCCGCTCTGCGGCTTGTTCAACCAACAGCAAATTTTCGACCGCGAATGGCTTCGCGCCCGCATTGAACGCGTCAAAGCCTTTCACGAAGACCTCGCGCGGCAAGACAGTGCGTGTCCCCGTTGCCGGGGACACGCACCTCTGCGGCCTACTTCTTGGGAGTAATTTCAGCAGGCAGATACCGCGAAATCTCGAAGCCCGCAGCAACTTGGCACATGGTCGGTTTTGTCCAGCTCTTCTTCATGGCATATCTCCTCTTCTACCAGCCCGAAGGGGCCGATCCTTTTCTCAGTCAACCATTGCTGGGCACCATTGCAATGGCTCGTCCATCAGCTCTCAAAATGGACAAATGAAACGGCAGGTTCTGAAAAGTCGAAAAACAAGAAAATAACAATGCTCATGCTCAATTGCTAATCACATAAGGCATCCTTTCCTCCAGCGGAAGGTTGGCACGTTCCCATCCATCGGCGCCGGGCGGATACCAGATCACCGAACTGTAGCCCCATTCGATGGCCCGTTTCGCAGCATTCCACGACATCCAGCAATTCGTCATGCAATAGAACAGAATGGCACGCGACTTGTCGGGACCGGCTTCGGCCGCGAGGCCTTGGCGAAAATAGTTGGCGGTCTCCTCGGAGATAGCACCGTAACCGACATTGGCCAGCCAGGTGCTGCCTGGGATGTCCTTTCTGATCTTGGCTCTCCAAATCGTTCCCGCCGGCAAATTAGCCGGCTTCGGCGTGTTAGGCATGACGTCGAAGAACACCGCCTTCTTCTCCCGCCACAGCGCCTCCGCCTCCGCCGTCGTCACGACCTTCGCGCCCTGCAGCGTCTGCGGCACCGGCGCCCGATAGTCGTCCGTCCGATAGCCACCGGGCTCGGCGATATCGCCAGCCCACATCGGTTCGGTCAGACCGAGAAGGCTCGCGGCAACCAGCAAAATCGTCTCCTTTCCCTTCATGCGTTTCTCGTCATTGCGTGATCGGATTATCGTGTTCGTCGATCAGCGGCACATCGTAGTCCAGCAGGATCCTGGTGATCTCCGCCTGGTTTTCCCTGATCACCCGGTTGAGCGTCCGCTTCCATTCCTGGTCGGATGGACGCACGCCCATGGTGATGCGGTATGACATGCGTGAGCCGGTCTTTTCCTTCACCAGCGGAACGATCGTGAGATCGGCGCCGAGTTGCTTGGCGTAGTAGCCTGCCATCGGTCCCCACATGACCGCCGCATCGATCTTGCCGGCGAGCATGTCCTTGATCATGACTTCCCCCATGGAGGGGGTGAGGCGGGTATCCACCGCCAGCGGATAGATCTTTGCCGTTCGCATGAGCTTGTTGGCGGCCATGTTGGCAGTCGGCGGTGTGCTTTCGACGACGCCGATCCTCTTGCCAGTGAGTTTCGGATCCTCGATGGTCTCGACGCCTTCCATGCCGTTGCCCTTCGGGTGCACCAACACGTAGGACGAGCGATAGTAAGCGTTGGTGTTTTGCACCAGTTCATCGCCCTGGGCATAGCCCATGATGATGTCGCATCGGTTGGCCGCCAGCGTGTTCCGCACAAAGCCGGCGACAAGAGGAAACCATGTATAGGCGACGGACTTTCGGCCGGTTTTCGCGGCGACCAGGTCGGCCAGCCGGTTTTCGAAGCCTTCGCCGCTCTCGTCGGTGAACGGCATGTTCGAAGGATCGGCGCAGACGCGCAGAATTTCTGGGTCGACCAGTTCGCCCGCGGCACCAAGGCCGGCGTCCTGCGCCTGGGCGTTCGCAGACAGCAAGGCGAGTGCGCCGAGCATCGGCAGGACAAAACACAGCTTCAACGCGTCACGGCCAATCATATCATCCACCCATGCAGGATGCTTCGGCATCCTTCGCTGCCTGTGGCTTGTCTGCTTTCTTCGGCGGCCTGCCGCGCGGCGCCGCACCGTCGGCGCGGGCACGCAGATAGACGTAGAGATCATCCATGTAGCAATAGACGTTCTTGTTGTCGCCAAAGGCAGGCATGACATTTTCCTTGCCGCCGCCGACATTCTTGCGGCCCTCGGCGACGATCGAGATGAAGGTGGCGTAATCCATAGTTTTCAGGCTGTTGAGCAGGGCCGGCGCATAGCTCGAACCGGTGCCGTCCGGTCCGTGACAGACATGGCAATCGGAGTGATACCGGCGGTAACCGCTGAACGTATACCAGTCGACGGCTCCGTTTTCGATCTTGAAGGTCGGATTTCCGTCCGCGTCGAAATGCTTGCCGCCTTCTTCCGTCACCGCCTTGGCTTTTTCAGCGCTGTCCTGGGCATGCGCGAGGCTTGAACTTGCCAGAGGCAGCGCCAGGGCGAGAGCGGAAATTACAATGCGAACGGTCATTCAGCTACTTCCTTGATTTCTTGATTTCGCCTGCACACGGTTTTGCTGTCGTGAAGCGGCATGGATCGATGTGGGTGCGCGGCGAAATTGAGAGCCCGGTCCTGGCTTCCCGGTGATCCGGGCTCTCGCTTTTCAAGCCTTGGTCTTCTCACGCCCGAGGCGTGCTCCCGTATATCAGTCCGGGAGGCCGAAGACGGTGAGCTGGCCACCCAGCGTCGTGTAGTCGGCAAGTGCTGCGTAGCCACCGACCGCGCCCAGACCAGCAGTTCCAACGACCGCAGCCTCGTCGCCTTGCGCACGGCCCTGATCGACGGCGCCATGCCAGGCAGCGGCGTTGTCGGGCGAAAGCAGTCCGCCTGCCAGACCGATACCGGCCCATCCACCGACGCCGGACAGAACGGCGATGTACTGCTTGCCGCCATTCTCGTAGGCCGTGATGTTGCCGATGATGCCGGACGGGGTCTTGAACTTGTAGAGTTCATTGCCGTCATGATCGACCGCCTTGATGTAGCCCTCGAGCGTGCCGTAGAAGACCACGTCGCCTTCGGTCGCCAGCGCGCCCGACCAGACCGAGAATTTCTCGGGCTTGGACCAGACGATCTCGCCCTTGGCAGCATCCCAGGCAATGAAGTTGCCCATGTGGTCGGCTCCAGGGGGAGGATACATCGACACGGTGGCGCCCACGTAAGGCTGACCGGCGGTGTAGCTCACCTTGTAGGGCTCATAGTCCATGCAGACATGGTTTGTCGGCACGTAGAACAGACCGGTCTTCGGCGAATAGGTCGCCGGCTGCTGGTCCTTGGTTCCAAGCGCGGCCGGGCAGATGCCCGTCGAGTTGGTGTCTTCGCCGTTCTGCTGGGTCGAATATTTGGCCACCACCTGCGGGCGGCCGTACTGGTCGCTGCTGGGGTCCATGTTGACTTCCGTCGCCCAGTTCACCGCCGGATCGTATTTCTTGGCGACGAGAAGCTCGCCATTGGCGCGATCCATGGTGTAGGCAAAGCCATTGCGGTCGAAATGCACCAGCACATCGCGCTTGGCGCCCTTGATGTCCATGCCGTCGACAAGGATCATCTCGTTGACGCCGTCATAATCCCACTCGTCATGCGGGGTCATCTGGTAGAGCCACTTGGCCATCCCGGTATCCGCATCGCGAGCCATGATCGTCATCGACCAGCGATTGTCGCCCGGCCTCTGGACCGGGTTCCAGGTCGATGGATTGCCGGTGCCGTAGTAGATCAGGTTAAGCTTGGGATCATAGGCGTACCATCCCCAAGTCGTGCCGCCACCGGTCTTCCACTGCTCGCCTTCCCAGGTGTTCGTGCCCGAGTCCGCGCCAACCGGTTTGCCGAGATGGGTGGTCTTTTCGGGATCGATCAGGGTTTCTGCATCGGGTCCCGTCGAATAGGCCCGCCAGGCAAGCTTGCCATCCGAAAGATTGTAGGCCGAGAGGTGGCCGCGAACACCATATTCGGCGCCGGAGATGCCGACGATAACCTTGTCCTTGACGACCACAGGCGCCGACGTGCCGGATTCGCCCTTTCCGCCGTCGATCTGATCGCCGTTCTTGACCGTCCAGACGACTTTGCCGGACTTGGCATCGAGCGCCACGACGGTGGTGTCGGCCTGGTTGAGGATGATCTTGCCGTCACCATAGGCAACGCCACGGTTGACCGTGTCGCAGCACATGATGCCAATAACATTCGGGTCTTGCTTGGGCTCGTATTTCCAGAGGATCTTTCCGTCATTCTTGAGATCGAGAGCATAGACGGTGTTCGGGAACGGCGCGTGGACATACATCACATCGCCGATGACCAGCGGCCCGCCTTCATGGCCGCGCAGCACGCCAGTGGAGAAGGTCCACTTGACCTGCAGGTTCTTCACATTGTCCTTGGTGATCTGGTTGAGCTTGGAAAAGCGGGTGTTGGCGTAGTCACCCGTCTGCATCACCCAGTCCTTGGGGTTTTCGGCCATTTTCATCAGTTCTTCATTGGCCGACGTCATGTGGACCGCGCCGAACGACATGAGCGCCGCGGTCGTTAGTAGGTAGGCAGTTTTCGCTAATACACGCATCAAAGTCCTCCCAGGGTGCACAATGACGAATCGTCCGTTGAGCCCACCAGGGCTTGCCCAAGCGATTCATGTGGGGGAAGTATTTCCGGCAGCGTGTCACGACCTAAGCCGAATGAGCAGAGGGCACCGTTACTGCCCATCCCACCTGGCCTACGAAAGACTGTCGCCGCTCCCTAATTGACGGTGACGCCCTTGAAGCCGGAAACAGGATGAAGCTATGTCATCCCCAGAAGGAAGGCAAGAAAAATCACTTCCATCTATGTTGCACTGCAATATAGAGAAATAGATATGAAAAAATCCGGACTGAAAGCTATTGATCGACTGTGGATGAAGCGCGATTTATATAAGTGGTTAAATTTTACGTATTTTTTGGGCAAAATGTATTGATTTTTATTTGGGAATATTCGCTGGATCGTATGATTTTAAGTATGCGCGCGTAGCTTCGGGTGCCGATAGTGGAGGAGACCTGAAATCAAGCTCAGCACCAGGATTCGGAGCCGATGTTCGTGCTGTCGGGGAGGCCTTTTGCCGGCCGGGACCGCCCTGTCCTTTGGTACTATATGGCCTGCATGAGAACTTGACGGGCGTGGCGACAGGAGGCCAACTGGTGCGGTGATCCGTCTCGATCCATTGGGCTCGATCTGTCACGTTCCGGGCCAATCGGAGGTTCCCCATGATCAGATATGTCGGCTTTTCGAGCTTGCCGCTGTTGCTCACGTCGGCCCTGGCCTTCGCCAATCCGGCCGGCGCCGCCTCAGATTATCCGACGGTGACGGTTGTCGACTATGTGCTCGGCTGCATGCAGACGAATGGCCAGACACGTCGGGCGCTGGAGAGCTGTTCCTGCTCGATCGACGTCATCGCCTCGATCCTTCCCTTCGAGGACTATGAAAGGGCCGAGACCTTCAAGAGCATGTCCCTGACGACAGGGGAGCGTTCGGGACTGTTCCGCGAAAGCGCGCCGGCAAAAGCCGCAAGCACGGGACTGAAGCGCGCGCAGGCGGAAGCCGACGTGCGCTGCTTTTAGACGCTGTGTAAGACCGCCGACGGCGGCTGCATACGGTTTCGAGGCTTCAAAGCCCCGTAGCCTCCAGCGGCCATTGATTGCGAAATACCTTGCCGTCCGTATCGATCGCTTCGACCTGGATTTGGCCAGTGCCGTGCGCGGTGAAATCGAACCGGAAATTGGGATCTTCCGAAATCGATATCCCCCCTTCCATCGACAGGATCAGCCGGTCTGCCTGCGAGACCGACAGTTTCTGAACGAAATGCGCGGGGATGAAATACTGGGTCAAGGGGTTGCGCTGCAGGCCCGAATTGTTCGGGTGGCGGATCATCAGCTGCAATTCCTGCGCCTTTGTCATCGTCTCTTGCGGCGGGAATTGGCGCAGCTTCATCTGCCCCATCGTTGCCATCGCTTCGTCCTGGTTCTTGAGCGCCGGGGCGGAGCATCCGCCTGACGCCTTGACGAAGGTCTGGGCCATGTGAAGCTCGCCGCCCTGCGTCTCTGCTATGGCACGCAGATAGGAATAGTCGTCGACGCGCACGCGCGTCGACAGATGTGTCACACCGGCGTCCTTGCCGATCTCGAACGTCGCCGCGACCGGCGCTGGATTGACGTCGATGATCAAGGTGACGGATTTGATGCCGGCGGGCGCCTTGGTCGGGTCGATATAGATGTCGACAGGCACGATGGCGGCATCCTGCGCCCGCTTCGGCGCCTCGATCCTGACGACGCCGCTATCGACCAGAATTGCCCGATCGCCGAACACGTCGCCTTTCAGATCCTGCCAGATCCTGTCCGAAGAGGCGGTTGTCTGCTGGGCGTTGGCGGCGCCGGAGGCGCCAAAGAGCGCGCCGATGGCCAGGATGATCGCGGCGAAGACGGCCGCCAGCGGCAAGCCGAGCTGCCGGCTCCGGTAAGCGTGGTTCTGCATTTCGATGCCTCCACCAATGTCAGAGAGGTGGTGCCCAGGCCGATGTCGAGGATAGACCCTTGACGATGCGTTGGCAAATCGATCCCATCTCATCACCAGGGCAATCGATTCAGACAGATGATGGCGTCCAATCTGTGCGAAGGCGATCGATTGTCGATGTCGGCGCTGCCCCTCATCGCCCTGCCGGGCACTTCTCCCCGTGAAGGACGGGGAGAAGGGGCTTAGCCGCAACGCTGGCGACCCCCTCTCCCCGTTTTTCACGGGGAGAGGGTAAGGGTGAGGGGCAGCGCCGACCTGAATCGATTGCCCCAACTTCATCACGTCCAGCGCATGTCACTGTCGTCTATTCCCATTCGAGTTCGGCAAAGGCGGCTGTTGCATTGCGCTCGTTGTAGTCGTCGAACAGATGCCAATTGCCCCGTTCGCTTGCGCCGGCGGTCTTGACGGCGTCGCGGAGCGGCGTCCCGTTGGCGATCGCCTTGCGAACATCGCGCGCCAGAATCTCGAAATAGCGCCGCTCTCCCGTCAGCGCCGCCGGCCAGTCGGCCGGCACCGGGCCATGACCCGGCACGACGCGCGTGGCGCCAATCGCGGCGAGCCCATCCATCTGGCGGAGCCAGCCGAGCAGCGATCCGTCGAGCGTCGGCAAGGAACCGATGAAAACCAGATCGCCGGCAAACAACGTGCGGGTCGCGCTGTCGAAGACGGTCAGGTCGTTGTCGGTGTGAGCCGCCTTCCATGCCTGCAATTCGAGCACGCGTCCGCCGAGGTCGAGCTGCAGGCGATCGTCGACCAGCATCGTCGGCGGTATGATCTCGATCCCTTTGATAAGCGCGTCGCCGATCTGTTCGCGAAAGCTCTGCAGGTAGAAGGCACCGCGCGCCTCGAGGGCACGCGGCAGATTGTGGTGGCCGACGATGGTGGCGCCGATCTGCCGGAACGCCGCGTTGCCGAAGACATGGTCGGGGTGCATATGGGTGTTGATCAGGTAGCGAACCGGCTTGGCGCTTATCTTGCCGATCGCGGCGATGAGGGCGTTCGCCTCAATCAGGCTGCCGCCGCTGTCGATGACGGCGACGGCGTCGGCGCCGACGACGACGCCGAGGTTGGAGATCGCGCCCTGGTTGGCTGCGCTCATCAATTCATCGACGCCCTGGAAAGCGAAGACGCCGTCGGCGACTTTCCTGAGCTTGAATTCAAGGCCGTAGGCTGCGGCGAGAGCGGCCCGCCCGAGGCAACAGGGCAGCATCGCGGCGCTGACCGCGGTGCAGGCGAAGCCGTTCACAAGCTTGCGTCGTATCCTGTCGATTGGCATGGCTTCCTCCCAATTCCGAACTGTACGGCGATCAGGCCACGCCCGGAAATTTTTGCTGGAACGACCGCAAAAGGTCGCTCATCACCTGTGGATTGCGATAGTGCCGCGGCAGCCTTACGTCGAACATGCCGAGGACATGCGCCGGCCGTTGCGCGAGCACGATGATGCGGTCCGACAGCATCAACGCCTCGCGCAGATTGTGGGTTACCATCAGGGCGGTCGTGGGCCGCGCCGACCACACGGTCAAAAGCAGGTGTCGAAGCCGCTCGGCGGTCCGTTCGTCGAGTGAGGCAAAGGGTTCGTCCAGGAACAGCACCGCCGGTTCGGTGGCGAAGGCCCTGGCAAGCGCTGCCCTGCGCGCAAGGCCGAGCGAAAGCTCCGCCGGATAGAGCGAGCGCATTCCGGCGAGGCCGAGCGTGTCGAACAGCCCGTCGAGGTTCTTCGTTCTCAGGCTTTTCGGCAGCGCCAGCCTGACATTCTGCTCCACTGTTCGCCACGGCAGCAAGACCGGCTCCTGGAATACGGCGGCGATCCGGTTGGAGCCGCCTTCAGGCAGTTGGAACGAGCCGGAAAAGTCCTTGTCCAACCCAAGCAGGATGCGCAGCGTCGTGGTCTTGCCGCAGCCGGACGGCCCCAGCAAGCAGGCGAATTCGCCTTGCCGGACCTCGAAGGAAAGGTCCTGGAGCGCCGTGATCGAGACGCCTTGCGCGGACCTGAAAGTCTTTTCGGCGATGTCGACCCTAAGCGGGACGACGGCGCCAACGGGTTGCATGTCGTTCAACGGGCTGCACCAGAAGGAGTTCGATGACAAGCATCACCGCCACGAAAGTCAGGGTGTAGGCAAGGATGGCGGCGACGTCGAAGAGCTGGAAATAAAGATAGATCTGGAAGCCGACGCCGTTGGAGCGGCCGAGCAGTTCGACCACCAGGACGATCTTCCAGATGAGAGCGATGCCGGATCGTGAGGCGGCGGCAAGATAGGGCTGCAGTTGCGGCAGCAGGACATGGCGGGCGCGGTCGAGGAGACCGAAGCGGTAGACGGCGGCCATTTCGGCGTAACTCGGATCAAGCGCTCTGGCGCCCTCGCGCATCGTCACCACGACATTCGGGATCTTGTTGACGGCAACCGCGCCAATGGCCGCCGCTTCGTTGAGGCCGAACCAGATGTAGGCGAGCACGATGACCACCAGCGCGGGAATGTTGAGGAACAGGACCACCCAGGGAGCGAAGAACCGGTCTGCGCTGCGGTGGCTGCCGAGGAGGACGCCGATGACCGAGCCAACAACCATCGCGACGACATATGCCGCGGCAACCCGGCCGAGCGTCGCGCCAAGATGGTAGAAAAGATCGCCGTTCGCCGCCTCTGCGAGCAGCACCTGCCAGACCTGTCCCGGCCCTGGAAAGGCACGGCTCGGCCAGGCATTTGCCGCAAGGCCCCACAGCAGGCCAAGCCCGAGCAGAGAGGCCGCGACCGTCAGCACCGGTGTCAGCGCCGCTGCCAGGCCGGATTGGCTGGACATGCCGGCCGCAGCGCCAGGCGGGCGATCGCCGGTATCAGGTGCGCTCATTGCTTGGGTACCTGCCAGAACGTGCCGGGCGCCATCTCCGGCGCGCGGCCGACCAGCTTTTCGCCGCCGATCTCGGCCAGCACGCGGTAAAGCCTGCCGGCGTCGGCCGCATCCTCGGCGACGGGGCGTCTGGGAATGCCCTCGCGATAGCGGTCACGCAGTCTTGCCAGTTCCTCGCCTTGCGCGCGGATATCAAGCGCAAGGCGCAGCCACTCATCGTCGGATCTGGCCAGCAAGTCCTTGGACTGCGCCGAAGCCTTGATGAAGCCGCTGATAGCGTCCGGATTTTCGTTCGCCCATTTGTCATGAAAGACATAGCCGAGCGCCGATACGGCGCCTGAGGCCCCGAGCGCTTTCGCCGCAGCATCGGCGCCGATCAGCCGACGAAAGCCGTTTGCTTCGAGCCGGGCGCAAAAATGCCAGAAATTGAGCACCGCATCGAGCTCGCCCTGCATCGCCTTTTCCGAAATCAGCGGCGGCGCACCAAAGACGATGTCGCTGGTTGCCGCCAGGTCGAGGCCGTGATCGCGTCTGGCCAGCGCCTGGATCAGCAGCCAGCTTTTATCGAGAGGTCCGCCGGCGACGCCGAGCTTTTTTCCCCTGAGATCGGTGATCGTGCGGATCGGCGCTCCCTCCTTCACCATGATCGCCCCGACGGCGGTCGAATAGGGGACCAATGTGAG
Organism: Mesorhizobium sp. WSM4850; assembly: GCF_055811735.1. Taxonomy (NCBI): domain Bacteria; kingdom Pseudomonadati; phylum Pseudomonadota; class Alphaproteobacteria; order Hyphomicrobiales; family Phyllobacteriaceae; genus Mesorhizobium; species Mesorhizobium sp. WSM4850. Next base: position 48,382 of record NZ_JBVVPV010000011.1, on the reverse strand, counting down.
GTCTACGCCTTCGGAGCGCTGGCGCGAGACCCACAGCCAGTCGGAGACGATCATGTCGATCGCGCCGGCTAGCAAGGCGACGTTGGTTGCATCCTCGCCGGCGAAATCGACGACCTCCAGATCGATACCGTTGGCTGCGTCGAACCTGTGGTGCTTCAGCGTGTCAAGAGCCCAGCTCACGGTGCCGAATTTCAGCACACCGATGCGAACCCGGTTCGTGGCGAATGAGGGCTTTGGGACAAGCGCCGCGGCCGTTCCAAGAGCCGCCAGCCGGAGCGTTCCTCGACGCGAAATCATGATGATGTCTCCTCCCGGGGCCATAACGGGCCGGGGCGCCGAGCAGATCGCACGGTCTTTGTTCGGCAAAGCGCATTTCCAGCGCTTGACCTTGCGGGTCGGGTGTTCCTGCGACCATTTCGCGATTTCGGTGGGCGCCAGCATCATGCATTGGAACAGAGAGCCGCGGCTCTCGAAATAGAGATGTTCGTCTCGGCAATTGCCCGGATTGGCAATCAGGCAAACCGTCAATATGAGGTCGACCATATCCATTCAGCACCTCTTGCGCGCTTGAAGACGCCCGCTTTGGCGAAATCCGGCCCGATCCGCGAGCCTGGACAAAATCGCCAGCTGCCGGAGTCCCGAGGTGCCCATGGAAAACCGGAATGGTTTGAGGCTACGCGTTCGCCCGATGGCCGTCAATCGCGCCGTCGGTGAAGCTGCCGATCTCCCCCCTTGCGGGGGAGATGCCCGGCAGGGCAGAGGGGGGTGCTGTCCCTCCGACCTGTCGATCAATTACAGCCACACCCTCAGGCTGATTTCCGGTTGGGATGGATAAAGCCGAAAGTTGGCGATCCTTCCCACCCCCCTCTGTCCTGCCGGACATCTCCCCCGCAAGGGGGGAGATTGGATGTCGCTTCGGCTTTCGCCAGCCTTCAACGCTGGAAGGCAGCGCAAACCCGAAGCGACTGCCTTGAACTTGGGTAGCGGTTGACATCGCTCATCTGCCGGGTAGCTTCCAGGATGCAGGCGCTGCAACTCCACAAGGGAGAAGCTCTCGCTCTGCATAAAACGATGCATGCCGATGATCAGACAAAGGCATGCGCAAATCGTCCAGGGCACCTTGACGATCAATGAGGAAATGCCATGCGTGCAGTCGCATTTTTCGCCGTCGTGTCCGTTGCGACGTTTATTACAAACCAATCGCAGGCACAGGATGCCGCCGCGGGTGAGAAGGTCTTCGCCAAATGCAAGGCCTGCCATGTCGTCGACGAGGACAAGAACAAGATCGGTCCGTCGTTAAGCGGCGTTATCGGCCGGACGGCCGGCACGCATCCGGGGTTCAAATATTCCAAACCGATGGCCGAGGCGGGCAAATCCGGCGTCAAATGGGACGAAGCCACGCTGACGAATTATCTTCGCGACCCGAAGGGCATGATCAAAGGTACGAAGATGGCGTTTCCCGGTCTCAAGAAGGACGAGGATCTCGCCAACGTCATCGCCTATCTGAAGCAATACTCCAAATAACCCGGTTTTTCCGCAGGAAATAACCCGGTTCTTCCCCCGGAAGTAACCCGGTTCTTCCCCCGGAAGTAACCCGGTTCTTCCCCCGGAAGTAACCCGGTTCATCCCCCGGAGTAACGCGACTTCGCCGGCCGTTCGCAAACTGCGTTCGGCCGGCGCCCGCACTGGTTGGCGCCGGTCAAGCGGCGTCTTGCAGCCTGCGCATGGCGGAAGGCAGATCGAGCAGGCCGTCGCAAACCAGGTCGGCGGCAAGCGCTTCAACGGCAATTTGGGTGTAGCCGCCACGCAGCAGGATAGCCGGCATGCCGGCGGCGCGGGCGGCGGCCACGTCGGCGCCGCTGTCTCCGACCATCAGCGCGTCACGAGGCTCGACCTGAAGCTGGTCGAGCGCCAGCAGCAGAGCGTCGGGTGCCGGTTTCAGGCAAGTCACCGCGTCTCCGCCGACGATCGCGCCGAGATGGTCCGTCAGCCCGAAATGCAGCAGGATTTCGCGAGCCGCCAGCTGCGGCTTGTTGGTCACCACGCCCATGGCTATTCCGCTCAAATGGAAGTGGGTGAGAACCTCCCTGACGCCGGGCATCAGCGTCGTCAGGCCGGTCAGATGTCTGCGGTAGATCGGCGCCATGGCACGGTTGGCCTCGTCGAGGGCGCTGCCGAGGAGCGGCGCGCCGGATGCCGCGAAGGCTCGCTCGACCAGTTTCCTGACGCCGCCGCCGATCATCGCCTTGACCAGTTCCAGGCGCAGCGGCGGTAGATCGCGACCGGCCAGCAATTCGTTGACCGCGGCGGTTATATCGGGCGCCGAATCGACCAGCGTGCCGTCGAGATCGAACAGGATCGCCTTCGGCGATCGAAACGGCCTACTCATGCCGACGTTCATGCGGCGTCCTTCCACTTGATCGAGCAGCCGATCGAAGCGATCTGGTCCAGCGGTCCGTCGCCGGTTCGGGCGATCTGTCTCATCGCCTCGAACAGGTCGCGTCTCAGTCCGGGCGGTCCGGCGTCGCGCCGCGCCGCGTCCAGCCGGCCGCGATATTGCAGCGTCAATTCGCTGTTGAGCCCAAAGAAATCCGGAGTGCAAACGGCTCCATAGGCACGCGCCACCGTCTGGCGCTCGTCGTGGAGGTAGGGGAAAGTGAAGCCGTTCGTCCTGGCGAAGAGCTTCATGTTGTCGAAGGAATCATCCGGATAGGCGTCGGCATCGTTGGAGTTGATCGCGACAAAGCCGATGCCTTCGGGCTTGAGGTCGTCGGCATCGCGGACGATGCGGGAAATCACCGCCTTCACGTAAGGGCAGTGGTTGCAGATGAAGGCCACCACCAGCCCGTTCGGACCGGCGTGGCTGAAGATCGAATGCGATTTGCCGTCGACGCCGGGCAAGACGGCATCGATGGCTTGCCAGCCGAAATCGCAGACAGGTGGGATTGCCCCCATGTTGTTCCTCCGATGAAATGGTTTACGCGGCTTTCCGGATCGCGCCGTCGGCTGCCTGCCTGATGGCGCCGATATTGGCGCGATAGGCCGCCTCGCTGCCGCCCTTGAAGATAGCCGAGCCGGCGACCAGCACATTGGCGCCGGCCGCGGTGACCAGCGGAGCGGTCTCGGGGGTGACGCCGCCGTCGATCTCGATGTCGATCGGGCGATTGCCGATCAGCGCCTTGACCCGCCTGACCTTGTCGACGACCGCCGGAATGAAAGCCTGGCCGCCGAAACCCGGATTGACCGTCATCAGAAGCACCAGATCGAGCCGGTCGAGCACATATTCGATGACGCTTTCCGGCGTCGACGGGTTCAGCGACACGCCGGCCTTCTTGCCGAGATTCCTGATCGCCTGCAGCGAACGGTCGAGATGCGGCCCGGCCTCGGCATGCACGGTGATGATGTCGCAGCCGGCCTCGGCGAAGGCGGCGAGATAGGCGTCGGCCGGCGCAATCATCAGGTGACAGTCGAAGACCTTGTCGGTTCGGTCACGGATCGCCTTGATCACCGGCGGGCCGAACGTGATGTTGGGCACGAAATGGCCGTCCATCACGTCGAGATGGATCCAGTCGGCACCCGCCCGGACGACTGCTTCGACCTCGTCGCCGAGCCGCGAGAAATCCGCAGAAAGCACCGAGGGGGCGATGATTGTCTTGGTACCCATGGTCGTCGGCTCCATTCCGTCTTCGGTTTTCGGTCGCTGCACACCAACCGGCGTCATCTTGTCAGCGCGCCTTCGTCTCCGGTTCGCCTTCGAGCTTGCCTTCTGCGAAAACGCGGCTGCCGCGAATATCGGATTCCTCAATGGTGATAAGGTCGATCTTCGTCAACACCCGGTCTCGCGACGTGAAAAGCCGGTTGGCCTGGCGAAGCCGCGCCCGGTCGAGCCCATTGCGGACCGAGCGAGCGTTGGAGAAATGCGGCAGCCGCATGCGGATCGGCAGATACTCTTCGAGCGCCTTGGCCGCCGCCTCGCTGAGACGATAATTCTGTTCCGCCAGCATGATCTCGGCGATCGATTTGAGCTCGCCGACGCCGTAGTCGGGAAAATCGAGGTGGTGGGCGATGCGCGAGCGCATGCCGGGATTGCTGTTGAAGAAGCGGTCCATCTTGTCCTTGTAGCCGGCAAGTATCACAACCAGGTCGTCACGGTTGTTTTCCATGCATTGCAGCAGGATCTCGATCGATTCCTGGCCGTAGTCGCGTTCGTTCTCGGGCTTGTAGAGATAGTAGGCCTCGTCGATGAAAAGCACCCCGCCCATGGCGCGCTTGATCACTTCGCGGGTTTTGGGCGCGGTGTGGCCGACATACTGGCCGACGAGATCGTCTCGCGTCACTGCGACCATGTGGCCCTCGCGGACATAGCCGAGACGATGCAGGATTTCGGCCATCCTCAGCGCCACGGTGGTCTTTCCGGTGCCGGGGTTTCCGGTGAAGTTCATGTGCAGGGTCGGCGCGCCCGAGGTCAGGCCGAACTTGCGGCGAAGCCGGTCGACCAGGAGCAGCGCCGCGATCTCGCGGATGCGGGTCTTGATGGGCTTCAGCCCAACGAGTTCGCGGTCGAGCTTGCCCAGCACCTCATCGATGTTGGACGCCTCGAATTCGGCCTGCAGATCGACTGATTCGTCCGGCGCGGCAGTGCCCTTTGCTATCGCGTCCAGCATGGTTTCGGCTAGCTCCGCTCGCCTTCGGGCCTGTCGGTCGCATAAGGCACGATCGAATAGCCCTGGCTGCGGCCGTCGCGCTCCTGGCGCAGCAGCCGGAACCCGGGTTCGTTGGGCGGCCGGTTGACGATGAACGACATGCGCGGCGCTTCCCAGCCCTTGCTCGAATCGAAGGCGGTGACCCGGACATACATGTTGGGCATGGCTTTCCGGCAATTGTTGACTTCAAGCAGGATGCCCGCCGGGTCCTTCAGGTCGAACATCGGGTTGCCGTACATTTCCCAATAGGTGTTTCGCGGATGCGGATCGTCAGTGTACTCGACGCTGACCGCCCAGTGGTTTTTCAACGCGTATTTGATCTGCGCCGAAATCTGCTCATCGGTCAGGTCGGGCAGGAACGAAAACTGTCCCTGCGTGACCTTGTTTCCCGGATTGGTCATCATGGCGACGATTCCTTTCGTCTAGAAGCTGGGCGTTGCGGTTGGGACGAAGTCGGCCGTGTCGGTCGATTCGTAGTTGAAGGTGACGTCCTTCCAGGTCTCCAGGGCCGCCTTCAGCGGCGTGCACCATCTGGCCGCCTGTTCGAGGATTTTGGTGCCTTCGCGCAGATAGTCGCGGCCCTCGTTGCGGGCGAGGATCATCGCCTCCAACGCGACGCGATTGGCCGTTGCGCCGGCCTGGATGCCGTCCGGATGGCCGATCGTGCCGCCGCCGAACTGCAGGACGACGTCCTCGCCGAGATAATGGATCAGCTGGTGCATCTGGCCGGCATGGATGCCGCCCGAGGCGACGGGCATCACCTTGTTGAGCGAGGCCCAGTCCTGGTCGAAGAACAGCCCGGTTTCGAGATTCTGCGGCGTGCGCTCCTCGCGCAGCGTGTCATAGAAACCCTTGATCATCAGCGGGTCGCCTTCCAGCTTGCCGACCACCGTACCGGCATGGATGTGGTCGACGCCGGCCATCCGCATCCATTTGCAGATGACGCGAAAATTCATGCCGTGGTTCTTCTGGCGCGAATAGGTCGAGTTGCCGGCGCGGTGCAGGTGCAGGATCATGTCGTTGCGGCGTGCCCATTTGGCCATCGACTGGATCGCCGTGTAGCCGATGACCAGGTCGATCATGACGATGCAGGAGCCAAGCTGTTTTGCGAATTCGGCGCGCTCGTACATCTCCTCCATTGTGCCGGCGGTGACGTTGAGATAATGGCCCTTGACTTCGCCGGTGGCGGCCGACGCCTTGTTCACCGCCTCCATGCAGTAGAGGAAGCGGTCGCGCCAGTGCATGAACGGCTGCGAGTTGATGTTCTCGTCGTCCTTGACGAAGTCGAGGCCACCCTTCAGCGCCTCGTAGACGACGCGGCCATAGTTGCGGCCTGACAGGCCAAGCTTCGGCTTCGTCGTCGCGCCGAGCAGCGGCCGGCCGAACTTGTCGAGCCGCTCGCGTTCCACCACGATGCCGGTCGCCGGGCCCTGGAAGGTTTTCAGGTAAGCCACTGGGATGCGCATGTCCTCGAGCCGCAAGGCCTTGACAGCCTTGAAGCCGAACACGTTGCCGATGATCGATGCGGTCAGGTTGGCGATTGAGCCCGGCTCGAACAGGTCGAGGTCGTAGGCGATGTAGGCGAAGTACTGCTGCTCGGTCTTGGTGCCGGGACCGGTGTTCGGCACCGGCTCGGATCTGAACGCCTTGGCGCGGTAGAGCTCGCAGGCGGTCAGCCTGTCGGTCCACACCACCGTCCATGTCGCGGTGGAGGATTCACCGGCGATGGCGGCCGCCGCCTCCTCGTGGTCGACGCCTGGCTGCGGCGTGATCCGAAACATGGCGATCAGGTCGGTCTCCTTGGGCCGGTAGTCCGGCTCCCAGTAGCCCATCTTCTTGTAGGGGATGACGCCCGACTTGTAGCGTTCCTTGCCTTCCTTGAGCGTGCCAGCTGACGGCATGTCGATCTTGTTCATGACAGGTCTCCTGTTTGCCGCTCAGGCGGCTTTCGCGGTTGCGATTTGCGGATCGAGTTTTCCCGCGGCGTAACGTTTGGCCATCTCGTCCATGGCGATGACCCTGATCTTCGAGGCGTTGCCGGCGGTGCCGAAGCGCTCGAAGCGATCGCGGCAAAGGTCGCGCAGGGCATCCATGGCGGGTTTCAGGAATTTGCGCGGATCGAATTCGCGCGGGTCTTCCGTCGCGACGCGGCGGAACTGCCCGGCCATGGCCATGCGGCAGTCGGTGTCGATGTTGACCTTGCGCACGCCGTAACGGATGCCGCGCTCGATCTCCTCGACCGGAACGCCAAAGGTCTGGGGCATCTCGCCGCCATATCGGTTGATGACGTCCTGCAGTTCCTGCGGCACCGAGGAAGAGCCATGCATGACCAGATGCGTGTTGGGCAGCTTTTCGTGGATCGCCTCGATTACCTGCATGGCGAGGATGCCGCCGTCGGGCTTGCGGCTGAATTTGTAGGCGCCGTGCGAGGTGCCACAGGCGATCGCCAGCGCGTCGACCTGGGTGGCGGTGACGAAGTCGACCGCCTGATCGGGATCGGTCAAAAGCTGGTCGTGGGAAAGCGCGCCTTCGGCGCCATGCCCGTCCTCGGCCTCGCCCTGGCCGGTTTCCAGCGAGCCGAGCACGCCGAGCTCGCCTTCGACGGAAGCGCCGACCCAATGCGCCATGCGTGCGACACGTTCGGTGATGGCGACGTTGTAGTCATAGCTTGCCGGCGTCTTGGCGTCCGCCATCAACGAGCCGTCCATCATCACCGAGGTGAAGCCGTGGCGGATCGCCGAAAGGCAGGTGGCTTCGTTGTTGCCGTGGTCCTGATGGATGCAGAGCGGAATGGCCGGATGCATTTCGGTCAACGCCTCCATCATCTTGGCCAGCATGATGTCGTTGGCATAGGAGCGGGCGCCGCGCGAGGCCTGGATGATGACCGGCGCATCGCAGGCCCTGGCTGCCTCCATGATGGCAAGGCCCTGTTCCATGTTGTTGATGTTGAATGCCGGAACGCCATAGCCGTGCTCGGCGGCATGGTCGAGAAGCTGGCGAAGGGTGATGCGGGCCATTTTTGGGGTCCTTCCTAGATGATGAGCTTCAGCGCCGCTGCGGCGACGGCTTCGGGCGTGATGTCGAAATGCCGGTAGAGATCCGGGGCAGGGGCGCTGGCGCCGAAACCGGCCATGCCAACGAACACGCCGGTATCGCCGATCCAGCGGTCCCAGCCGAGCCGTGCTGCGGCTTCGACGGCGATGCGCGGCGCCGAGCCGAGGACCGCCTTGCGGGTGCCGGCATCCTGTTCCTCAAACAGCTCCCAGCACGGCATCGAAACGACCGCGGCGGCGATGCCGTGCTCGGTCTCCAGCCGTTCGGCGGCGGCAACGGCGATCTCGACCTCCGAGCCGGTGGCGATCAGCGTCACGGCGCGGTGCCCGGCCGGCTCGCGCAGGACATAGGCGCCCCGGCTGGACAGGTTCTCTTCGCTATCTGTGTGGCGCAGCATCGGCAGGTTCTGCCGCGAGAGCACCAGCACGCTCGGCCGGTTCTTGCTCTTCAGCGCCAACTCCCAGCACTCCGCCGTTTCGATGATGTCGGCCGGACGGAAGATGTTGAGGTTCGGCGTCGCCCGCAGCATCGCCAGGTGCTCGATCGGCTGGTGGGTCGGGCCGTCCTCGCCGAGGCCGATGGAATCATGCGTCATCACATAGATGACGCGCTGGCCCATCAGCGCCGAGAGCCGCATCGCGCCGCGGGCATAGTCGGCGAAGCACAGGAAGGTGCCGCCATAAGGCACGAAGCCGCCATGCAGCGCGATGCCGTTCATGGCCGCGGCCATGCCATGCTCGCGGATGCCGTAGTGGATGTAGCGGCCGGCATAGGCACCAGGCGCTATGCGAGCCATGCCCTTGGTGATCGTCAGGTTCGAGTGCGTCAGATCGGCGGAGCCGCCGACGGTCAGCTCGGTTGCGGCGTTGATGGCGCCGAGCGCCATTTCGGAGGCTTTTCGCGTTGCGACCTTGGTCGCCTTCTCGACATGCTCCTTGCGGAAAGCGGCGAGCGCTTCGAAGACCGCGTCGGGCAGGGTGCCGGCGACCGCACTCTCGAAGGCCTGGCGCTGCGGCGAGGCGGCAAACCGCTGCTCCCAGGCGTGCCGCGCCGCTTGCCCGCGCTCGGCACTTTCGCGCCAGGCGAACAGGATGTCGTCCGGCACCTCGAACGGCGCGCAGGCCCAGCCGATGTTCTCGCGCGTCGCGGCGATCTCGGCATCGCCCAGCGGCGCGCCGTGCGTCTTTTCCGAGCCGCCCAGATTGGGCGCGCCCTTGCCGATCACCGTTCGGCAGGCGATCAGTGACGGCCGGTCCGACTGCTGCGCCGCTTCGATTGCCGCAGCGACGGCTTCCGTGTCGTGGCCGTCCACCGACTGGACATGCCATCCGGCGGCTTCGAACCGTCCCGGCTGGTCCATCGATGTCGACAGCGACGTCGGTCCGTCGATCGAGATCGCATTGTCGTCCCAGAAGACGATCAGCCGGGCGAGCTTCAGGTGACCGGCAAGGTCGATCGCCTCGTGGCTGATGCCTTCCTGCAGGCAGCCGTCGCCGGCGATCGCGTAGGTGAAATGATCGACGAGATCGGCGCCGTAGCGGGCAGCAAGCATGCGCTCGGCCAGCGCCATGCCGACGGCGGTCGAAATGCCTTGCCCTAGCGGACCGGTCGTCGTCTCGATGCCAAGCGCATGGCCATATTCGGGATGTCCGGCGGTGCGGCTGCCCAGCTGGCGAAACCGCTGCAGTTGCTCGATCGGCATGTCTTCGTAGCCGAGCAGGTAGTGCAGCGCATATTGCAGCATCGAGCCGTGCCCGGCCGAAAGCACGAAGCGGTCGCGATCGGGCCAGTTGGGCGCCGACGGATCGATGTTGATGAAGCGGCCGAACAGCACCGTCGCGACGTCGGCCATGCCCATCGGCATGCCCGGATGACCGGAATTGGCCTCTTGGACGCTGTCCATCGCCAGCGCGCGAATGGCGTTCGCCATGTCGCGCTCCGAGACGGCGGCGACGGGCTTCAGGGCTGCTGCTTGGCTGTTCATGGCGTCCTCCTCACGACACACGGTTCTTGCGTTCGATCAATTGCAGGATGAGCGGCGTCAGGATCAGCTGCATGGCAAGATCGAGCTTGTTGCCTGGCACCACTATGGAATTCGGCCTCGACATGAAGGAGTCGTGGATCATCGAAAGCAGGTAGGGGAAATCGATGCCGCGGGGATTGGCGAAGCGGATGACCAGCATCGATTCATCGGGCGTCGGGATCCAGCGCGCGATGAACGGGTTGGACGTGTCGACGATCGGCACACGCTGGAAGTTGATGGCGGTCTGCGAGAATTGCGGGACGATGTAGCGGACATAGTCCGGCATGCGGCGCAGGATGACGTCCATCACCGCCTCGGTGGAATAGCCGCGGGTTGCCCGGTCGCGATGGATCTTCTGGATCCATTCGAGATTGATGACCGGCACCACGCCGATCCTGAGGTCGGCATGCCTGGCCAGGTCTATCTTGTCGGTGACGACGCAGCCATGCAGGCCCTCGTAGAAGAGCAGGTCGCTCGGCGGGAATTCGCGCCATTCGGTAAATTGCCCCGGCGGCGTGCCGTACTGCTTCTCCTCGTCCTCGTCATGGATGTAGGTGCGGGTCTTTCCGGTTCCGCGGCGGCCATATTCCTCAAACACCTCTTCGAGGATTGCGAGCTCGTTGGCCTCGGCATGGAAGTGGGTGAAGTTCGGATTGCCGGCCTTCTCCTCCTCGGCCACCTTGACCTTCATCGTGGCGCGGTCGTAGCGGTGAAAGGCATCGCCTTCGATGAAGGCGGCGTCGATGTTCTCACGCCGGAAGATCAGCTCGAAGATGCGCTTGACCGAGGTGGTGCCGGCGCCTGACGACCCGGTGATGGTGATGATGGGGTGCTTTGCCGACATGATGCTCAGGCCCTGAACAGGCCGCGGCGGCTGAACAGCGGCGCACGCTCGCCGATCGCGCTGGGCTCGGTGTGGTAGCGGGTGATGCGTGCGACTTCGCGCGGCGATCCGAACACCACGGGCACGCGCTGGTGCAGGCCCTCGGGCTCGATTTCGAGGATGCGGGTGATGGTGTCGGTGGCGGCGCCGCCTGCCTGTTCGATGAGATAGGCGATCGGGTTGGCCTCATAGACGAGGCGCAGCCGTCCCTGGCGGTAACCCTTGCGCTTGTCGCCTGGATAGAGGAAGACGCCGCCGCGCATCAGTATGCGGTAGCAGTCGGCGACGAGGGAAGCGATCCAGCGCATGTTGAAGTCCTTTCCGCGTGGGCCTTCAGTGCCTTCGAGGCAGTCGTCGATGTAGAGCCGCACCGCCTCGTCCCAATGCCGGTAGTTGGCGGCGTTGATGGCGAACTCCTGGGTACGCTGCGGGATGATCCGGCTCTCGTAGGCCTGGACGAAGGTGCCGAGCCTGGTCGAGAGAACGAAGACATGCGTGCCGCTGCCGAGCGACAGGACCAGCGCCAGCTGTGGCCCGTAGATGAAGAAACCGGCCCCCAGCTGGTTCACGCCCGGCTGCAAAAAAGAGGCGGCCGGATTTTCGTCCGGCGCGCCAGTTGCAGGGAGGAGCGAGAAGATCGTTCCGATCGACACGTTGGTGTCGATGTTGGAAGAGCCGTCGAGCGGGTCGATGGCGATGGCGAGAGGCGCCTGGCTGTCGAGCAGGACCGGCTGCTCCAGTTCCTCGGAGGCGTAGAGCGCGACCGGAGCGTGGCGCATGGCGTCGAGGAAGATGTCGTCGGCGAAGATGTCGAGATCCTTCTGGATGTCGCCGTCGGCATTGGCGCTGCGGGTCCCGGCAAAGGCGGTGCCGAGCACCCCCTGATTGATTGTGTTGCGGACCTTGGTGGCGGCCTGCGTCAGCTGACGGACGGTCGCGACGACGGCCGAACGCAGCTCGTCGGGCGGGCCGAGATAGGAATTCAGAAATGCGTCGAGCGTTGCCGCTGGCATCGTAACCTCCCGATCCAGCCGCAACTCCTCCGGCCGGATTGGGGAATGAGAACAAACTGCCATGGATAAGTAAAATTCAATAACTTTACTTTCGTGCTAAAAAAAATTTAGTATGGCTCATGAGAAACCTCACGCTCAAGCAATTCAAGACCGTTCAGGCCATCATCAGCCATGGAAAAATTGTAAGCGCGGCCAAGGTGTTAGGCTTGTCTCCTCCAGCGGTGACGATCCAGTTGCGGCAGGTCGAGGAGGAGTTCCAGCTGGCCTTGTTCGACCGGACGTCGGACGGCATGCGTCCGACTGCCGCAGGTCTGGCCTTCGTCGAGACGGCGCAGGCGATCGAGGAGCGGCTTCGCCTGCTCGAAGACAAGATGGATGCGATCAAGGGCGTGCGTATCGGCAGCTTGCGGCTCGGCGTCGTTTCCACCGCCAAATATTTCGCGCCGCGGCTGATGGCCGGCTTCATGAAGGAACATCCCGACATCGACATGCGGCTCGCCATCGGCAACCGCGCCGAAACCATCAACAGTCTTAAGAACCACGACATCGACATCGCGCTGATGGGACGCCCGGCGAGGGAAGTCCCGGTGCGTGCCTCGGTATTCGGCGATCACCCGCTGGTCATCATCGCGCCGCCCGACCACCCGCTGGCGTCGGCGCGCGAGATATCCAAGGAGCGGATCGCCGAAGAGCATTTCCTCATCCGCGAGCCGGGCTCCGGCACGCGCATCTCGCTGGAAATATTCCTCAGCGACGTGCCCGGCCGCATCGACGATCTCGGCGTCGAGATGGGCTCGAACGAGACGATCAAGCAGGCGGTGATGGCCGGGCTCGGCATCGCCTTCATCTCTGCCCACACCATCGCCGCCGAAACCGAAGCCGGCCGGCTGGTCATCCTCGACGTCGTCGGCATGCCGATCCGCCGGCAATGGTTTTCGGTGATGCGCAGCGATCACGCGATCTCGCCGGCCATGGCGACGTTCCACGACTTCCTGATGCGCAAGGGCGCGATGTATCTGCCCCTGTTCGGCAAGCTCTATCCGCACGAAGGACCGAACGCAGGAGGTCGCGCCTGAATTGAGGGCGGAATGCGTCGCTGGCAGCCACCTGCCAGGGCGGCTAGTTCGATTTGCCGAGAGCTTTCAGGACAAAGCGAATCTGCGTGCGCAGGCCCGCTTCGGTGTCTTCGCCGTGTTGAACGCAGTGCTCGATCAGAATCGGGTGGAAGAACGGCGTGAACGCGGCGTTGACCGCACGCGCCGCTTCTGCCGGGTCCTCGACCTTGAGTTCGCCCGCCTCGGTCCCCTCGCGAATGATCGCCTCAAGGATTTCCAACATTCGCTCGACATGCGCCTTGATGACCGCCCGATTCTCGCGCAGGGCGGCGACGATCAAGTCGTGCATGCTTCTTTCCTTGATCAATTTCGTCTTGTTGTGCTGGTGAACGGCGGTCAGGAGCCGGTCGAGTTTCTCCAAGGCCGGCGCGTTGGTGCGTGCGATCGCAACGGCGATGTCCGCGACCTCGTTCACGACCTGCCTGCAAATGGATTCGTTGATTGCATCCCTGGAGGAAAAGAAACGGTAGACGTTCGCCCGGCTCATGCCGAGTTCGGAGGCGATGTCGGCTACCGACGTCTTATGGTAGCCGATGCGGCGAAAATGCGCCTCCGCCACCTCCAGGATGCGAGCCCGCACCTCGTCGGGATCCGTTCGCGTTCCGACGGGATGATTCATGGATGTCTCCAGAACTGATGATGGATCTGCCGGGCTCGCCCTGAACGATCATTTGCAAGCGGTAAGGTCGTGCGGCTGGCCCTGCGTATGTTCAGGCAAAGCCAGCGGCGAAAATCTTGGTCCGCCTGCTCGACAACAGGACCCTATTCAGCAGCAATTGCTGTTTGCTTTTCCAATTCATTCGTCGAGCCGGATGGTTCCTCACGGACCTCGTCAGCAGTCGGCTTGATGCCGAACCACGCGGCGTAGAGCGCGGGAAGGAAGAGCAGGATCAGCACCGTGCCAACCGCCGTGCCGCCGATCAGCGTATAGGCCATCGATCCCCAGAAGACGGAGTGCGTGAGCGGGATGAAGGCCAGCACAGCGGCGAGTGCCGTCAGGATCACGGGCCTCGTGCGTTGCACCGTCGCCTCGATCACGGCGTGATAGTCGTCAAGGCCGGCAGCACGGTTCTCCTTGATCTGTTCGGTCAGGATCAGCGTGTTGCGCATCAGGATGCCGGCCAGTCCTATCATGCCCAGAATGGCGTTGAATCCGAAGGGCTGGTTGAAGGTGAGCAGCATCGGCACGACGCCGACAAGACCAAGCGGCGCCGTCAGCATCACCATGGACATCGTTGAGAAGGATCGTACCTGCAGCATGATAACAATCAGCATGGCGGCTATCATTGCCGGAAAGACTTTAGCAAGCGCGGTGTTGGCCTTTTCAGCCTCCTCGATCGATCCGCCCAATTCGATGCGATAGCCGCCCGAAAGGGATGCAATCAGCGGCTGAAGGGCCTTCACGATCTCCTTGGAAACCTCTGGAGGCTGAGTCGCTTCGTTGATATCCGAGCGGATCGTGATGACAGGCGTGCGATCGCGGCGCTTCATGATCGGCTCTTCCAGACGGATTTCCGAATGGCCGATCTGGTCGAGCGGAATCGGGCGACCGTCCCGGCTCATCAGTGAGAAATCCGCCAACCGTGTCGGATCCAGCCGCTCGCCGCCGGCGCTGCGTGCGACGATGGGGACGTTGCGGATGTCCTCGCGAACCTGCGTAACGGGGATGCCGGTGAGCAAGAACTGGAGTTGCTGGCCCACCTCTGCCGGCGACAGGCCGATGAGGTTCAGTCGATCCTGATCCGGGACGAAGCGGAGCACGGGTGTGCGATTGCCCCAATCGCGGTTGGCCTGACGCACGTCCGGGACGCCCCGCATGATGTCGAGGGCCTTCTCGGATATGCTGTAGAGTTGCGCGGGATCAGGTCCGACAATCCGGAACTCGACCGGGAACGGCGTGTAGGGGCCGAACACGAGTTGCGTGACGCGGACATTGGCTTCGGGTGCAAGCCCCTCTGCCACCGCCTCGCGGAGGCGGTGCTTCAACACCTCACGCGCCTCGGCGTCCTGGGTCAGCACGACGATCTTGGCGAAGGCAGGATCAGGCAGTTCCGGCGCCATTGCGAAAAAGAAGCGGGGCGCGCCCTGACCGACATAGCTCGTGACGATCTTGGCTTCGGCTTGGTCGTCCAGCCAGCCTTCGAGCTTCTCGACCGTAGCGGTCGTCGTCTCGATGCTGGTGCCTTCAGGCAGGCGAATCTCCACCAGCACTTCGGGGCGGTCGGATGTCGGGAAGAACTGCTGTTTGAGAGAGCCCATGCCGACAACGGAAAGCACGAAGGCGATGCCAACGATACCGCTGATCATGAACTTGTGGCGCACGGCGAAGGTGATGAGCCGCCGCAAGCGCCGATAATTGGGTGTGTCATAGATCGCGTGGTGACCGCCTTCGACCGGTTTGATCGCGGGCAGCATCTTGACGCCGAGGTAAGGTGTGAAGACCACCGCGACGATCCAGGAGACGATGAGGGCGAACCCTACGACCCAAAAGATGTTGCCGGCGTATTCGCCGGCCGTCGAGCGCGCGAAGCCCACCGGCAGGAAGCCGGCGATCGTCACGAGCGTTCCGGACAGCATCGGCGCCGCAGTGTGGCTCCACGCATAGGCCGCCGCCTTGATGCGGTCCATGCCTTCTTCCATCTTCACCACCATCACCTCGATGGCAATGATGGCGTCGTCCACGAGAAGACCGAGCGCCAGGATGAGGGCGCCGGGCGTGATGCGGTCGAAGAACCGGCCGGTCTCCAGCATGATGAGGAACACGACGGCAAGCGTCAGAGGGACGGCAGCCGCCACCACGATGCCGACGCGCCAGCCGAGGCTCAACAGGCTCACCAAGAGCACCACACCGAGCGCCATCGCAAACTTCATCATGAATTCGTCGACCGCAGAGGTGATGTTGACGGCCTGGTCGGTCACCTTGTCGAGCGTCATCCCGAGTGGCAGTGTCTGTGCGATGGCTGCTGTCCTGTCCTCCAGCGCCTTGCCGAGCGCGAGACCATCCCAGCCCTCCTGCATGACAGCCGCGAGCATGATTGTGGGCTCACCCTGACGTCGAATGAGGTAGGTGGGGGGATCTTCATAGCCGCGCCGGACTTCGGCGATATCTGAGAGCTTCAGCGTCCGCCCCGCAGCGGCAATCGGCGTGTCGGCGATCGCCTGAACGCTGTCATAAGCGCCGTCCACCCGGATGAAGACCCGCGGCCCCTGGGTGTCGATGGAGCCTGCCGGCGTGAGGGTGTTCTGCCGCTGCAAGGCGGCGACGATGTCCTGTGCCGACACGCCGAGGGTGGCCAGCTTGGCGTAGGAAAATTCGACGAATATCTGTTCGGGACGTTCACCAAGGATGTTGATCTTCTTGACGCCGGGCACGTGCAGGAGGTCCTGGCGGATCGCCTCGGCCTGTCTCGCCAACTCACGCATCGGCATGCCCTTGGCCTTCAGCGCATAAAGGGCGAAGCTTACATCCGAATATTCGTCGTTGACGAAGGGCCCGAAGACGCCGGACGGCAGGTTGCGGGCTTCATCCCCGAGCTTCTTGCGAGCCTGGTAGAACTCCTCCTGCACGACAGATGGCGGTGTGCTGTCCTTCAGCGTGACCGTCATATACGCGTAACCCGGCCGAGTGGTCGTCTCGACCCGGTCGTACCAGGTCATCTCCTGAAGCCGCTTCTCCAACGGTTCGGCGACGAGGTCCTGCATCTCGCGCGCCGTTGCGCCCGGCCATGCCGTCGTGACCGTCAGGGTCTTGATGGTGAAGTTGGGGTCCTCCGCCCGCCCGAGCATGACGAAAGCGTAGGCGCCGGCGGCGACCAGCAGGAGTATGAAGAACAGGGTAACGGCGCGTTCGCGAACGGCGATCGCGGAAAGATTTAGGTTCATCATCAGTTGCCCCTGCTTTCGGACGCAGTCCTGACGCGAGTGCCCTCCTGCAGGAGATGGGCGCCGAGCGAAACAATCGGATTGCTGGAGTTCAGTCCGGAGACCACCGCGGTTTCGCTGGTCACACGAACAAGCTTGACGGGCTGAAACTTTACGGTCGAGGTGGCGTTGTCCAGGACCCAAACGCCTGTCTTCTCGCCGTCATCGAGCACGGCTCCCAGCGGCACCTGGACTTCCCGCTGGCGTGCCTGGCCTGCAAGCCGAATGGTTACCGTCGCACCAAGCGGTGCTGCCGCCGCCTCACCGTCGAGCACATAACGGGCCTCATAGGTACGGGTCTGGGCATCGGCGGAGTTCGATAATTGCCGGAGATGTGCCGTATAACGACGCCCTTCGCCGCCATACACGCTGGCCTCGGCCGCCGACCCAATCGCCGGCCGGATCGTTTCGGGAAGCGCGACCACCGCTTCGCGGGAGCCGGCCTTGGCGATCCGGGCCACTGTCTGGCCGGCGGAGACGACCTGCCCCGGCTCGCCAAGCGTTTCGACCACCGTTCCATCCGCGTCGGCCAGCAGGACCGCGTAGATCGCTTCGTTCTCGGCGACCCGTGCTTCGGCTTCGGCGGCGGCGAGTTGCGCCTCGGCCGTATCGACCGCGGCCTTCGCCTGCTCGTAGCGCTGTCGGGGGACCCATCCATCCCTGAGCAAACTGGCGTATCGCCGTTCATCCGGTTCCGTCTGAACGACTGTTGCGCGCGCTGCGGCAACGGCGTTGCGCTTCGCCGTGAGCGCGAGGCGAAGGTCGGTGTCGTCGATGCGCATCAGTGGCTGACCAGCCTTGACCTCCTGACCCACATCCACGAGCCGCTCCACGATTTTGCCGGGGACTCGAAAGCCGAGATCGCTCTGCACCCTCGCCCCGACAATACCGGTAAAGCCGCGTTCGGATCCGGTCACCGGCGCTGCCGTCACCAGTCTGACGATCGGCGGTTCCTGCCTCAGGTCGCCTACGGCGGAGGCTCCCTGCGTAGGAATAGCAAGTGTGGCAAATGCCGCCGCTCCTGACATCGCGATCAGCACGCCCCCCAGCACAACAGCGGGTCTCTTTTTCACGTTCGTCGCCTCTCAAGAAAGATTGCATTTGACCTTTACATCGGCCCGACGGACGCGAGCCCAGCAGCACGCAGGCTGCCGTCTGCAAGGCGGGTCGGTGCGTTGGCATCGGCGCGCATGCCGGTCTCGGACGATACCGTCACCTCCTCGCCGGACCGCGAGAACGCGTAGAGCGGGCCGCGGTGGCCCGGTATCGAAAAGGCCACGGAGTCGCCGTCGGCGAGGCCCATGACGACGCGCTGCGGATCGCCGCCGATCTTCGGCGCGAAGGTGGCGGTGACTTCCAGGCGGTCGCCCTCGACCGGGACGTAATAGACGACCATGTCGAGGTGTCCCTCGTGCAGGCTGCCGGCTTCGATCGGGCGTCCTATGGTGGCTTCTTCGGCAAATGCCGGGGCGGCAAGAAACAGCGCGGCCAGAACCGAGGCGCTCAGGGTTTTGCGGATCATCTCGTATCTCCTTCGTTTTAGATTGCGTTCGAACTCTATAACTGAGTTAGATTACGAATGCAATCTAAAAAATGAAAATTTATGATGCATGTGAGTCGCATGGCGCATCGCGCAGACAGAATGGAGGGCTGCCCGATTGACGTGCTCGGTTCGGATGCCGCCAGGCAGGGCGCCGACGTGAGGCATCATTCGAGGCCGGGGATCAGGGATTATTCTGGGACGCTCGGTAGCTGGGTTGGCGAGGGCAGGGGCAAGGAGCCCAGCTGCAAGGCCATTCTCTCGACAATATTCGGCGCGGTGCTCCTCTCGCGACCGTCAACGACGAGCGGCTGTCGAAGCGGTTCCCGCAAGCGGCCGCCGAGAGCGCGCGGTGCTCGAAACAGAACCAGTGCGGCGTCTGCCTTGCTTGGCAAAGCCCCATCCTGCATTCTTGTCCTTGTCGCAACCTGGATGCTCGCACTTATGGTGCTGAATGCCTGGGCGCGTGACGCTGGGCAAGGCTACCCGGCACAACATGCTCCTCAATGGCCGCCAAGACAGGTTGGTTTTATAGAGATAGATAGGAAATAGATGGCGCGAGCCTCTGAATTAAATTTTGCGATACCGCCAAATTGATAACCGCATCCGTCTTCTTCTACGTAATGTTTGCCGACGTCGTAAAAATTGAAATACAGTTTACAAGCATCGTGACTTACACATGGTGGCCCCGAAAATTCCCCGTCATTTAGGTTTGCTGTGAAGGTCGTTTCAATCGAACTTCTTACGCATTTCGCAATAGAGCCATACGCACAAGGCTCGGAGGATTCGAAAATTTTGTCGGGATATATTGTGCAAAACCTGTCGTTTTTTAACATCTCACTGCCATCTGCAGCCACGGACCGAGGCTCTCCGCCTTTTGATGAGCAATACTCTGTGATCCTTCGAATGTAACCGCCAGAGTCGCTCAAAGTGGAATGAGAGACAGTCGCGGGAAAACTCGTCCCGCTAGCCAGATGAGAGAGTGCGACAAGGATGACCCGGAACATTTGAGATATCCCTCTTCAGGCAGATAGTGCCACACATCTGGATAACAGAGCAAAATGTATTGAAGATCACGTTGCTCGAGGTTCACCCCGAGAATCCTCCTAAGCGGTAGATGATCCACAAGCCGATGAAGATCGACGGCAAGATCCGTTGGCACACCAAGCGATTCCGGGCTGACACGCAGACCCGAACCTGACCATCACATCTAAGCCCAAGAGCATGGGAGCAGCTAGGATATTTGGAATAGGTGTTTCGGTCGGGTAGGATGCCGCCCTTGACGATCAGGTCAAAAACTCATCTTTCGACCATAGACGTTCCAATCAAATTGCCGTTGCGCCGAGCGCCTATGTCCAATGCGGATTGCACTTCCCGATCGATCTGCTCCCGCCGCGCCATGAACCAATTCTTAGCGCCTGGATAGTCAGCCCCCGATACGCCGGAGTCCGAAAAACCTAGCGTATTTTGGGACAAGGCAAGGATACCTTGCTGCCCCAATACAACGAAAAGAGCGACACGTGTTTCGGCGGAATTGGTCTCAAGCCATCTGGCGACCCCGATACCGACCATATCGTTCTGTAGGTCTTTCATGATTTCCACGGTCGTGTCAGGCTTTCCGCGTTTCACGTAGAGTTCAGCAAATTCATTGACCAGTCCACACCGGACGACCACCTCTTCGGCCATTGCCTCCGAAAGCCCGAGAAGCCTCAGTCCGGAATAGAGATAGGAAGACGCTGAAGCATGCTTGAGGGCGTTGCGATAGGTCCCGTCAAGACCTTGCTCAGTCACGATCCGGCGGACGCTCACTTCGAACCAGCTGTAAAAAGCGAGCGGCGGCAAAGCGATCAGGAGCGCCAGCGCTAAGAGCTTCCTCATCCGTCAAAACTCATCTTTCGCCTTCTGGTAAGGGACCATCAGCGCTTTCGGATAGACGCGTGGCGCGCCAGGCTTAACGACCTCAACCCAGAGGCCTGGCTCACCGACGTGCTTGCCCGCATTCCCGACGGTCATCCAATCAACCGGATCGACGAACTGCTGCCGTGGAACCGGTCCCAGAGGCTCCCAGCTTGACGAGCTCATTCATCATTGGCTCGGCGCGAATGAATCAAGCGCGACACGCATCTGTTCCATCGACTGCGGTCCGCCATGCCCTTCGGATTCCAGTATGTTCAAGCGGCTTGCCGGCCATATCCGATGGAGACGCCAGGCCGTTATTGCTGGCCCGCTAATGTCGCGGCGACCATGAACCAGAACGGCGGGAATATGTCCAATTGCGGAGACGCCGCGGAGTATCTCCTTTCCATTCTGAAGAAATCCGTCGTTCGACCAGTAGTGCGTGACAAGGGTCGCGAAAGCCAAGCCCTGTTCTTCGTCAAAGCGACGGTCAATCGGCACCCAGTTCAGATCAAGCGAGATGTGCGTCGACTCCCAATCGTTCCAGGCACGTGCTGCCCGTAGCCGATCCTCAATGTCCCCAGTGGCAAGCCGTCGCGCATAGGCCTCCACGATGCGCTCCCCATCGCGCCTAGCGGAGGCCTGCTCAAACCGTTGCCAGGCTTCGGGAAAGATGCGCCCAACCCCCTCGGTGATCCAATTGACCTCCTCCCGGCTTGTCGTCGTTACTGCGACGAGCACCAATTCCGAGACTCTATCTGGATGCGCTTGGGCATAAGCGAGCGCAAGGGTCGTCCCCCAGGACACGCCCGACACTGGCCACGTGTCGATGCCGAGGTGTCTTCTGACCGCTTTGATGTCCCCGATGAGCGACTGTGTCGTGTTGCGGTGCAGTTCGCCGAGAGCGTCGGTGATACGGGGGCGGCTTCGGCCGCATCCGCGCTGATTGATCCCCACAATGCGATATTTTTGCGGGTCGAAGCGACGGCGATAGCTGCCCGAGCCAAGAGCGCTGCCGGGGCCGCCATGCAGATAGAGAGCGGGCTTCCCGTCGGGATTGCCCGATACTTCCCAATAAATTTCATTTCCGTCGGCGACGCTGAGAAGCCCAGTATCGAACGGATCGATCGGAGGGTTCATATTTTCGGTCATGGCGTGGTTCGATATACCAACACGAGAGATCTTCAACGGGGGCTAACTTTGCAACGTGTCCGAACCGGGCTTTTCACGATCGGTTCCTTTCGCGTCCGACGCCGAACGAAAAGAGAACATTTAGTCAAGCAGCCTGTCAGCACAGAACCTTGCACGCTATCTTGAATTGATCATCCGATTCGACGGGCGGGGAGATCCATGTGCAAGGATTACGAGCAGCATATCGCCTGGGCGGAATATTGCCGGATGATGCTATCGCTGGCACTCAACATCCCCAGCCATCAGACCGAGCTTGATCTGCCGCAGGCGGATGACATCCGGATCAACGATCCCGCCCCTGTAATGCGCTCCGCCGGCGACACTATTGAACTGGTTTCGATGACGTTCGGGCCAACGGGACCAAAGGGCGGACCCCTATTCAACTTCCGTTCTGAGGGCCGTCAATTCGGCGGCAGCAAGCATTGCGTTGCTCCGGCGTCTGCGTTCTTCGAATTCACGGGAACGAAGTATCCCAAAGCGAAACACAGGTTCGCGCTTAATGGCTCCCCGTTTATGGCGGTCGCTGCGTTGTGGAAAAGAAAGCGCCGGCAACAAGCCGCCCACGTTCACCATGACGACTGAGCCGGGGCCGGACGTGGCTCCTTACCACAACCGACAAGTCGTTGTGCTCCAGCCGGAGGACTGGGCAGCCTGGATCCACCTAACAAAGCCCGAAGCTGAACTTTTGCGACCGTTGCCGAGAGGTCGCCTGACAAGCCCGCTGACTGCGCTTCTGCTAGCCTGCTATTGGTTCGGCGAAAGCTTCTTCAAGGCCAGTTGCCGCCTGGGCGGCAAGACCGCGGGCCGCTGCTTGTGAATCGTAGAATTCCTCAAGCGCATAGACCTTGCCCCACCGCAGCGTGAACACGTGGAGACCGCTGTTGACGTAGGATGCGTCGCCGTTGAGCAGCGTCGCGGTGCCGTCCCACTGGGCAAATACGGTGGTATGCCAGGGCCAGCCCGTCACCCAGACGCGGTTGACCGTGAGATGGAGATTGGGCAGGACGCGGCCGAGGCGCTCAAACCAGCGGCGCACGGCTTCCTTGTCGTGGCGCTCACCACCAAGCGCGTGGGCGCCGGAAACGCGGTGATGGACATGCGGCACGAGTGCTTTCACCGCCTCGTCCCAGCGATGGTTGTTGACGTGGTCGAAGCTCTGCCGGATCGATTTCTCGACGATATAACTGTATAGCATTTGACCTCTCCTCCAAATTTGTTCGATGCGTGGCCGGGCACCGTGTGCAGCCGAATTGGATTGCGTTCGTACGCTATACCTGCTATAGATGTCGAACGCAAGCTAAATAAGGAGGTCTACATGCGTGTGAGTCGCATTCAGGCGGCGGAAAACCGCGAAACCGTGATCAATGTGGCAAGCCGGCTTTTTCGGGAGCGCGGCTTTGACGGCATCGGCCTCAAAGACCTGATGCAGGCTGCCGGGCTGACCCAGGGCGCGTTCTACAAGCAGTTCGCCTCCAAGGACGATCTGGCGGTGCAGGCGTCGAGGCGGGCGATGGAGAGCGCCACGCTGCGCTGGTCGGCCGCGACTGCGGCAAAATCCGAGGATCCGCTTGGCGCGGTGATCGCATTCTACCTCAGTATGGGCCATCGCGGGGAAAAGATGGACGGCTGCCCGATTGTCGCGCTCGGTTCGGATGCCGCCAGACAGGGCAGCGAGGTGAAAGCGTCGTTCGAAGCCGGGATCAAGGAGCATCTCGAAATCCTCGGCCGTTTCATTGCCGACGCTAAAGCTGAGGAGCCCGACAGAAAGGCCATGGCCATTCTCTCGACGATGGTCGGCGCGCTGATGCTGTCGCGCGTCGTCAACGATCCGGATCTCGCCCAGGCCTTCTTGGACGCGGCGACCGGACAGGTTCGCGAAGCAGCCGGCGCTTGAACAGCGTGCGCAGCGCTGGCGACGCAGCCAACTCGATAGGAAAATAGATGCGACGGATTGTTGTTACAGGCATGGGAGCGGTCACGCCCCTTGCTGCCGATGTCGAAGCGTCGTGGTCGCGGCTGCTGTCCGGTCGCTCGGGCATCCGCAGGCTTCCGGACGATGTGGTGGCAGACCTCCCGGCCAAGATCGGCGGGGTGGTTCCCTCGCTGGAAGACGATCCGGAGGCTGGTTTCGATCCGAATACCGTCCTGGCTGCGAGGGACCAGCGCAAGGTAGACCGGTTCATCATCTTCGGGCTCGCCGCTGCACAAGAGGCCCTCGCGCAAGCAGGATGGACGCCCGCCTCGGAAGCGGATCGCCTGCGCACGGCCACGATCATCGCCTCCGGCATCGGCGGCTTCCCCGCCATCACCGAGGCGGTGCGCACGGTCGACCAGCGCGGCGTCCGCCGCCTCTCGCCGTTTACGGTTCCGTCCTTCCTGGTGAACCTCGCGGCGGGCCACATCTCGATCCGCCATGGCTTCAAGGGGCCGCTCGGCGCGCCGGTGACGGCGTGCGCGGCCGGCATCCAGGCGATCGGCGATGCGGCCCGCCTCATCCGCGCCAACGAAGCCGATATCGCCGTGTGCGGCGGGACGGAAGCCTGCATGAACATCGTCAGTCTCGGTGGGTTTGCTGCAGCACGCTCTCTTTCGACCGGCTTCAACTGGGCGCCGGCTCAGGCGTCACGGCCCTTCGACGTGTCGCGGGACGGCTTCGTCATGGGCGAAGGAGCCGGCGTGCTGGTCATCGAGGCGTTGAGCCACGCGCTGGCGCGCGGTGCGAAACCGCTCGCCGAGCTCGTCGGCTACGGCACGACGGCGGATGCGCATCACGTCACCTCCGGTCCCGAGGATGGCGACGGGGCGCGCCGAGCCATGCAGGTCGCAATTGCCCAAGCCGGCATTTCGCCGCGTGAGGTTCGTCACCTCAATGCGCACGCGACCTCCACGCCGGTCGGTGATCTCGGGGAAATCGCGGCGATCAAAACACTCTTCGGCGCAGATTCCACCATCGCCGTCAGCGCAACCAAATCGGCGACCGGACATTTGCTCGGAGCCGCCGGCGGGCTTGGAGCCATCTTCGCAATCCTGGCGCTCAGGGATCAGGTGGCGCCGCCAACCCTCAATCTGGGCTCGCCGGATCCAGCCGGCGACGGCATCGACTTCGTCGCAAACCAGGCCCGGCCGATGACAATGGACTACGCGATCTCAAACGGCTTCGGCTTTGGCGGCGTCAACGCCAGCGCGCTGTTCCGGCGCTGGACGGACGAACTCGCCGGTGCGAACGCCAGAGGCGTTCATAACTGATGCCTCCGACCTTTCGTGCTTCTCCCACGCCAATCCAAAATCAATCCAACCCCAGAGAAAGAGATGATTTCCATGAACAAGACCAATCCTGGCGTCGCCCTGGTGACGGGGGCGTCCTCCGGCATCGGGCGCGCGACGGCCATAGCGTTGCAAAGCGCCGGTTTCCGCGTGTTCGGCACCAGCCGTCGCGCAGCCGCCAAAAACTCTGACGGTCTGACCATGCTGGTCTGTGACGTGACCGATGACGCGTCGGTGGCGAAACTGGTCGATGACGTGCTGGCGGAGACCGGGCGCATCGACCTGCTCGTCAACAATGCCGGCATGGGTCTGTTTGGTGGCGCGGAAGAGTCGTCAATGGTCCAGGCTCAGGCACTGTTCGATGTGAACGTCTTCGGCGTGCTCCGCGTGACCAACGCGATCCTGCCGATAATGCGCCGTCAAGGCGAGGGTAGAATCGTCAATCTGAGTTCGGTGCAGGGGTTCATCCCAGCTCCCTATTTCGCGCTTTATGCGTCGACCAAACATGCCATCGAAGGCTATTCCGAATCGCTCGACCATGAACTGCGCCCGTTCGGGATTCGCGTTGCATTGGTCGAACCCGCTTATACCCGCACGTCCTTTGAAGATAATCTCGCCAAGCCGGACCAGTTGCTTGATATCTATGACGCTGCGCGCGCTGGCATGAACGCAGTCGTGCGGAAAGCAATGGAAAAAGGCGATTTGCCCGAATTGGTCGCCAAGACCGTTTTGGCGGCTGCGACCGATCCCGTTCCGAAGAGGCGCTATGCTGCGGGAAAAATGGCGCGCCAGGTCAGTCTCCTGCGCCGTTTCGTCCCCGCATCCGCATTTGACAAGAGCCTGCGCAAGCAGAACGGGCTGCCGGTCTGACGACATCGAAGACACTCCGTGAAAATCGGAATCATCGGCCCTGGAAACGTCGGCGCCGCATTGGCGCAGCGCAACCTGAAGCAATTGCCTAGAACGCCCCGGCGGTTGTTGGTGTTAGATAAGCGATATGTTATATTGCAGTGCGAAAGAGTGGGGGCCACGTCCTTTCACACCCGTAAGCGATCTGTATGTGCGACCCCTGCAGTCTTGTCGGTATCTCGGAAACCTCCCGGGCATGGGGTTCGGGAATTCGATGGGGGTAATGGGGCAATGCTTTACACGCTGGTTATGATGGTCTGCCTGACGGATGTGCCGCAGACCTGTGAACAACGCGAGCAGATGGTGGACGGCCTGGCGATGAACCCAGGGACCGCCTTCATGCAGGCGCAGCCGCTGGTAGCCCAGTGGATCGAGACGCATCCCGGTTATTTCGTGCAGCGCTGGCGCGTGCTGCCCGGCCGGGGAACGTGAGATCCGCTGCGGAGATAGAGGTTCTACTTCTTTGCGGCGAGAGTTTCCGAGACGGCCTTGGACAATTGATAAAGCCGCTGCTCGATGATCGTCGGCACTTCACAGACGTAAGTCAGTGATTGGACGCGTTCATTGAAAATTCGCGTTGCGAATTTCAGCTGTTCGGTGCGCCGTTCGATGTCGTCGGGATTCGCATCCGGCTTTGCCCGCAACGCATCGACGTCGGACGCTGCCTTGCGCAAGGCGGCGGCCATTTCGAGCTGCTTGTGGGCGTACCGAGAAATGCCTGAGATCACCTGCGAACGCTCGGCGTCCATGTGATCGAACATGCCTTGCACCAGCATCGCCATCTTCGGCGCAAGCTGCTCGGCCGGCAGCGAGGCGGCGAAATTCTTGATCTTCTTCTGGGCTTCGGCGATCGGGATCCGCCGGGCCGCCACCTCCTCGACCAGGGTGGAGACGGCAGGGTCCTTCGAAAAGTCCTTCGCCGCTGGCGGAAGCTCCGGCCCGTTCCAGATCTGGCCGAGCGAGAGTTGCGGCACCTTGCGCTGTATGCAGGGCCAGTCCGGATCGGTATTCGCCGCCCTGGCGTTCACGCTCGGCGTGAGCATGGCAACCACAGCCAGGCTGCGAACAAGGCTCATTCGTGCCATCAGGCATTTCCTCCGGTGTCTTGTTTGCGGGTCACCAGGCCGCGCGAAGGGTCGTAGGCGATGATGGCGGCGGCAAGGAACAGAACAGTGCAGCCGGCAACGACGCCCAGCGACAGCCACTCGATCTGGCCGTAGAAGGCGAAGCGGATCAGTTCGACGGCATAGGTGAACGGGTTGGCGAGGCAGATCTTGTGGAGCAGCGGACTCGCCTCCTGGATGCGCCACAACGGATAGAGCGCCGGAGAGGCGAAATAGCCGGGAAAGATGACGAAGTTCATGATGCCGGCGAAATTTTCGAGCTGCTTGATCATCGACGACAAAAGCATGCCGAGCGCGCAAAGCATCATTCCCGACAGGAACAGCGCCGGCAGCACCATGAGATAGCCGATCGGCGGCGCCTTGACGCCCCAGAACCAGGCAACGATCAGGAACGCATAGACCTGCGCGATCGATACGGAGACGCCGGCGAGCATCTTCGACACCAGCAGGAACCAGCGCGGGAAGGGGCTGACCAGCAAGGTGCGCATGTTGCCCATCTCGCGGTCATAAACCATCGACAGCGAAGACTGCATGCCTGAGAACAACAGGATCATGCCGCACAGCCCCGGCGTGATGTAGACCTCGTAGAGCACGTAGGTCTTGTAGGGCGGGATGATCGACACGCCGAGCACCTGCCGGAATCCGGCGGCAAAGATGAACAGCCAGATGAGCGGCCGAACCAGCGAGGATATGAACCGCTCGCGCTGGTGCAGGAAGCGCAGGCATTCCCGCAGGACGACGCCCTTGAGGCAAATGAGATAGTGGCGCAGGCCGAATTTTTCGAACTTCGCCGGGATGATGCCGGCGACTTTTTCGGGCATTGAAGGAGCGCTCATGGCGATATCCCCGCGGTGCCGGCCGCCTCGATGCGGCTGAGCCTGGAAAAGGCGTCGCGGATCGAGCCGGCGCCGCTCGTCCTGACGACATCGGCCACCTTGCCCTTGGCGACCAGTTCGCCCTGGCGCAGCACGACGACATGGTCGCCGTCGTCAACCTCGTCGATCAGATGCGTTGCCCACAGCACGCCGATGCCCTCGGTTTCGACGAGCTTGCGGATGGTGGCGAGAATGCCGGCGCGCGACTGGATGTCGAGACCGACCGTCGCCTCGTCGAGCAGCAGCAGCGACGGGCGGTGGAGCAGCGCCCTGGCGATCTCGATGCGCCGCATCTGGCCGCCGGAAAGGCTGCGCGCCTTGTCATGCTGACGGCCCGGCATGTCGACGATATCGAGCAGCGCGGCAATGCGCTGCCGGGCCTCGCGTCCGCCGATGCCATGCAGCGCGGCGTGGTAGGAGAGGTTCTGGTAGACGCTGAGATCGAGGTCGAGCGTGCGCGCCTGGAACACGATGCCGACCCGCCTGAGCGCCTCGCCCGAAGCGCGGCTGACGTCATGGCCGAAGATGCGGATCGATCCGCGGCGCGTGTCGTAAAGATGGCTGATCAGCGAGAACAGGGTCGTCTTTCCTGCGCCGTTGAGACCGAGAAGAACGGTGAACGTCGCCGGCGCGATCGAGAACGAGACGTCGTTGAGCGCCGGCTTCGAACCATAGGAATGGCTGACGGCGGCGACGTCGAGCGCCGCCACCTGATCTCCCGGTCCGCTTGTCCTCACATGCTGCACGCCGGCTGGCTCCCTTGTCGTCGACAACAGTCTGGCCCAAGTCTAGCCCACGGGGCGCGATCGCGCAGGTCCTGCTTTTCAAACCTTACTTGATCGTGATCGTGCCCTTCATGCCCTTGTCGGCGAGGTCGGGCACCGACCATGTGTAGATGCCGGGCCTCACGGTGGTGAACTGCACCTGGATGGTGCCGTCGGCGTCGAATTCGAGCCATGCGGGTGCGCCGTTCATGTGCACCTCGAGGTCGTTGATGACGATCTGGTTGTTCCACACATTGCGGAACAGGTCGGTGTGGAATTTGTACTCCAGCCCGCCCGCCGCGGTGATCTTCCAGCGATAGCCCTGGCCGGCGATCAGCTCAAAATCCTTCTGGCTGGCGGTGAACTGGTCTTCCTTGCTGCCGAGGATAAGTTCCGGCACGTCCTTGCTGGCCCGGGTCGCCTTCTCGGCTTTCGGATTGGCCTCCGTGCTGGCCGCTCCGGCGGCGGCGTCATCGTCATCGCCGTCCTGCGCCGAGACCTGGCCCTGGGTGAGCGCCATGCCCACCAGCGCGGCGAAAGCGACTGCCCGAAATTTCCGCATGATTTCCTGCCCTTCTGCTGTTTTTCTGTCGGTTTGATTCACTTGGTTTATTGAATGGTTCATGTGGCGGGATTCATTTGGGAGAGACGACGACGCCCCACGGCAGCGCGCCGACGGTCACCGACTGCACCGGCTCGTCGGTCGCCACGTCGATGAAGGTGATGTCGTTCGACACGCCGTTGGTCGAGATGATGGTCTTCTGGTCCGGGGTGAAGGCGAGCTGCCAGACGCGTTGGCCGACCAGCACGTATTTCTCGACCTCGTATGTCTGTGTGTTGACCACCGCGACGCGGTTGGCCGGTCCGAGCGCCACATAGGCTTTCTTGCCGTCGGCGGTGATGCGCACACCGACCGGCTGGATGGATTCGGGCCTCAGGCCGGCAACCTCGAAGGTGATCTTCTGGACGACTTCGCGCGTTTGATTGTCGATCACCGAAACCGTGCCACCGATCTCGGCACTCACCCAGGCCTGCTTGCCGTCGGGGGTGAACTCGACGAAGCGCGGACGCGCATCCACCAGCACGTTGTCGGTGATCTCGTGCGTCGACGTATCGATGAAATGCGCCATGTTCGTCGTTTCCGACGTGTTGACCATGGTCTTTCCGTCCGGGCTGACACCCATGCCCTCCGGTTCGACGCCGACCGGGATTTCCGCCAGCACCTTCTTGCCCTCGATGTCGATGACGGTGACGAGATTGTCGTCCTCATTGGCGACATAGAGCGTCTTGCCGTCAGGCGACAGCACGAACAGCTCCGGGTCGGGCCCGGAAGGCAAGGTGTCGACGATCTCCAGCGACGCCGTGTCGATGACCTCGATCGAATCATCGTCGCTGGCGCAGAGATAAATGTGCTTGCCGTCGTGCGAGATGGTGATGCCGCGCGGACGCTGCCCGACATTGACGGTCTTCACCACCTGCATCGTCGCGGTGTCGACCACGGTCATCGTGTTGTCTTTCTCGTTGGAGACATAGGCCATGTAGGCCGACGCCGGACCGGCCATGAAGCCGGTCGTAACTATGGCGAGTGCGCAAGCTCGTCTCTGCACTGAAATTCCTCCCGAACTTTTCTACTTAAGCACGCATTTTGTTTCCGGCTCATCGACCCCGAGCGTATCGAGCTCCGACAGCTGGTGCAAAAATCCCTCCTGCGGCGATGTCGAGACGACCGACCTGGTGTCGCCGAGGAAGATCGGCTGCCGCAACTGCTGGTTCCATTTGCGGAAGGTCAGTTTCTGCCCTTTGAAGGCGGCGATCGAAAAATCGTCGGAGCGGATGAAATCGGCCATCTTGCGCGGGTCGGCGCCCTGCGTGCGGGTCGCCGCCTCGCCGAGGATGCGCACCGCGGTCCACGCCGCCATGTCCTTCGACACCATGCGGCGGCCGTTTGCCTTGGCGAAGCGGTTCTGGATCTGGGTGCCGCCCCATTGCTCGCTGGCCGGATGCCAGGCCAAGGGGGTGAGGCCGGCGGTGCCGGCGACCGGCCGCGGAACCCAGGTGCGGAACGGAACGTAGGTGCCGAACACCTCGCTTTCGTCGGCGACCAGCAGCACATCGTGCTCCGGCAGGTCCTGGGTGAAGACAGGCATCTGCCGCTGGATCTGGACGACGCCGGAATCGGTCCGCCGCGCCGTGCCGGTATCCTCGAACAGTTTTTCGCCGACGATCTCGCCGCCGAAGCGCGTCGCCGCCCGGCGCAGCGCCTCGGCAAAAAGCTGGTCGCGCTCGTGCGAGCCGTAGATCAGTACCCAGCGCCGCCATTGCTTCCAGATGAGATACTGCGCCAGCGCGTCGGCCAGCATGCTGCGCGTCGGGATGGTGTGGAAGATGCTGGCGCGGCATTCCTCCTCGCGAAGACTGTCGTCGGTGGCGCCAGCGTTGAAGATCAAAACGCCGTTGTCGCGAGCAAGATCGGCGATCGACAGCAACTGCCTGGCCGAGAGGTCTGCGACCACATAGCGGTTGCCTTTGGCGATCATTTCCTGGAAGGCCGGGACGACATCGGCATCCGGCTTCACCTCGGTCACGTCGAGGCTGAATTTCTGGCCGAGGAAGCTGCCGGTCGTGTTGTTGTCGGCAATCGCCACATTGCCGCCGGCAACGCCTTCATCGCGCGGCGGGACGTCGAGCACCGACAAGGCCAGCTGCGGCGCATAGGCGCGCAAATAGCCTATCTTGATCTCGGTCACCTTTTTTTCCGGCTTGGCCGTTGCGGCCGGCTGCTTGCCCGTCGCTTCCTGGGCGAGCGCGCCCGCAACGTTGACGGTCAGGGAAAAAAAGCACAAAAAGGCCGCCAGAGTGCCCGGCACCGCGCTCGTCATCGATAAAATTACCCGTTCTTGCGCTAAAGTCCGATTGTTGTCGGAGCGGCGCGAAGTCAAGGTGCCCGTGATGAGCTTAGCTGACCCGCAAATTTTATCAAACCCTGAAAGTGGACTGCTCACGTCTGCTTTAGTGCCATGCCTGCTCGCCCGAACGGCGGCCGAGCGGATTCTGGTATTCGGGCCCAAAAGCGTCCTTTTCCTCATGCCGGAGAAAGTCCGTCAATGACCAGAATGCTGGCCAGCATCACCGGCGTCGACGAGGCGGAGATCGCGCTTTCAGGCGGTGCCGACATCATCGACCTGAAGGATCCGAAGGCGGGAGCGCTGGGCGCGGTGTCCACGCAGACCATCCGCCGGACGATTTCGCTGATCGCCGGCCGGGCGCCGGTCAGCGCGGTCTGCGGCGACCTGCCGATGGAACCGGAGACGATCCGCGCCAGGGCCGAAGAGATCACTGCCGCCGGCGCCGATTACGTCAAGATAGGTTTGTTTCCGTCGGCAAATGTTGCGGCTTGTGCGGCGGCGCTCGCGCCGCTCGCCCCGCGAACGAAACTGATCGCCGTGCTTTTCGCCGACCTGGCGCCGGATTTCGAGCTTCTGCCGATGCTTGCCAAACATCGCTTCCATGGCGCCATGGTCGACACTGCCAACAAGGCCAACGGGCGGCTGCTCGACCATCTGCCGCCCGAGCGTATCCCGGGATTCATCGATCGAGCGAAATCGCTCGGCCTCATGGTTGGGCTGAGCGGATCGCTGGAAGCCCCTGATATTCCACGCCTGCTGCCCTTCGCTCCCGATTTTCTCGGCTTTCGCGGGGCGCTGTGCGGCGATTCCGGCCGCGTGGGTTCGATCAGCGCCGAGGCGGTTGCGCAGATCCGCGAGTTGATCCCGGAAGCATCCCGGGCCGGCGGCGCGTCGAGCATCGACTACCGCCTGCTGGCGGCGAGGGGCTATTCGCCGGGCACCGACCCGACACTGGGCACCGACAAGATCTTCGTGCGGGACTTTGTCCTGCCGGTCCAGATCGGCGCCTACAGTTTTGAGCACGGCCATACCCAAAAAGTGCGT
Organism: Mesorhizobium sp. WSM4850; assembly: GCF_055811735.1. Lineage (NCBI taxonomy): Bacteria > Pseudomonadati > Pseudomonadota > Alphaproteobacteria > Hyphomicrobiales > Phyllobacteriaceae > Mesorhizobium > Mesorhizobium sp. WSM4850. The sequence continues at coordinate 16,157 of NZ_JBVVPV010000011.1, read as the reverse complement.
TTCGACGTGACCGCCGACGTGCTGCAGGTCACCGACCATCCCGAAGACATGCGCCATGTGTTCTCCTACGACATCATCATGGACGGCATTCGCACCATTGTTGCGCGGGGCCACGTCCAGCTTAGCGAGGCCCTGGCCGAGCAGGTGGCGACCTACATCCTGGAGAACCCGCGTGTCGTGCGGGTCACGGTAAGGGTGGAAAAACTCGAGCTCGGCCCAGGCGGCGTCGGCGTCGAGATCGAACGCAAGCGCCAATCGGCAGGCCGCGGCGTTGCCTCCGGCCCTGCCGGCCGAAAAGACCCAGGCGCTGTTTCCCGGCCGCGACAGGAAAGGCCTGAGGCGATCAGGCGAGCCGTGGTCAAGCCGTCCCTCGTCAAGCTTGGCGGCAGCACGGTCCATGCGGCGGAACTGGAAAGCTGGATCGCGGCGCTGGCGGGTTCCAAGCTGCCGATCGTCATCGTGCCCGGCGGCGGCCTGTTCGCCGACCAGGTGCGCGAGACGCAGATTTACATGGATTTTTCCGACACCGCCGCCCACGCCATGGCGATCCTCGCCATGGAGCAGTTCGCCCAGGTCATCCTCGACCGTGACGAAAGGCTGGCGCCGGCACGGTCGCTGGAAGAAATGCGGCGGGCGCTGGACGCGGGGAAGATCCCGGTGTGGCTGCCGTCGTCATTGGCGCTGCCGGCGCCGGACATTCCGGCGTCCTGGGATGTTACCTCCGATTCCCTTGCCGCCTGGCTTGCCGGCAAGCTCGGCGCGAACGCGCTGCTCTTGATCAAGCAGACCGGCGCCTTCTCCGGCAGCGACACGATCGACAGCCTGGCGGTCAGAGGCATCGTCGACGCCGGCTTCGCCGCCATGCTGCCCGACGGTGTCGATGTCCACCTCGCTGGCCCGAAAGATGCCGCCGAGGCCGGGGCGCTGCTCGCGGCGGGCAATCTGCCCGGCATTGCGATCGCGGCTTCGATCCGGTCGGCAAGAAAAGCAGGGTAGGCGATGGCGACGCTGCATACGCCGCGCTGGGCATGGGTTTTGACCGGTTCCGGTCATTTTTTTACGGAGAGTTTTGCACTCATCCACCAGATCGAGCATTGCGATGTCTTCGTGTCGAAAGCCGCCAACGAAGTGCTGCACATGTACAAGCTCAAGCTCGATTTCCCGGAGACGACGCGCGTGCTGCACGACAAGACGGCGAGCGCGATCCCGGTCGGCGAATTCTATCACGGCGTCTATCACACGGTGGTGGTGGCGCCGGCCAGTTCCAACACGGTCGCCAAATGCGTGCACGGCATTTCCGACACGCTCGCCACCAACGTCTTTGCCCAGGCCGGAAAATGCCGGGTGCCGGCCATCGTCTTTGCCTGCGACACCGCGCCGGAACTCGAAACCATGGCGCCGCATGGGCTGGTCAAGGTCTATCCGCGCAGGATCGACCTGGAGAATACCAACCAGCTGAAGAGTTTTGAGCGAACCCAGGTGGTCGAGTCGCTTGCCGATCTCGAAGCCTCGGTCAGGCGGCGCCACGCCGAACTCGCAAGCCATGGCTGAGCGGCTGGTCTTTCTTACCGGCCATCTGGCCAAGGTCCGGCTGGAAAGGCTGCTGGCCGGACTGGGCGAAACCGAATTTGCCTGGGAGACCATCGACATAGGCGTCAAGGTCGCGGCGCTGATGAGCGAAGAGATCATCAAGCGGCGACTCAGCCTCGCAGGCGGCACCGACCGCGTCATCCTGCCCGGCCGCTATCGCGGCGACATCGAGCATCTGTCGAACCATTTCGGCGTGCCCTTCGTCCGCGGGCCCGACGAGATCGCCGATCTGCCGGCCTTTCTCGGCCGCGCGGGCGAGCCGCCTGACCTTTCGCGTCACGACATGCGCATCTTCGCCGAAATCGTCGATGCGCCGATGCTGTCGGTCGAGGCGCTGGTGGCGAGAGCACGGACGCTGGCCGCGGCCGGCGCCGACGTCATCGATCTCGGCTGCCTGCCGGAAACACCGTTTCCGTTGCTGGACGAGGCGGTGCGCGAACTGAAGGCACAGGGATTTCTGGTCAGCGTCGATTCGGCCAGCACCGACGAACTGTCGATCGGCGCGCGCGCCGGTGCGGACTATCTTCTCAGCCTCGATGAGAACACGCTGCCGCTGGCCTTCGATTGCGGGGCCGTGCCAGTTTTGATCCCGGCCACGCCCGGCGACCTGGATTCGCTCGGCCGGGCCATCGAAGCGGCGCAACAGGCCGGCGTCGCCTTCATCGCCGATCCGGTGCTCGACCCGATCCATTTCGGCTTTGCCGCCTCACTCGGGCGTTTCATCGAGGCGCGCCGCCGCTGGCCTGAGGTCGAGCTGCTGATGGGCACCGGCAATCTCACCGAATTGACCGACGCCGACAGTTCCGGCGTTACTGCGGTTCTGGCCGGGCTCTGCTCGGAACTTCAGATCCGAAACGTGCTTGCCGTGCACGTCAGCCCGCACACGCTGCGAACCATCGAGGAGCACGACATTGCCCGCCGCATCCTGTTTGCCGCCAAGAGTGACGGTGCGCTGCCGCGAAGTTACCATCCAGGACTGCTGCAGGTTCACGACCGCAAGCCGTTCACCGCCTCGACCGAGGATATCGCCGCACTGGCGGCGGAGGTGCGCGACACCAACTTCCGCATCATGACCGCCGAGGACGGCATCCATGTTTTCAACGGCAAGGGGCACGCGGTTGCCACCGATGCGTTCGAACTCTTTGCCGGGCTTGGCGTTGAGGCGGATGGAGCACACGCGTTCTATCTCGGCGCCGAACTGATGAAGGCCGAGATCGCGTGGCGCCTCGGCAAGCGCTATGTGCAGGACGAGCCGCTCGCATGGGGCGTTGCCGCGCCGGCTCCCGAAACCGACCGCAGCCGTCTTGCCGAAGCGGGCCCCACGCTTCGCGCGAAGAAAGAGCGCTAAACCATGCCGTTCATTCGCGAATCGATCATCACCACGGTCAACGAAGCCGGCGACGTCCACATCGCGCCGATCGGCATCATCGCCGAGAAGGACGGCTGGGTCATCGCGCCGTTCCGGCCGTCGATCACGCTCGACAATCTCGCCGAAGTGCCGTTCGCCATTGCCAATTACACCGATGACGTGCGCCTCTTTGCCGGCTGCCTGACCGGCCGCAAGTATTGGCCGACCGTTGCCGTCGACGGGTTCCCGGTACCGCGGCTCGCAGCGGCGCTCGCGCATTCGGTCCTCGAAGTCGAAAGCGTGGATGACGACGCCATGCGGCCTCGCCATTTCTGCCGCGTGGTGCAGGAGGAAACGCATGCGCCGTTCACCGGCTTCAACCGCGCCAAGGCGGCGGTGCTGGAACTGGCCATCCTGGTCAGCCGGCTCGGCATGCTGCCGCGCGACAAGATCGAGGCGGAAATCGCCTACCTTTCGATCGCTATCGAAAAGACTGCGGGCGAGGGCGAAAAAGAAGCCTGGGACTGGCTGATGCAGCGGGTCGGCGATCACCTTGCGGCCGAGGATGCCAGCGGCGAGGATGCGCGGGGCTGAACCGGATATGCTGAACCTGGGTAAGCGTCCGGGCCGACGTGGTTTAGCATAGTACACGGTGGCGGTGATCTCAAACGGCGGTGTTCGACCCTTTGCGGTCATTGAGCCCGGTATGCACGATGACCGGAATGGGCACGAATGCTGACTGGCAGCTTTGAGGCTCGGATTATAAGAAGCGGCCCTTCAGCCCCCCGCGGGTACCGACGTGATCTGACCCCAATCCGACCATTCCCGCCGCACGATGCCGCCCGAAAGCCGACATTCAAAGGATCCAGCGGCCAAGCGCAGGTTCCCGGAACCGACTCATGAGTGCGCGCGCCGTTTATCCAATCATGTGAGCCACTGGCATGCCCCCAGCGCCGGGCTTGGCCATCAATTCGCAATGAGGTCAGAGATCGAGGCAAACGGTGCCTAGCGGCCGGCTGCAGCAAGCCAGCACATAACCAGCCGCCTTCTCTTCAAGGCTGAGTCCTCCAAGGTCGTCGATCACGACGTCACCTGAGAGCTTGACCGTCCGACAGGTTCCGCAAATGCCCTGCTGGCATGCGGTAGGGATGTAGAGGCCGCTATTGCGCGCCGCATCGAGCAGAGTCTCTCCAGGCGCACACAGGTGCTCCACGCCAGACCGGGCGAAACGGACACAAGTCGGGCCAGCGGCAGCCGATTGAGGAGCCATGGAATTGCCCACGGCGCCGCCGAAACTTTCCTCGTGATACTGGGAGGGTGCGATGCCGATCTCCGCGACACAGGCCCGAACCGTCTGCATAAACGGCTCGGGGCCGCAAACGTAAGACGTGCGCTGGTGAAGGTCCGGAGCCAGCCGCAAGAGCATGGGGCCGTCGATCCGACCCTTAGGGCCCTGCCACGCCGAACCTTCCTGGCTGCAGATGAAGCTTACATCGACATTGGAGAATCGCGCGGCGAGCGCCTCCAACTCGGAGCGGAAGGCGATGTCGTCCGCCGTCCGAGCGCAGTGAATGAAACGGATGTCATGGCCAGATGCCCGGTCGGTTAGCGCCCGCAGCATCGACATAACGGGAGTGATGCCGCTGCCGCCCGAAAGGAAAAGCGGCTTCTCGGATGGTAGATCGTCGAAGTTGAAACGTCCGACCGGCCCTTCGATTTCAATGTTGTGGCCCGGCCGGAGATTGTCGTGAAGCCAGTTGGAAACAAGCCCGCCCTTCACCCGCTTCACCGTGATCTGCAGGTCGAGCGGTCGAGTCGGCGGCGACGACACCGAGTACGGTCTCGTTACCCGGGTGCCGTCGATTGTCAGGTTCAGCACTAAATACTGGCCTGCACTAAAGCTGAACATGTGGCCAGAAGCAGCTGAAAAGACGAATGTCTTAACGTCGTGTGTCTCATCGATGACGCGCCGGCAGCGCACGAACTGTCTTGAGCTCTCCGCCCATTGCCGTTGACGCAGCGCTGGAGCGAAATCGGTGGCCGAAAAGGGAGCGTGCGCGTTCATGATTGGACTCTGCTTGACCCGACCAGAATGGCAGCCGGGATACTTTCAAAAAAGCGGCAGATGTCGGCTTTACAATCGGATATTTCGATCTAGCTTTCCATGGACATAACGGCCAGATGGAGCGCGCGAATCCCTCTACGGATGATCGGCTCGTGTTTGCGGCGCGCCAAAATAGCGGTGTGAACCGGCTGTTGAAGCGCGGGCGCGCCCTCGACCACAAAAGACGGCCGCTCGGCGGTATACCGCCGAGCATCGTCACTGCGCATATAGCAAGTGCCACCCATGCGCCGCAGCATCGCTTCGGCGAGCGTTTCCGAGCCCATCGAAAGACGGCCTATCGCCAATTGCGGCAGCGCCTCGGCGTGGGCTTTTTCAAGCGCGACCGTGTAGCCCGGCCGGATATACGTATCCGCGTTGACCTCCGACAGGATCCTGGCCGTCGTAGACACCATCACATATTCTTCAACCATGAGAGGATCGTAGGAGATTTCAGGGAGGTATCGGGGCGCGTAGACCACAGCAATATCGAGGTTTCCCAAGCTCAAGTCGGAAATCATCTGCGGCGAGTAGTCGGACTCTACGTGAATTGACGATTTCGGCAGCACCTGGAACAGAGTTTCCACCCAACCCGGCAATATCGATCGCGTCATCCCGACCTGCGCAGCGACGCGCAAGGTGCCCTCGAACCGGTTGAATGCCCGAACGTCATGGCGGGCCTGAGACCATGTCGACAGCATCGCGCGCGCATAGGCTTCGAAACGTCGCCCCGCCGCGGTCGGTTCGGCGCCGGCGCGTCCCCTCAGGAAGAGCTCCGAACCGATGGCCTGCTCTAGGTTCCTGATGCGGGTACTGACCGTCGACTGCGTAACCCCAAGACGATCGGCCGTACGGTTGAAATTTCGCGACTCCATAATGTCGAGAAAGGTCTCAATGTGATCCAGCTGCATGTGGCCTCGCGATCGTAAAATCCGATCGTATTACCTCAGATCACAAGCTTGATCAAATAATTCCCAAGGCGGAAGCTGCGGTTGAAGAAGCCGGCTGGGTTAGCCGGCCTGCCGCGCCAGGGGAGTTGGTTAGGGTGTTCATAGTCGATTGCGATTGTCACAATTACTGGTCGAGCGCTACGGTGCTCGAGCCATATCTTTCCGGCGTCTGGAAAGACATGTTCACAGAAGGCGAAAAAACTGGTCCGAGAGGCGCCTTCCCCCACGGTCACCGTCCGTGGTTTCACCCGCAGGATTTCTCCCGGAAGGACGTCAGGCCCGAGACGGAGGCCGACAACTATCTCGTCATGAAAGAAAAGCACCTCGACAAATACAATGTCGGAGCCGCTATCCTCACCGGCGACGAGCCGATCGAAGCCTCCACGCTAGCCAATCCCTATTACGCAAGTGCACTGGTCAGCGCCTATAACGACTACCAAATCGCCGAATGGCTTCCCAAAGACAGTCGTTTTATGGGCTCCATCATCATCGCGCCGCAGGATCCGAAGCTCGCAGCAGCCGAGATCCGCCGCCTCGGCAACCATCCGCGTATGGTGCAGGTTCTGGCCTCCCAAGGCTCGGTCAAACCCTACGGTGATCCGTTCTACCATCCCATTTTCGAGGCTTGCGCCGAAGTCGGGCTGCCATTCGCGATCCACCTGGGCGGCCATGGCGGCATCAACTGGAACGCGGTGGCACCGGCTCCCACGACCTTTTTCTGGGAGACGCACGCTATTCTTCACATGTCGGCCTTGTCGCATGTGGCTAGCATGATCGCGCATGGCGTTTTCGAAAAATGGCCGGACCTGTATTTCGTGATCATCGAGTGCGGTGTGGCCTGGGTTCCATCGGTATTATGGCGTCTGGACGCAGATTACAAAGCGCTGCGCAAGGAAACGCCGTGGCTGAAGATGCTGCCCTCGGAGTATTGCCGGCGCAATATCCGCTTTTCCACGCAGCCGCTGGAGCAGCCCGCGAACATACAGCATCTCTGGTCCACTCTCGAAGCGATGGACGGCGAGAACACGCTGATGTTTGCCTCCGACTACCCGCATTGGGATTATGACGATGCCAACACGCTGCACATCCCGCCTGCCTGGAGGAGCAAGATCCTGGGGTTGAATGCGCTCGAGGTCTATAAACGCATTCCCCGCACGCAAGCGGCTAATGCCGCCTGACGGGAGCAGACAATGGCTGAGAAAACATACATCTGCCGGGTCGACGAAATCGAGACCGGAACTCCCTACATCGCCAAAATCCGCAGCCTTTCAGTCGGGGTTTTCCGCATCGGAGATTCATTCCATGCGTTGCTGAACGTTTGTCCGCACCGAGGCGCTCCGCTTTGCGAGGGACCGCAATGCGGAACCACGGCGCCGGTCGACCAAGCGCAGTTCATCTATCACCGCGAGAACGAGATCGTGCGCTGCGCCTGGCACGGTTGGGAATTCGACATAAAAACCGGTGCGGCCCTGGTCGATCCGGGCGTACGTGCCCGAACATTCCCGGTCACGGTGGAAGCTGGTGAAATCTATGTAACGGCGTAAGATTTGTGTCGAAAACGCTGAAAATCGAAAGGAGGCAAATCGGCTGAATCCGCCAGATCTGCTCGATAATGCCAACAACAAGAATGCGGGAAATCCGCAATGGGAGGAAGCAGTGTCAGAATCTGAATATAAACTCCGCCTGGCGCAAAACCTGATCGGCCGCGGCAAGGTTTCGCGCCGTGATTTCATCCAGCTCGGGCTGGCGGCCGGCCTGACGGTCGCCGCCGGCGACAAGCTCTTCGTGACCGTGGCGCGGGCCGAACCGCAGCGAGGCGGCTTCGCCAAGCTCGGCATGGCACATGGCGCGACGACGGATTCGATCGATCCGGCCGGCTATCTCGACACCTTCACGCAAACCGCCTTTTCGGGTGCCATGTCCAACAGCCTGACCGAGGTCGACGCGAAAGGCAGCATCCAACCGGACCTTGCCGAGAGCTTCGAGACCTCGGACGACGCGACGACATGGGTCTTCAAGCTGCGCAAAGGTGCGACCTTCCACAACGGCAAGACCGTAACAGCGGACGACGTGGTCGCCTCGATGCAATACCACATGGGAGTCGACACCAAATCGGCGGCGAAGTCGCTGCTGGAATCGGTGACCAATATCAAGGCGGACGGTCCGGAAACGATCGTTTTTAAACTAAACAGCGGCAATGCAGACTTTCCCTACATCATGAGCGACTATCACCTTGTCGTCATGCCTGCCAAGGACGGAAAGGCGGACTGGGAATCGGGCGTCCGGACCGGTGCCTTTATGCTTGAGAACTTTCAGCCCGGCGTCTCGGCCAAGCTCAAGCGCAATCCCAACTACTTCAAGAACGGCAAACCCTATTTTGACGAGGTGGAGTTTATCGCCATCACAGACCTCGCAGCGCGTATGGCGGCGCTGTCAACCGGCGAGGTGGATTATATCGGCCGCGCCGACCTGAAAACGCTCGGTATGCTGAAGCGCAAGCCGAATATCGAAATCCTCGAGGTCACCGGATACGGCCATTACACGCTGCCGATGAACGTGACGGTGGCGCCATTCGACAACCCCGATGTGCGCATGGCGTTGAAATGGGCCATCGATCGCGAGGAAATCGCGCAGAAGATCTTCCTTGGCCATGCAACCGTCGGAAATGACAACCCGATCGCACCGGCGATCAGGTTCGCCATCAATCCGGAGCCGCAGCACAAGTTCGATCCGGAAAAGGCGCGCTTCCATCTGAAAAAAGCGGGAATCGAAAATCTCAAGGTCGACCTTTCCGTCGCCGACGCCGCTTTCGCCGGCGCCGTGGACGCAGCCGCCCTCATCCGCGAGACGGCGGCCCAATGCGGCATCGATGTCAATGTGGTGCGCGAGGCCGAGGACGCCTATTGGGACAATGTCTGGCTCAAGAAACCGTGGTGCGCCTCCTATTGGAGCGGTCGTGCAACGGCCGACTGGATGTTCACGCAGGCCTACTCGGCCGATTCCAGCTGGAACGACACGTTCTGGAAAAATCCTCGCTTTAACGAACTGCTGATCCAGGCACGCGCGGAGACCGACGAGGCCAAGCGCTCCGCGATGTATGCAGAAATGCAGCAGTTGACGCATGACGACGGCGGCGCCATCGTCCTGGTATTCAACAATTTTGTCAGCGCCAAGTCCAAGAAACTGGCGCATGACGAGGTGGCGCCGAACTGGGAGAATGACGGACTGAAGATGGCCGAGCGCTGGTGGATAGCCACCGCGTGACGCTCGCCAGGCGAACTGCCCGCGGCGCGGGCGGTTCCCTGTTTTCAGGGGAAAGGCTCGAAGGTACCGCCCATGAACCCGGTCGTTAGAACGGTTCTGCAGCGCCTGGGCCTTGGCCTGATCACGCTCTTCATCGTCTCGATCATCATATTTTCGGCGATTGCCATGCTTCCGGGCGATTTCGCCAAGGCGATGCTTGGGCAATCTGCGACGCCCGAGACGGTCGCTGCCTTCCAGCGCGAGATCGGCATCGATCGTCCGCCGGTCGAGCGCTATTTCGCCTGGGTCGGACAGATCGTGCAGGGGGATTTCGGCTCTTCCTTCGCAAGCCGCACCGGCTACCGGCGCACGGTCGCCGAGATCATTGCGCCCCGGCTCTACAACACGATGTTCCTCGCCGTGATGACCGCCCTTATAGCGGTCCCTCTCGCGCTGGGACTCGGCATTCTCGCCGCTCTCTATCGCAACAGCTGGTTCGACCGTGTGGTGAACACGGTGACGCTGACGACGATTTCGTTCCCCGAATTCTTCGTCGCCTATATGCTGGCCTATCTCATCATCTCGCGCGACACGTTCATCGGAACCGAATTTGCACAATCCCTACCCGAGTGGCTCGCGTCTTCGATCAACTGGGTCCTGAACCTGGTTCCCAAATTTCCGACACTGGCGAATATCAGTGACCAAACGCCGTTCTGGGAGCACGTCTGGCGCGCAGCGCTGCCGTCCATCACCCTGACGCTGGTGATTGTTGCCCATATGATGCGTATGACGCGAGCGGCGATTATCAACATGCTGGCAAGCCCCTATATCGACATGGCGCGGCTCAAGGGAATGTCGCCAATGGCAATCGTTCTCAGACACGCCCTGCCTAATGCCTGGGCGCCCATCGTCACGGTAATTGCTTTCAACCTCGCTTATCTCATCGTCGGCGTGGTCGTGGTCGAGGTGGTGTTCGTCTATCCCGGCATCGGCCAATTGATGGTCGATGCGGTCAAGTCGAGGGATGTTCCGGTCGTGCAAGCCTGCGCCTTGATTTTCGCGGCAACCTACATCCTGCTCAACCTGACCGCCGACATCATTTCCATCGCCACCAATCCGAGGCTTTTGCACCCGCGATGACCAGTATCGAACACGCCGTGGCGGTTCCGAGACAAAGGCGCACGCGCGCCTCGCGGGTAAAAACCGCACTCAGAAAGGCTCCCTTCAGCGCCTGGTTCGGCATCGTGGTCATCCTTGGCTATGTCTTCGTCGCGCTGTCGGCGCCCTGGATAGCGCCCTACGGGGAAACGCAGGTTTTCAGCGAAGCCTTCGCGCCCTGGAGCCAGGAATTCATCGTCGGGACCGACCAACTCGGCCGCGACGTGCTCACCCGGCTGATCTATGGCGCGCGCAATACGGTCGGCATCGCTCTCGCGACTACGCTTCTGTCCTTCGCGGTCGGCGTCACTCTCGGCTTGCTGGCCGCGATGTACCGGGGTTGGCTCGACCAAATTTTGTCACGCGCGGTAGACGTGCTGATGTCGATCCCGAGCCTCATCTTCGCGCTGGTGTTGCTATCCATCTTCGGTTCCTCGGTCACCAGCCTGATCCTCATCATCGCCCTGCTCGATTCAACCCGCGTATTTCGGCTGGCGCGTGCGGTCGGGCTGAATGTTGCCGTCATGGAATATGTCGAAGCCGCGCAACTGCGTGGCGAAGGGCCGAGATGGATTCTGACCAAGGAGATCCTGCCCAACGTGCTGCCGCCGCTGATCGCGGAATTCGGTCTGCGCTTCTGTTTCGTTTTCCTCACCATCGCCGCGCTCTCCTTTCTCGGCGTCGGCATCCAGCCCCCGACAGCCGACTGGGGCTCGATGGTGCGGGAAAACGCCACCCTCATCACCTATGGCGACATCACTCCGCTCTTGCCGGCAGGCGCGATCGCCCTTCTCACGGTTTCTGTGAATTTCGTTGTCGATTGGTTCCTGCACACGACAAGCGGGTTGCGCGATGAAAAGTAAGGATTCTGGCCCACGCGAAAAGGGAACGAAACTCCTCAGCGTTCGCGACCTTCACGTCGAAGGGTTTTCCGACGAGCGCTGGCACCCGATCGTTCGCGGTGTGGATCTCTCGCTAAAGCGCGGTGAGGTTCTCGGCCTCATAGGCGAGTCCGGCGCCGGAAAATCCACCATTGGGCTTGCCGCGATGGGATATGCCAAGCCAGGTTGCCGGATAACGCAAGGATCGATCCTGTTCGACGGGATCGACCTCCTCGCCATGAGCGAAACCGCACGGCGGCGGCTCCGAGGCTCGCGCATCGCCTATGTCGCGCAAAGCGCGGCCGCCTCCTTCAACCCGGCCCACCGGCTCCTCGATCAGACCGTCGAAACGGTCGTGGCGCACGGGATCGCCAGTCGCGAGGCAGCGAATCGGGATGCCATCGAACTTTACCGGCGTCTTCACCTGCCGGATCCGGACAGCATCGGCTTCCGCTATCCTCACCAGGTCTCCGGAGGGCAGTTGCAGCGGGCAATGACCGCGATGGCGATGGCCTGCCGGCCCGACCTGATCATCTTCGACGAGCCGACGACGGCGCTCGACGTGACCACACAGGTGGAGGTCCTCGCCTCGATCCGCAAGATTGTCGAAGAGTTCAACACTGCCGCGATCTACGTCACGCATGATCTGGCGGTGGTTGCGCAGATGGCGGACCGGATCATGGTTCTGCGCCATGGCCGTACTGTGGAGGAGGCCGAAACACGCCAGATGCTTGCGGCGCCGGCCGAAGACTATACGAGGACGCTCTGGGCGGTGCGAAAGCTAGCCAAACCCGAAGTGCCGGCCGCGGACCATCTGCTCACGATCGATAACATCACCGCCGCCTACGCAGGGAAAGTCAAGGTTCTGCAGGATGTATCGATCAAGGTGCCGCGCGGACGGACGGTAGCGGTCGTCGGTGAATCTGGTTCCGGTAAATCAACGCTCGCCCGCGTCATCACCGGCCTGCTGCCGCCGGTCTCGGGCTCGATCTCATTTGCGGGGCATCGTTTGCCAAGAACACTGAAAGAGAGGCCCAAAGACATTCTGCGCCGCATCCAGATGATCTATCAGATGCCTGACAACGCGCTCAATCCGCGTCAGACCGTCGAGGAGGTCATCTCCCGGCCACTCGAGTTCTATCTCGGCCTCAAAGGGGCGGCGTGCGACCGCCGCGTTGGCGAACTCATGCACATGATCGAGATGGACGAAAGCTTCCTCGACCGTCTGCCGGGCGAACTCTCGGGCGGTCAGAAGCAGCGCATCTGCATTGCCCGGGCGCTGGCTGCTAATCCGGAGCTCATCATCTGCGACGAGGTGACCTCGGCCCTCGACCAGATCGTACAGGAAGAGATCCTGAAGCTTCTTATGCGGCTCCAACAAGAATTCGGAGTCAGCTACATTTTCATCACGCACGACATCGCGACGGTGCGGGCAATCGCAGACGAAATTGTCGTCATGCATCAAGGCAAAGTCGTCGAGCAGGGGCTCAAGACCGAAATCCTGACGCCGCCGCATGCTCCGTATACCGAACTGCTTCTCTCCTCCGTGCCGGAGATGGATCCAGACTGGCTGACGAAGCTGCTGGAAACCCGGGAGCGCAAGCGGGTCGGCGCGGCGAACTGAATCCCAACGTATTGACCGCTTGGCTCCAGTTCTCGCGCGAACGTCGGTTATGCCGCAACCGCGACGTCCAGAATGGTCGCAACAATGTCTGCTTTCAGGCAGTAGCAACGGCCATCTCAAGGGTCGAAGTGAGGCAATCCACGCCGGCAAACTCGTGAACCACGCGGCATGCTGCCGGTGCACCAGTGAAGCCAATGATCGAAAGTCTCATGCCGCGTTGGTAACTCGGCTGGAACTAAAGACGCCACCCGCCATGCCCCAACCCAACGCGGTTGATGTCGTTCGACCAGCCATCTTGCTGGTCGGGCTCTTAGTCGTATTGGCACTCGTGGTGGGCCACTAGAGCCCCGATGATGCCACGATGCAACAGCAGCTAGGACCGGCCATATTTGTTACGAATGGTGTCGATGTCGGATTGATCGCCCCGGCCTCGTCGTTCCAGAAAATGAAGGAGCAACGATATGTCTGAAAAGGAAGTCTTGTCTGTCATCCGGGGCCAGGAAGACGCAACTGCCAAGGGGGACGCCCGCGCCAACCTCGATGCCATGGATCCGGATGTCGTGGTTTTCGATCTGCCGCCGCCGCTTGCCTATCGAGGCGAACAGGCACGCGACATCGAAGGGATAAATGCTTGGTTTGAAACTTGGCGCAACGGCGTCACCGTTCACATGGCTGACCCGCAGCTCATGATCGACGGCGATCTTGCAGTGGCCTTCGGGCTGTCGCGCATGACTGGCATCAAGACCGATGGCACAAAGGTCGACTCCTGGAGCCGGCGAACCATCGTGCTAAGGCGCATCGCCGGTTCTTGGAAAATCATCCACGAACATGCCAGCTTCCCTATGGCAATGGACGGAAGTGGGCGCGCTGTGACGGATCTCTTGCCGTAGTTCCGGAACGCCTAACGTCCTCAACAGGGATGTCGGCTTTCACGCGGCAAGGGTTCGTAGGTGAACGGTCGATTTGGCGGCGCGTTGCTGACAGTCAGCCTTGCGGCCGTTGGCGGACTTGCGGCTTAGAGGCTGAATGTCAGAAGCGTTCGGGAGCCTATATCCATTCCCAAAATCGCACATTGAGCGCAACCAGCGGTTCTGACCCTAAGCTGCCGTTTCACCTTGGAAGTTCGGGCCGGGTGGGACAGCGGACGTTCCGCGATATCCAAGTCAGATCTTGCAGGAAAATGACAAAAGCCCGGAAGCAGTCGATCCTGGGTCGATCATGTCCTTGTCTGATCAGGGATTATGATGACATCGCTGCGTCGGCCGCCTCGGCGGCGCGCCGCCTCAACAGGGCATGTTCCCGCCTGTTGCCCGCCAGCGCCGCGGCTGCTTCGAACGCGGCGCGCGCCTCCTCGTAGCGGCCGAGCTTGTGGAGGAGGTCGCCGCGAACGCTCGGCAGCAGGTGATAGCCTTTGAGCGCCGGCTCGCGCGAAAGGCGGTCCACGATCACCAGCGCCACTTCTGGGCCCTCGGCCATGCCGACGGCAACCGCGCGGTTGAGGTCGATGATTGGCGAGCGCACGACAGCCACCAGCTCCGCATATAGTTCGGCGATGCGCGACCAGTCGGTATCACTTGCCGTCCTCGCCTGGGCGTGGCAGGCGATAATCGCTGCCTGTAGGGCGTAAATGCCCCCCGCTCCGCCTAATTCGCGCGCTCGCCCGAGCGCCTGCATCCCGCGCCGGATCTGGAGCTGGTCCCAGAATGCGCGGTTCTGGTCCAGCATGAGGATTGGCTCGCCCTCGGCGTCAGTACGAGCCGCCGTGCGCGAGGCGTTCAGCTCCATCAGAGCGAGCAGTCCATAGGCTTCGGGCTCGTGCGGCACGACGGAGGTGAGCACGCGGCCCATGCGAAGCGCTTCATTGCAGAGTTGGGGGCGCAGCCAGTCCTCGCCGCTCGCCGCGGTGTAGCCTTCGTTGAAGACGAGGTAGACGACCTCCAGCACCGAGGAGAGCCGCTTTGAGAGCTCCTCGCCGCTTGGGGTCTCGTAGGCCAGCCCCGATTCCGAAAGAGTTCGCTTCGCGCGCACGATGCGCTGGGCGATCGTCGCCTCCGGCAACAGGAAGGCCCTGGCGACCTCCTCGGTTGTCAGGCCGCAGATCATCCGCAGTGCCAGCGCCGCGCGCGCCTCGCGCGATAGTCGCGGGTGACAGGCGGTGAAGATGAGCCGAAGCAGTTCATCGCCTATGTCGTCGTCCAGGGCCGAGTCGAGGTCGGGCATTGCCTGCTGCTCCTCCTCCATGTCCCAGGCGATAATGTCGTGCTTGCGCTCGAGCATCCGGCTGCGGCGCAGATGATCCAGGGCCCGGCGCTTGGCGGTCGCCATCAGCCAGGCGCCGGGTTTTTCCGGAACGCCTGTGGCGGGCCACCGCTCAATGGCGGCCAGCAGGGCTTCCTGCGTCAAATCCTCGGCCAACGGCACATCGCGCAGCATCCTCGCCAGACTGGTGATCAGCCGGGGCTGCTCGATCCGCCACACGGCGAGGATCGTGCGATGGGCGTCGGCGACCGTCATGGCCGCCGACCGCGTCTGCAGGAACGTCGCCTCAAGGGCCGGCAAACGCGCGGACCTCGCACGTGCCCTCCCAATCCGGCATGAAATCCTTGTGGAGCTGCATGAACTCGACCGCCGATGCCACAGCCTCTTCCTTGTTCCGGAACTCCATGATCGCGTAGCCGCCGATGACCTCCTTCGCCTCGACGAACGGGCCATCGATGACGCTGAGCTTCCCATCGGCGATGCGCACCTGCGCGCCCATCGCGACCGGCGTGAGCCCGCCCATGTCGACCATGCGGCCGGCCTTGATTTCCCGGTCGGCGAGCTTGTTCATCGCCTCGATGAGTTCCGCCGTTGGCGGTCCGGCGTGGGCGGAAGTGACGAACGACATGAAGCGCATTTGAGAACTCCTCCTGAGGCGAGCCGCGGACGTGGTGGCCGCTGAACAGTCTCGCAAATAAGTCGACGAACCAGCCCCCGGCGGATCGACATGCGCTTTGAATAAAATCACGCCCGGGCTCTAAAGACGATGGGCGAGTGAACAGGGTCGATTGACCAACCCATCTAACGTCCAACGTCGTGAGTTCCGTTGCCGCGTTATTTTGGCGCCTAGGAGGCTGGTACTAACTTCCGCCAAGGGGTCGACTTCCGCCGTTGGACGTCCGTCAATTTAACGGCCGGTTCTGACCGATTGTGTTGAAGAAGTCGGTGATTAAGCCGGGCGTTCTTTTCGCCGCGACGAGTTGCGGTTGGGTCGAGGCGGCTC